>NZ_JBEXXE010000039.1:0-109246 GCF_040630255.1 Streptomyces sp. NPDC005820
GTGAGTTCGCCGATGGAGTGTCCGGCGACCGCGTCGGGGGTGATGCCCCAGTGCGCGAGCAGGCGGGTCAGGGCGGTCTCCAACGCGAAGAGTGCAGGCTGTGCGTAGCGCGTTTCGTGGATCGACTCGTCGCCGCTGAGGACGAGTTCGCGTAGCGGGCGGTCGAGGTGGGGGTCGAAGGCGGCGCAGATCTCGTCGAAGGCGGCGGCGAACTCCCCGTACGTCTCGTACAGTTCACGTCCCATTCCGGGGCGCTGACTGCCCTGCCCCGAGTACACGAACGCCGTCCCGCCGCCCGAGGCGGCCGTGGCCTGGCCCCGTACCACCGCCGGATGCGCCTGACCCTCGGCCAGGGCTGTGAGGGCCGCCGCGGCCGTGTCGTGGTCGGTGGCGAGGACGACGGCGCGGTCCTCGAAGTGGGTGCGGGTCGTGGCCAGGGAGTACGCGGTGTCGAGCGGGCGCTGCCCGGTCGGGGCGAGGGTCCGGACGTGGTCGCGCAGCCGGGCCGCCTGGCCGCGCACCGCGTCGTCGCCGCGGCCCGAGACGAGCCAGGGCAGCGGGCCGGAGGGCGCGGCGGGCGTGGGGCCGGCCTCTGTGGGCACCGCAGTGCCCACGACCACATGGCAGTTGGTGCCGCCCATGCCGAACGAGCTGACGCCGGCGAGCAGCGGCTCGTCGTCCTGCCGGGGCCAGGCGCGGCCCTCCGTCACGACATCCAGGCCCAGCTCGGCGAGCGGGATGGAGGCAGGCGGCGTACGGAAGTTGAGGCTCGCGGGCAACCGCCCGTGGTGGACGGCGAGGGCGGTCTTGAGGAGGCCGACCAGGCCGGCCGCGCCTTCGAGATGCCCCACGTTCGTCTTCGCTGAGCCGACGAGCAGGGGCGGCGCCCCGGCTGCCACGCGCGCCGCGCCCAGCGCGGCCCCGAGCGCGGCGGCTTCGATCGGGTCGCCGACCGGTGTGCCCGTGCCGTGGAGTTCGACGTACTGCACCGCCGTGGGCGTGGTGCCCGCGTGGACGTGGGCCTCGCGGATCACCGCCTCCTGGGCCGCCCGGTCGGGGACGGTGAGACCCGCGGACGCGCCGTCGTTGTTGACCGCGCTGCCCAGCAGCGTGCACAGCACCGGGTCGCCGTCGGCGAGCGCCGCCGCCAGTGGCTTGAGGACGACGGCGACGCCGCCCTCACCGCGCACGTACCCGTTGGCCTCCGCGTCGAAGGTGCGGCAGCGGCCGTCCGGGGACAGCGCGCCGAACGTGGCGCTCGCGGCCGCGCTCGCCGGGCCCAGGACCAGGTTCACGCCGCCCACGATCGCCACGTCGGACTCGCCGCGGCGCAGGCTCTCACAGGCCAGGTGCACCGCCACGAGCGACGACGACTGGGCCGAATCCACGGTGAGGCTCGGACCGTTGAGACCGAGCACGTAGGAGAGGCGGTTCGCGAGGACGCCCCGGTTCAGACCGGTGATCGTGTGCCGGCCGACCGCGGCCGCGCCCTGGCGGTGGTGCAGCGCCGCGTAGTCGTCCCAGATGGCGGCGGCGAACACGGCGGTGCGGGTGCCGGCCAGGTCCGCGGGGACGATCCGGGCGTTCTCCAGCGCCTCCCAGCCCAGCTCCAGAAGCAGCCGCTGCTGCGGGTCCGTCGCCGCCGCCTCACGCGGCCCGATGCCGAAGAACGCCGCGTCGAACCGGTCGACGGCGTCGAGGTACGCCCCGAACCGGGGCGCGTCCCCCAGCTCCCGGCCCTCCGGCGCCTCACCCACCGCGCCCACGCCCCGGTCGAGCAGCTCCCAGAACGCGGCGACGTCCGGGGCACCGGGCAGCCGGCACGCCGCGCCGACCACGGCGATCGGGGCGCCGGACGCCTGCGGCGCGAGGGGGGCTTCGGCGGTCGGCCGGGCGGTGGGGGCAGTGGGGGCAGTGGGATCTGTGGGCATCGTGGGCTACCGGCTCCCTCGTCGACGACGGCACGGACCCGACGGCCGAGCCGTGTTCCTTCCTGCGGGATCACGCCCGGCCAGCGTCCGCGCGCCGCCTAACGGTGGCCTTTCGGCACGCTAAAGCCGTGCCGGGCCGGCCCCGGGAACGCCGAAAGCCCCGGCGACACCAGGGCCACCGGGGCGTGCGACGCGCGCCGCGCGCTCAGGGGGAAAGGCGGGGCAGGCAGTCCTTGGCGAAGACCCGCATTGACTCCCGCGCCGCCCGCGCCGGGAAGCGGCCGAAGCGGAAACCGGCGATGACGTACGACACCCCGACCTCGGTGAGTCGTGCCAGGCGCCGCGTCACCTCGTCCGCCGAACCGGCCACCAACAGATCCCCCGCCGCGGCGAGTTCCTCCGCGCTCAGCTCCTCGGCCCGCGGATACGGTGCCGCCCCGCCGAGCGGTACCCCGCCCTCGGCCAGTGCCCGCGACGTCGCCAGCTGCCGGGCCACCTCACGCACGGCCAGGCGCCGCGTCGCCGGGTCCGTACCGACGTACACGAAACGGTTCACGGCGACCTCACGGCTTCCCGCGGGCACCTCCGCGGCCGCCAGGGAACGGCGCACCGCCCGGCAGTGGTCCAGGACGGCCGGTTCGGGCATCGCCGCGTTCACCATGAAGTGGAAGCCCTCACGGACCGCGAAGGCCACCGAGTCAGGGCTGAGCGCGGCCGCCCACACCGGCGGGTGGGGGCGCTGCGCGACCCGGGGCAGCACCGTGGCCGGGGCGTCGATGCGGTGGAAGGCGCCCGCGAAGGAGGCGTCCCGCTCGCTCAGCAGCTTCCGCAGGACCAGCGCCGTCTCCTCGTAGCGGGCCCGGCTGTCGTCCGGCTCCCGGCCGAACACCCGGAACTCGTGCGGCTGGTAGCCGCGGCCGATCCCCACGTCGAGCCGGCCGCCCGACAACACGTCAAGGGTCGACACGTCGCACGCGAGGCGTACCGGATCCCACAGCGGCAGCACCAGCACGGACGTGCCGATCCGCAACCGCGGTGCCAGCGCGGCCACTTGAGCGAGCAACAGCAGCGGCGACGAGGTGAGGCTGTACGTCGAGAAGTGGTGCTCGGTGACCCACAGACCCTCGAAACCGGCCCCGTCCGCCCACACCGCGTCCTCGAACAACTCGGTGAACAGGACCTCGGCGTCGGCGCGTTCGGGCGACGGCGCCAGATTGAGGAACCCGACGCCCACGCGCAGCGCCGCGGGCGCGGCGCCGCTCACGGGTGCAGCCCCCGGCGCAGGGCCGCCAGGTGCTCGGCGCCGATCCTGCTCAGCTCGCGCGGATCGGTCGCCTCCCCGAACGCGTGGTACTGGCCGGGGAAGTTGTGCAGCTCCACGGGGACGCCCGCGCGAGCGAGCCGCAGCCCGTACTCGATGCCCTCGTCGCGCAGCGGATCGAGTTGCGCCGTCGAGATGTACGCGGGCGGCAGCCCCGACAGGTCCTCGGCGCGGGCCGGCGCCGCGTACACCGGGGCGCTGCCCAGCAGATCGCCCAGATACAGCTGCCAGCTCTCCTCCGCCAGCCGCCGGCTCCACACCGGGGTGTCCGTGAACGCCGTCATGGAACCGCTGTCCAGGCGGTCGTCCAGGACCGGCGTGCTCAGATGCTGGAACACCAGCGGCGGACCGCCCCGGTCCCGGGCCAGCAGCGCCGTACCGGCGGCGAGCGCCCCGCCGGAACTGGCCCCCGCCACCGCGAGCCGCGCCGGGTCGACACCCAGCGGGCCCGTGTTGCCGGCCATCCAGGACAGCGCGGCGTAGCAGTCGTCGAGGGCCGCCGGATAGCGGGCCTCCGGGGCGAGCCGATAGCTCACCGCGACGACGACCGCCGAGGCGTGCACCGCGGCCTGGGCGGCGCTGCCGTGCACCGCGTCGACATCGCCGAGGACGAAACCGCCGCCGTGGATCCACAGCACCGCGGGCAGCGCCGCCGCCGTGTCGTCCGGACGGTAGACCCGCACCCGGACATCGGTGACGCCGGGCGGCCCGGGCACCCGCTCCTCACGCACCTGCACACCCGGCACGGGCGGCAGTCGGCGCACATCGAGCAGCGGACCGCGATGCTCACCGAGCACATCGACGAGTCGTCCGGTCACCGGCATGTCAGGCCCCCTTCCCGACGGACCGGGCGTCCGCGATGCCCACGACGTCCGCACCGGCTCCACCGGGCCTGATGGGTCCGGCGTCCGCGCCAGTCCCGACGGTCCGGTCGGCCTCGTCGGTCGCGAGGGTGCCGTCAGTCCCGGTGTCCGCGGCGGTCCCGAGGGTCGGGTCGGCCTCGTCGGTCGCGAGGGTGCCGGCAGTCCTGGTGTCCGCGGCGGTCCCGAGGGTCGGGTCGGCCTCGTCGGTCGCGAGGGTGCCGGCAGTCCTGGCGTCCGCGCCAGTCCCGACGGTCCGGTCGGCCTCGTCGGTCGCGAGGGTGCCGTCAGTCCCGGTGTCCGCGGCGGTCCCGAGGGTCGGGTCGGCCTCGTCGGTCGCGAGGGTGCCGGCAGTCCTGGTGTCCGCGGCGGTCCCGAGGGTCGGGTCGGCCTCGTCGGTCGCGAGGGTGCCGGCAGTCCTGGCGTCCGCGGCAGTCCCGACGGTCGGGTCGGCCTCGTCGGTCGCGAGGGTGCCGTCAGTCCCGGCGTCCGCGATGCCCGCGACGTTTGCACCGGCCGCATCGGGCCCGGCGATCCCGTCCGTCCCAGCGACTCCCCCAGTCCCGCCGTCCACGGCGACTGGGTCGTCCGCGACCAGCGCGAGCGCCTGCGACGGGCACAGCGACACCGTCTCGCGCAGCCGCGTCTCGTCGGCCTCGTCGGCCACCCGCGCGTCGAGCACGAGCACGGTTCCCTCCTCCGACTGGTCGAACCGGTCCGGCGCGGACAGCACGCACTGTCCCGCGCCCAGGCACCGGCCCGGGTCCGCCGTGATGCGCATACGACGCACTTCCTCTCCCGACCACCCGCCCCGGGCGGTCACCATGTGACGGGCAGTTCCCATACGCCCTGCACCCCGCCGGGCTCCTTCACGGGCAGCCGCTGCGCGGGCACCGCGAGCCGCAGCCCGGGCAGCCGGCGGAACAGGGTGCTGAGCGCGATCTCCATCTCGGCGCGCGCCAGGTTCTGGCCGATGCACTGGTGCACCCCGTGCCCGAAGGAGATGTGGTGCCGGGCGCCGCGCGTCACGTCGAACGTGTCCGACCCGGCGAAGGCCAGCTCGTCCCGGTTCGCCGTGGAGATCACCACGACCACCCCGTCGCCCGCGCGGATCCGGTGCCCGGCCAGCTCGATGTCCTTCGTGGCGAACCGGGCCACCCCGTCGGCGATCGCCATGAACCGCAGCAACTCCTCGACGGCGGTGGGCAGCAGCGCCGCGTCCGCGCGCACGGCGGCCAGCTGGTCCGGGTTGTCCAGGAGCGTCAGGACACCGAGCGCGATGGCGCTCGCGGTGGTCTCGTGGCCCGCGACGAGCAACAGCAGCGCGATGTCGACCAGTTCGCGCCGCGTCAGCGCACCGGTGTCGACCTGCTCGGCGATCAGTGTGTCGAGCAGACCGTCGCCCGGCTCCGCCTGCTTGTGCCGGATCAGGCCGTCCAGATAGCGGCTGAGCTCGCCGAATGCTGCCGCGCTCTCCTCCAGGCTCGTAGACCCGGTGACAACACGGCGCGACTGGTGCTCGAAGAACGCGTGGTCGGAGTAGGGCACACCGAGCAGTTCGCAGATCACAATGGACGGCACCGGCAGCGCGAAGTCCGGCACCAGGTCCGCCACCGGGCCGCGCTCCTCGATCCGGTCGAGGAGGTCGTCGACCACCTTCTGAATCCGCGGCCGCAGCAGCGCCACCTTCTTCACGGTGAAACTCGACAGCATCATCCGCCGCTGCACCGTGTGCTCCGGCGGGTCCATGCCGATGAAGTTGCGTACCTTGCGCGCCGACTCGAAGCGCGGTGCCAGCGCGGGGAAGTGCGGATGGACCCGGTCCGAGGAGTACGTGGCCGCGTCCAGGAGCACCTGACGCGCCTCGGCGTGCCCGCTGACCGCCCACACCTGCCGCCCGTTGTAGAGCCGTACACGGGACACAGGCCCGTCCTCGGTGTACCGGTCGTAGCCGGCCGGCGGATGGTACGGGCAGCCGCGGGGCAGCGGATACGCGGGCGGCTCGGCGGCCGGCGCGGCCGAGGTCTCGGTCGTCTCGGTCATTCCTTGACCTCCAGGACTTTGGGGGCGTCCGGAACCGCGCCGGGGGCCACCCCCGGGCGCTGCCGGGGTGCGGAGAAGCGGCGCACGAGCGGGGTCTCCACCCAGGTGAACAGGGCGTGGGCCAGAGCCAGCGACACCGCGAACGCGGCGAGGGCCAGAGCGATGCCGGCCGCCGACGACCGGCCGGCGTCCTGGATCAGCCACTTGTGGCCGTACGTGACGACCAGGCCGTGCACCATGTAGAACGCGAACGAGATCTCGCCGAGCCGCACCAGGACCCGGCCGCGCAGCGGCGAGCGCCGCCCGTCCGTGTCCGCGAGGGCGGCCGCCGCGACCAACGGGGCCAGCCACAGCGCGGCGGACCCGGCCACCGAGAACAGGTACGGGACGTAGGAGACGACGACGTATCCGGCGACCGCGATGGCGACGGCCGGGGCGAGGGAGACGCGCGGCCAGCGGCCCGCCCGCACGATCAGGGCCAGCAGCATGCCGAGGACGAACTCCAGGGCCCGCACCGGCGGGAAGAAGTACACGAACCAGATCTGCTCGAAGGAGTACGTGCCGTCGGCGATGCCGGGGAGTCTCGCACCGGAGATCGCGGAGCGGGCGATCAGCGGAGCGGCGAACATCAGGGCGGCCACGACGGCGACGGCCGGCCACAGCAGCCGGACGGGGATCGCCTTCACCGCACGCAGCAGCAGCGGGAACGCCAGGTAGAAGAAGACCTCGCAGGCCAGCGACCAGCTCACCGCGTTCATCGAGTTGGTGGTGGCCATGTCCGGGAACCAGCTCTGCACGAGGAACAGGTTCGCCAGCGCCTGCCCGCCGCTGATCTTCTCGGCGGCGACGGTCATGAGGACCGCGGCGAGCGCGAAGGTCACCAGATGGTTGGGGTAGATCTTGACCAGCCGGCGCCGCCACAGCCGCGGGGCCGTGTCGTCGGTCCGTGCCGACCAGGTCAGCACGAACCCGCTGAGGACGAAGAAGAAACAGACGCCGTAGAAGCCGGCCTTGGCCAGGATGTCGCCCAGCGAGTCCCCGAGCCCGCCGCCGATGTAGCGGGACGGCAGGAACGTGACGTGGAAGGCGAACACGAGGAAGGCGGCGATGAAGCGAAGTCCCGTCAGGGACGGCAGTTTTCGGGCGGCGGCGCCCGGTGGTGGGGACTGCGGCATGGTCTCGCGCTCCTGGGTGGGAGGGAACGGGCATGCCGAGGCTGGCAGTTGCCGATTGGCCGGATCTAAAGTCGTCCTTTGGCCGGTGTTGGAGGACGGCGGCGGGAGGCGGGGTCACGTGGGCTCCCCGACGTGGTCGTCGCGCCGCGGGCGGGGCACGGCGTCCAGCAGGGCCCGCGTGTAGGCGTGCCGGGGCCCGGCGAACACCTCCTCGACGGGGCCGCTCTCCACGACGCGGCCGTCCTTCATGACGAGGACGCGTTCGCTGATCTCCCGTACGACGGCGAGGTCGTGGGAGATGAACAGGGTGGCAAGACCGAGTTCCTGCTGGAGCGAGCGCAGCAGCTGCAGCACCTGGGCCTGCACCGACACATCGAGCGCGGACACCGGTTCGTCGCACACGAGCAGCCGAGGGCGGGACGCGAGGGCCCGGGCGATGGCGACGCGCTGGCGCTGGCCGCCGGACAGGGCGAGCGGCCTGCGCTCCAGGTGGGTCTCGCCGAGCCCGACCTGCTTCAGCAGCCGCAGCGTCTCGGCGCGCCGGGCCTCGCGGGGCGTGTCCGCGGTGCCGAGCGCCTCACCGATGACACGGGCCACGCTCCAGCGCGGGTCGAAGGCGCTCAGCGGGTCCTGGGGGACGAGTTGCAGGGTGCCGCGGCGCGGGCGGCGCTCGCGCTCGCGCAGGCCGCTCCACGGCTCGCCCGCGAGCCGCACCTGCCCGGCGTCCGGCGGGAGGAGGCCGAGGACGATCCGGGCGAGCGTCGACTTGCCCGAGCCGGACTCGCCGACGATCCCGAGGGTCTCGCCCGGATGCAGGGTCAGGGAGACGTCGTGCACGGCGGTGCGCCGCACACCCCGGGCCGCCCTGAACTGCTTGGCGACACCGCTCACTTCGAGCAACGGGGTGCCGGCCCGCGGTGCCCGCTCGGGGCGGCGGGCCGGCCGGCCGCGCCCCGGGACGGCCGCCAACAGGCTCTTGGTGTACGGGTGTTGAGGGGCGTGCAGGACGTCGGCGGCGGCGCCGTTCTCGACGATCTCGCCCGCGTGCATGACGGCGATCTCGTCGGCGAGCGCCTCGACGACCGCGAGGTCGTGGCTGATCAGGAGCAGCCCCGTGCCGTCCGTCTTGAGGCCGCCGAGGAGTTCCAGGACACGGGCCTGGACGGTGGCGTCGAGCGCGGTCGTCGGCTCGTCGGCGATGAGGGCGCCGGGCCCCGCGGCCAGCGCCGACGCGATCAGGGCGCGCTGGCGCAGCCCACCGGACAGCTGGTGGACGTAACTGCGGGCGCGCTCACGGGGTTCGGGCATCCCGACGCGTTCCAGGAGGTCCACGACCCGGCCGGGTGCCTCTCTGCGGGTCACGAGACGGTGGGTGAGCAGCGGCTCGGCGACCTCCCGGCCGACGGGGCGCAGCGGGTCGAGGGCGACCAGGGCGTCCTGCGCGACCAGGCCGACGCGGCGGCCGCGCACCGCACGCCACTCGCGCGGCCCGAAGGCGAGCGCGTCCTGCCCGTCGAGGCGCAGCCGGCGCGCGGTGACGTGCGCGGTCGGCCCGGCGAGGCCGAGGAGACTGCGGGCCAGGGCGCTCTTGCCGGACCCCGACTCGCCGACCACGGCCAGGCAGCGGCCCGCGTCGAGGCTGAGGGAGACGTCGCGTACGGCGTGCACGGCGGCCGGGCCCGACCCGAACCGCACGTCGAGCCCGTCGACGTCGAACAGCGGTGTGCCGGTCATCGCGGGGACCGCCCTTCCCTAGGGGCCTGCGCGTGGCGTCCCAGGACGGTCACGGCGAGGACGGTGCCGACGAGCAGCAGACCGGGGAACAGGGCGATCCACCAGGCCTGTTCGAGATAGCCCTGCCCCTCGGTGAGCATGGCGCCCCACTCCGGCGTCGGCGGCTGAGCGCCGAGCCCGAGGTAACTGAGCGCCGCGCCGGTGGAGATGGACGCGCCGAGCGTCACCGTGGCCAGGACCAGGAGCGGGCCGACCGTGTTCGGGACGATGTGCCGTACGACGACGAGCGGGCGCGGTACACCGAGTGCGACGGCCGCCTCGACATAGCCGGAGCGGCGCACGACGAGGGCCTGGGAGCGCACCACGCGGGCGAACCCGGGAGCGGTGCCGACGGCGACGGCGAGCGTGGTGCCGAGCACCCCCTTGCCGGTGATCAGGACGACGAGGAGCGCGAGCAGCAGCCCGGGCAGGGCGAGCAGGGCGTCGGCGGCGCGCATCAGCACGGCGTCCCCGAACCGGCCCAGCAGCGCCGCCCCGAGCCCCCAGACGACGGCGAGCCCCATGCCCACGCCGGTGGCGGCGGCGCCGACCGCCAGCGAGTAGCGGGTGCCGTGGACGACCCGGGCGAACACGTCACGGCCCAACTGGTCGGTACCGAACCAGTGGTGGCCGTCCGGCGGCAGCAGCGCCCGCGCGGGATCGGTGGCGGCCGGGTCGCCGGGCGCGAGGAGCTGGGGTGCGAGGGCCGCGAGGAGGATGACGGCGAGGACGAGCGCGGCGACGGTCGCGGCGGCGGCGCGCGGCCGGCTCCTGGCCGGGTGGCGTGATGTCGACATCAGGCGGCGCTCACCCCCGTCTCCTTGCGCAGCCGCGGGTCCACCACGGTGTACGCCAGGTCGACGAGCGCGGCGACCACGACGAACACGACCGCGGACAGGGCCACCACCCCCTGGATCACCGGCAGATCGCGGTCGGCGACGGCCTGCAGGGTGACCCGGCCGATGCCGGGCCGCGCGAACACGTTCTCGACGACGACGGCACCGCCCAGCAGGGTCCCGGTGAACCAGCCGGCCAGGGTCAGCGCGGGCAGCGCCGCATGCCGCAGCGCGTGCTGGGAACGCACCCGGTGCTCGGCGAGGCCGCGCGCCCGGGCGGTCAGCGTGAACGGCTGGTCGAGCGCGCCGAGCAGCCCCTCGCGCAGCACCGGGGCGAGCACCGCCGCGATGGGCAGGGCCAGCGTCAGCACCGGCAGCACCAGGGAGCGCGCGTCGCCGGAGTCGGCGACCGGCAGCCAGCCCAGCCGGAACGAGAACACCGTCAGGAGCAGGATGCCCAGCCAGAACGAGGGCGTGGAGACGACGACGAGTTCGACGACCGAGGACAGCCGGCGCGGCCAGCGGGCGCGCCCGGTGGTGAGCAGGGTGACGGCGACGGCGAGCAGGACGGCCGTGATCGTCGACCACAGGGCGAGCTGGGCCGTCGGCCCGAACTGGTCGGCCAGGACGTCGCCGACCGGCTGCTGCAACTGGTAGGAGTCGCCGAGCTCGCCCCTGGCCAACTGCCCCAGATGGCTCAGGTACTGCAGTGGCAGCGGCCGGTCCAGGCCGTACTCGTGGCGGATCGCGTCGCGCTGCTCGGCGCCGACCAGCGCGTGGGAGCCGACGATCGCCTTCACCGGGTCGCCCGGCACCAGTTGGAGGACGACGAAGGCACAGGTGGCCGCCGCCCAGACGACCAGGAGCGCGGAGCCGAGCCGGGTGGCCGCGTAACGCAGCACGAGCGGGGCGCGCGTCGGCGCACTCATCAGCCCTCCACCCAGGCGCCGTAGAACTCGGGCCACGCCGAGATCGACATCCGCAGTCCGTGCACCTTCTTGCTGAAGCCGACGACGGAAGTGTTCACGTAGGCGGGGACGACGGCGGCCTGACGGAGTGTCCAGCGCTGCACCTTGGCGTAGTTCGCGGCGCGCTCGGCCGGCCGCTGCGCGGTCTGCGCCGCGTGCAGCCAGCGGTCGACCTGGTCGTCGGTGACATGCGCGAAGTTGTGGCCGCCGCCGACCGACGTCTCGCTGGACAGGAAGAACTGGCTGAGGATGTCGCCGTCGGCGCGCGCCCAGCCGGTCTCCACCACGTCGTAGCGCCCCTTGTCGAGCCGGTCGGAGACCTCGGTGGCGTCGGTGGAGGCGTCGAGCGCGAGCAGGATGCCGGACTTCTTCAGGTCGCCCTGCACCGCCTGCGCGAACAGGCTCGGCTGCCCGTAGACGGGGGCGCGCACGGTGAGCCGCTTGCCGTTCTTGGTGCGGTAGCCCTCGGCGTCACGGCCGGTCCAGCCCGCCTCGTCGAGCAGCCGTGCGGCCAGCTTGCGGTCGACGGGCCAGGACTTCTCCAGCGACGCGTCGTAGCTGTGCGGGGTGGTGGGGGCGAGGGTGCTCCAGGCGCGGGTGCCGGTGCCGAGGAAGACGGACTTCACCAACGCGTCCAGGTCGATGGCCCGTTGGAAGGCGCGGCGCACCCGTACGTCGGAGAAGAGCGGGCTCGTGGTGTTGAGGTAGAAGCTGTCGACGGCGCCGGGCGTGGCCCTCTTCACCACGCCCAGGCGGGTGTTGCGGGCGACGGCCGCGTACTGGTTGGCGGGCAGCGCGCCCGCCGCGTCGATCTGCCCGGAGGTGAGCATGCCGACCCGGGTCGCAGCCTCCGGCACGAACCGGACGGTGACCTGGTCGAGGCGGGCCGGGCCGGACTGGCCGGCGCCCTGCGGCGCCCAGTCGTAGGCGGCGTTGCGGGTGTAGACGCGCTGCTGCCCGCGCGCGTACCGGCCCGCCTTGAACGGCCCCGAGCCCACGGAGTCGGTGCCCGCGCACAGTTTGTCGTTGCCGTCGTCGAGCGAGGCGGGGGAGGCGATGCCCAGGTTGGTGGTGCTGGCGGCCTGGAGGAAGGGGGCGTAGGGGCGGCTGAAGCGCACCTGCACCGTGTACCGGTCCTTGACGGTGGTGGAGCGGTACGGGCCGAGCAGCCCGGCGGCGTACTGGGACTGGGTGCGCTTGGCGGTGATGTGGTCGAAGTTGGCCTTCACGGCGGCCGCGTCGAAGTGGGTGCCGTCGTGGAAGGTGACGTCCTTGCGCAGCGCGAAGGTGTACGTGCGGCCGCCGTCGCCGATCGTCCACTTCGTGGCCAGCCACGGCTTCAGGTCGCCGTCCGGCGTCTGGTAGACGAGCGAGTCGAAGACCGGGCGCTGCACGAACGCCGTCACGTCCTGCGCGCTGGTGTGCGGGTCCCAGCAGTCCGGCTCCTGGTCCGCCGCGTAGCTGAGCGTGCCGCCGGACCGTGGCGCCGCGGCCCCGGCGGCGCCGGGGCCGCCACCGCTGCTGCAGCCGGCGACGGCGAGCGCGAACGGGACGAACAGGGCTGCGGTGCGGACGGTCCGGCGTGGATGCATGGGGGCTCCGTATGGCGCGAAGGGGTGCGAGTGCCGAGGGAACTGTCGCCAGCCGGGCTAAAGCGGAGCTGAAACGCTCTCCGCGGTGCCGGGCCTGACCTCGGCCGCCGCCTGTGCGAGGAGCCGGAAGGAGTGCAGCCTCTCCTCCTGGTCGGGCACGACGGTCAGCGCCATCACCTCGTCAGCACCGGTGGCCGCAACCAGTGCGTCCAGCTTCTGCCGCACGGTGTCCGGGCCGCCGATCAACTGCGGCTCGGCGAGGTCGTCGAGGAAGCCGCGCTCGGCCTGCGTGAAGGTGTGCGCGGCCGCGGTCGCCGCCGAGGGGAACGCGTCGAAGCGCGGCACCTGGCGCATCCAGATCTTGCCGAGGAGATACGGGGCCGCGACCCGCCAGGCGTCCCGGTCGTTGTCCGCCACGGTCGCGAGCGCGGCGATCAGCGTGCGCGGCCGGTCCAGGTGGGGGGAGGGCCGGAAGGCGCTGCGGTAGGCGTCGAGCGAGGGCAGCGTCGCGTACGGGTTGATCTGGTGCGCGTACGCGTACGGCAGCCCGAGCGCGCCTGCGAGCTGTGCGCTCGACGGGCTGGAGCCCAGCGCCCACAGGTCGGGACGGCCGTCCGCGGCCGGTACGGCGATGATGCCGGAGGTCGGGTCGCCCGGCGCGAAGTAGCCGTTCAGCTCGGTGAGTTGACCGGTGAAGTCGTCGCCGCCGCGGTCGGGTGCCCGGCGCAGCGCGCGGGCGGTCAGCGGGTCGGTGCCCGGGGCCCGGCCGAGACCGAGGTCGATGCGGCCCGGGTGCAGTGCCTCCAGCGTGCCGAACTGCTCGGCGACCACCAGCGGCGCGTGGTTGGGCAGCAGCACCCCGCCGGATCCGACCCGCAGCGTTGTCGTGGCGGCGGCGAGCCGGCCTATGAGGATGCCCGGCGCGGACGTGGCGAGGCTGGGTGTGTTGTGGTGCTCGGCGACCCAGTACCGCCGGTAGCCGAGCGCCTCGACCTGTGGGGCGAGGGCGACGGTGCGGCGCAGCGCGTGGGTGGCGGAGTCCTCCTCGAAGACGGGGACGACGTCGAGGACGGACAGGGCGAGGGGGGAAGACGGGGAGAGTGGAGAATCGGTTCGGCTCATCGGTGGACTCCGGTGTGCTCAGGGGCTGTCGGTCCGGGGCTGCGCCCGCCGGCGCGGGGGATTGACCGGCGGGCACAGCGGTACCGGGGGTGGACCTCAGGCGTGGTCCGCGACGGGCTCGGCCGGTGCGGCCGCGGGCGCGGGCTGCGGCTTGCCCGGCAGCAGCAGGCCCGCGACGAGGACGACGACCGCCGCCGCGACCGGCCACCAGAAGGCGTTGCCGAACGAGTCGGCCGTGGGCGCGGTGTGCGCGCCGCCGCCCTGCAGCAGCAGCGCCACGACGGCGATGCCCAGGGACGCCCCGATCTGGTTGAGGATGAACACCGCGCCGGTCGCGCCGGCGACGGCCTCGCCGGGCACGGTCCGGTACACCGAGCCCATGGTGGGAGCGCCGACCAGGCCCATGCCGAAGCCCGCGGCGAGCTGCGCCACCGTCAGCGCCACCTGGGAGCTGTCCGCGTCGGACTGCGTGAACACCAGCGCCCCGGCCCCGATCAGCAGGGCGCCGACGGGCACCAGCCGCTTCGCGCCGAACTTGTCGGCGAGGTTGCCGGCGACCGGCATGCCGATCAGGGTGCCGAGCCCGAGCGGCGCGAGCAGCAGCCCGGATTCCAGGACGCTGTGCCCGTGCACCTGCTGGTAGTACAGCGGCAGCAGGAACAGCAGGGAGAACAGACCGCCGCCGAGCAGGAACATCGTGGCCACGCTCGCCGAGAAGCCCTTGCTGGAGAAGAGCCGCACATCGAGCAGCGGGGTCTTGCTGGTGCGCAGCGCGTGCACGGTGTAGCCGACGAACAGGGCGAGCCCGAGGACGAGACCCACGACGACCGTGGCGCTGCCGAAGCCGTGCGCGCCCGCCTGGGACAGGGCGTAGACGACGGCGGCGAAGCCGGGGCACAGCAGGGCCACGCCGAGCGCGTCCAGAGATACGGGATCGGAGCCGCGCGGCGGGTCGGCGGGCAGCACCCGGATCGCGAGGACGATCGCTGCGAGCGCGAAGGGGATGTTCACCAGGAACATCCACTCCCACGAGAGGTTCTCCAGGAGCAGACCGCCCACGATGGGGCCGACGACCGGGCCGAGCGTGATCGGCACCGAGATCAGGCCCATCACCCGGCCCATCCGCTCCGGGCCCGCCGCGGTCGCCACGACGGTCATCATGATCGGGTCGACCATGCCGCCGCCCAGGCCCTGCAGGACGCGGAAGGCGATCAGGCTCTCCGCGTTCCAGGCCACGGCGCACAGCGCGGAGCCCGCGAGGAACAGGGTCAGACCCAGCAGCCACATCTTCTTGGCGCCGAAGCGGACCATGGCCCAGCCGGCCACCGGGATGGTGAGCGCGACGGCCAGCAGATAGCCGGTGGTGACCCACTCGATGGTGGAGAGGGTCGCGCGGAACTCGCCGCCGAGCGTGCTGATCCCGACGTTGACGATGGTCGCGTCCAGGTAGGACATCATCCCGCCGAGCACCATCACGCCCACCACGGTGAGCAGTGCGGCATCGAGCCGGGCGGGCCCGGCCTCCTCCGCCTTCGTTACAGACACAGCAACTCCCTTTAACCGACTAGCCCTGCGAATTGAACTGGGTAGTTAAATTCTATGGCTGGCACGGTAGCATGGCCGTATGAACGTTGGCGAGAGCGAGAAGACCGCGGCCGTACCCGCCGAGCGGGGACGCATGGACAAGCGCAGGGCGATCGTGGATGCGGCGCTGCGCGTCTTCGCGCGCGTGGGTTACACGCAGGCGAGCCTCGACATGATCGCCACCGAGGCGGGCGTCTCGAAGCCGACGATCTACAACCATCTCGGTTCGAAGGAGAACCTGTTCCGGCACGTCATGACCGAGACGGCGGCCGGGGCCAACGCCAAGACGCTGCACGTCCTGCAGGACTTCCCCACCGACCCCGAGCGGCTGCGGCCGGGCCTCCAGGACGTCGCGCACAAGCTGGTCGACTGCTACTGCGACGAGCGCTCCGAGGCGGTGCGCCGGCTCCTGTACGCGGAGGCCGTGCGCTTCCCCGACCTGTTCGACGCCGTACGGGCCAGCGGGCCCGACCAGTTCACCGAAGCCCTCGCCGGCCGGCTCGCCCGCCTGTCCAACGCCGGGCACCTGCGCATTCAGGACCCCGTCCGGGCCGCCAACCAGTTCATCGCCCTCATCTACGACGAGCTGCCGGGCATGAGCGCCCTCGGCACCCGCCCGCTCGACCCGGAGCAGGTCGCCGAGGTCGTCACGGCCGGCGTCGAGACGTTCCTGCGGGCCTTCGGCGCGGGCGCGGACGAGGAACGGGTCAGCGACTGAACCCGCCGAAGACGCCGCGGTAGAACAGCAGCGGCTCGCCGTCCGCCGTCGCGTCCAGGGCCCGCACCCGCGTCACCACGATCGTGTGGTCCCCGGCCGGGTACTCCGCCTCCACCGAGCACTCCAGCCAGGCCAGCGAGCCCTCCAGGACCGGCGTCCCGCCCGGCGACCGGGTCCAGGGCAGGCCGCGGAACTTGTCCGTGCCCGACGCCGCGAGCCGGTTCGCCGCCTCCCGCTGCCCGGCGCCCAGGATGCTGATGCCGAGCAGCCCCGCCGCCCGGATGCGCGGCCAGCTGCTGCTGGTGTGCGCCACGCAGAAGGACACCAGCGCCGGTTCGAGCGACACCGAGCAGAACGAGTTCGCCACCAGGCCCGCCCGCGTCCCGTCCGCCGGATCGGTCGCGGCCACGGCGACCACGCCGGTCGCGAACCGGCCCAGCACGTTGCGCAGACATCGGGAGCCGCCGTCGAGCAGCATCTCGCTCACGCGGACCGCCCCTGGCCGTATCGCAGCCGGGCGAACTCGCGGGTAAGGGCGGCGCGTTCGGCCCCGTAGCCGCCGCGCATCCGCAGCACCGACAGCAGCGTCCACAGCCGTGTCTGGGCGAAGTGTGACGGCGAGCCGTGCACGTCGTCATGGGCCAACAGCCGTATCCCCCGCACCTCTTCGCGCAGATGGCGGGCGTCGGCCGGTGGGATGATCTCGTCGCGCAGACTGGTCACATGGGCCACCGGCACCCGCAGCGCGGCCAGTTCGTCCCCGGTCAGCGCCCAGTCCCGGATGAGGTCGTACACCTTCTCCGGCGCCGTGCCCGTCAGATGGGCGAGGGTGGCGGTGGTGACCTGCGGCACATGCCGCTGCCAGCCGGTGTCCGTGAAGAAGTCCCGCACCGGCAGTCCCGCCCCCACCACACCCCGGATCCGGTCGTCGCGCAGCGCGGCCCGCAGCGCCAGATGCCCGCTGAAGCTCAGCGCCAGCGCGTACGTGCGGGACACGTCCGCGCGGCCGGTGACCGCGTCGAGCAGTGCGGAGAACATGCCGGGGGAGTCCGCGTCGTAGGGCAGCGTGTTCTCGCCGACGCCCGGCATCTCCGTGACCACGCCCGCGAAACCGAGGTCGCCGAGTTGCGTCAGCACCGGCGCCCACTGCTCCTTGACCGAGACGATGCCGCCGGTCATCACCAGCAGCGGCCGCGGTTCGGCGGCGTTCAGGCCCACCGTCCAGCAGCGCACCCGGCCCGCGTGCAGCGTCACGTCGAGCCGCTCGATCGCCGGGAACGCCTCCGTGCGCCAGGCGTCGAACGTCTCGGTGCAGCGCTCCAGGGCGCCCTGCCGGGCCGGGCCGTCCACGTACGGGAAGCGGGCCATGTTGTAGTGCACACAGGCGTCGAGGAGGCGTCCCCGCCCGGCCAGCCGGTCCGCCTCGGCGCTCCACTCGTACGTCCACGACCCCGGCGTGCCGTCGCCGTCGTCATGGATGCGGGCGAGCAGCGGGTCGTAGTGCTCGGGCGGCAGACCCTGCGAACGGGTGTGGGCCACCACGAAGTTCTTCAGTTCCGCGATGTCGTTCATACGCTCTCCAGCGCCTCCTTGACCTCGGTCAGCACGTCCGCCGCCTCGGCCCCGTCGATCACCCGGTGGTCGAAGCAGCAACTGAGCCGCAGTACGGGCGCCACCGTCACCTCCCCGTCGCGCGCCACGGGCCGGTCGGTGACCCGGCCCACGCCGAACGTCAGCGTCGTGCCGCCCACCGACTGGAAGGAGTCCACCGCCCGGTGGCCGAGCGACGTCACCGCGACCGTGCCCGTCAGATGCGGCCGCAGCGCCAGCGAGCGGGCCGCCTGCCTGAACCGCCGCCGGGCCGCGAGCAGCGCGCCCCGGTGCAGCGCCCGGATGCCCTCGAACTCCGGCGCCCGCTCCGGATCGCTCTCCCGCACCCGCTCCAAGTGCCGCTGGATGTCCGCCAGCCGGGCCTCGTGCAGATCAGGGACGACCGTGCCGAGCACCACCCGGTGGCCGTCCAGCGTGCGGTCCAGGGTGAGCTTGCCGCTGACGAACGGATAACGGGCGACGCGCGGCCGCCACGGCGGGCCGCTCACCGCCGCGTTCGCCTCAGGATGCTTGGCAAGCACCCCGCCCACCGCGTGCAGCACGTACGCGGTCGTCGCGTACCGCACCCCGTCGGCAGCCAGGGCCGCCGCCCGGTGCGCGCGGACCGCGCTCATGTCGACCTCCGTGTCCAGGAAGACCGGCGCGAACTCCCGGATCACCTCCTGGAAGAACAGCGTGTGCCGGCGCTGGCGTGGCATCGGTTCACCGACGCGCGGCGCGCTCACGACGCGGTCGCCAGACGGTAGACGGCCTCCAGGGACGGCGCCTCCAAGACCTCGGCGAGCGCCAGCGGCCGACCCGTCTCCCGCTCCAGGATCGTGCACAGCGACAGCAGGTGCACCGAGTCCCACGACGGGACCGCGTCGAAGCCGAGGCCGATGTCGTCGGCGGTGACGGACAGGGCGAGTTCGTCGCGCAGCAGGGCCACGAAGTCGTCGATGGAATTCACGGGGTGTCGTTCCCTCCGGTTTCGGGCCGCAGCCTCGCGGTCAGACGGATGTGCTCCGGCGGCTCGGGCACCTGGGCCAGGTCGTGCCGGAACAGCTCCTTTGGCCCGTCCGCCGCGCCGGTCACGGCGGTGAATCCGGAGCGCGGGTAGAAGTCGGCCACCTTGCCGTTCTTCGCGCTCGGCACATAGCGGCCCACGACCTGACGGGCGCCCGTGTCCCGGGCATGCGCCAGCACGGCGGACAGGACCGCCTGCTCGATGCCGCGCGAGAACACCCGGCAGCTCAGCAGGAAGTTGTCGAGCCGTACCGTGTCGCCGTCGCGGTGCAGCAACACCGCGCCGACCAGGCCGTTGTCCCCGAACCTGTCGCCGGACGCGATCACCAGGACGTCCGCGTCGGGCGCCTGCGCGAGTGCCTGCACGTCGGCGGTCTGCAGCCGCTCGGTGGTCAGATTGAACTGGTTGGTGCGCAGCGTGATCTGGGAGACCCGGGCCAGCTGTGCGGCCGTGGCGGGCGCCACCGTCACCGTCACGCCCAGCTCCCTCAGATAGCCCTCCAGGGAGTCGAAGTCGTCCAGGAAGTCCCGGCGTGCCCGCTCCTCCTTGTACCGGGCGGGCCGCGCCCGGTCCTCGGCGGTCAGTTCCCGTACGTCGAACCAGCCGTCGCGCAGCAGGTCGCCGACGTGCCGGGCCGGTTCGTCGCCCACCGCGACCACGGCGACACCCGGCAACTCCCGGCGCACCAGACCGCGCTCGAAGGAGCTGTCGTCGACGAAGACGACGCTGTCCACGGACAGGTTCAGGTCCGCGGCCAGCTCCGTCAGGTTCTCGTGCTTGGGCCGCCAGTCGGCCCGCACCTGCACGAAGTCGCCCTCGCGCACAGCCAGTTCGGGGTGGTCGCGCAGTACCTTCACGACCGGCTCCAGGTCGTTCTTGCTGACCGCTGCCAGCAGCACGCCCTGCGCGGACAGCTGCCGGGCCACCCGCTGGAAGCGCTGGAACGCCTCCCCGCGATGGCCGCCCGCCACCTCGATGCCCTCCGGCCCTGCCTCGCCGAGGACGCCGCCCCACAGCGTGCCGTCCAGGTCGAGGGCGAGCACCTTCTTGCCGCCGCCCGCGAACTGGCGGAGCAGATGGCCCACTTCGCGCGCGTACGAGTCGAGCAGCTCCGGTGACAGATGCGCCTTGGCGTACACGCTCTGCCGTACGTCGCGGGCGGGCAGCCCCTCGGCGAGCAGCGGGTCCAGGTCCACGGTGACGGTCTGCGGCCACCGCTCGGGCAGCCGCAGCAGCCGCGCGTTGGCCTCCCGCCACGCGGCGCCGAGCCGGGCACGGGAGCGCAGGTCGACGAGTTGCGCGGTCAACTCCCGTGGCAGTGGAAGGGTGTTGAGGACGAGGGTGGCGCCGGGCGCGGCCCGCGCGAACACCTCCGCCGCCCGCTCCACCAGGTCGGCCTTCTGGGTGAGGACCCGCTCGGCGTCCTCGGCCGTCCACGGCAGCGGCAGCTCGTCGGCGACCAGGGCCGCGTCCAGGACGCACAGCACGAACGCCGGGCGGCGCGCGTACAGGGCGCTGTCCGGGGTGACGAGGTCGAAGACCCAGCTGTCGAAGTCCGACAGCGCCACCCGGGCGAGCAGCCCGTGCCGGGCGGCCTGCGCGGTGAGCGCGGGCGACAGCGCGGACAGGGTGCCGTGTCCGGTCACGGCGACGAGCGGCGCGGGGGTGTCCGGGTGGGCGGCCAGCACCTCGTCGGCGTCGAGCCGGGCCAGCAGATGGCCCGCACGGGCCAGGCCCGCGTCGTCGAGTTCCGCCAACAGGCCGCGCACGTGCGGGTAGTGGGCGGCGAGCAGGCCGTCGTGGTGCAGTGCGGCGAGTTCGGCCGCGGCGTCCCGGGTCACCGGGCGCTCCCCTCCAGCGCGAAGCCCGCCTTGAGCCACTTGCTGGACTCGATGGAGACACCCAACGCCCGCTCACCCGCGCCGAGTTGGGACAGGGCCTGCTCCAGCTGGAGGAAGACGATGGCGTTGCCGCAGTTGCCCGCGTCGTCGACCACCGAAACGTCGCGCGCCGCGGGCAGCGCGAGCCGGTCGCTGATCAGCCGGGTCATCCGGCCCGACAGCTGCGGCGGCAGCAGCAGGCCCACGTCCTCGGGGCGCCAGCCGGTGTCCGCGAGGAGTTCGTGGAGCACCTCCTCGGTCATCGGCGGCACGTGTTCCTCGATCGCCTTGTAGTCCTCGGTGGCGGCCGGCCGGTCGCTGTCCCGGTCGGCGGGCCCGAACCACTCCAGGACGGCGCCCGGTTCCCGGCCGAGCCCGACGAGCCGGGTGAACAGGGCCCGCACCGCCGCCGACCCGGGGCCCGGTTCGGCGGACACGACGGCGGCGCCCGCGGCGTCGCCGAACAGCACGAAGTTGACCAGCTCGGCCGGGTCCGCGCGGCGCAGGTCGGTCGTCACGTCGTAGAACCGGGCGATCACGTCACCGCCGAGAGCCAGCACCCTGCGGGCGGCGCCGCCGAGCACCAGCTGCCGGGCCACGTCGAGCGCCTGCACGGCGCCCGAGCAGCCCGACTGCAGCTGGAAACTGCGGACCTGGTCGATGCCGAGCCGGTCGGCGACCACGTTGACCGTGGCGGGCATCAGCCGGTCCGGGGTCGCGGTGCCCAGCACCACCGCGTCGATGTCGCCGGGTGCGAGGGCGGCCGCCTTGAGTGCCTTGCGGCCGGCCTCCTCCGCGAGGTCCGCGAGCGTACCGGTGAGCCGGCCGGACTCCAGGTCGAGGGCGAGATGCCGCGACCGGGTGCCGATGAACACCTCGACCCACTGCTCCCACAGCGCGTCCATGCCGAACCGCCGGGCCAGCGCCGCGTTGTCCACCGCCGGTCCCGGCAGCGCCGAGGCCGCCGACAGAATGTGCACGTCCTGCTGGGACATGTGCCGTTCCTCCTTGGGGGCCGCGACTAGTCGGAGAGCAGGATCCGTGCCTCGGCGGACGCCCGGACCCCGGTCATCCGCCACTTGCGGAAGCCGGTCAGACCCGCGTAACGGCCGCTCGTCCCGGTCGCCGGGTAGAACACCCACTCGCTGGTGCGCACGTCGTGGAAGTCGGCCCACCCCTCGGCGTGGATGGTGCCGTCCTCCAGGGTGATGTCCTCCGAGTAGTAGGTGAGCAGCCCGTCGTCGCCGGGGCGCACGTACTTGATCGTGAAGGTGCCGTGCGAGGTGCCGATGAGCGTGCCCGTCTCGTCGTACAGCTCGTCGTCGAAGGTGCCGCCCTGCCCGATCTGCGGGTCCTCCAGGTTGTGCACGTCGTCGACGACCTTGACGACGACTTCCTTGGGCACACGCAGCACGATCTGGTCCGCCATGGTGGCTGCCTTTCTCGATGGGTGAGGTGAGGAACGAGGAACCGGGGGTTCAGGGGGTGAACAGGGCGCGCCGCGCCCGCTGTCCGGCGACGCGCGGCTGCCGGTCGGGTGTCACACCGGGGCCGGTCACGTCGAACACGGCGGCGCCGGGCGTGCCCGGTCCCGGCGGGCGGGGGAAGAAGCCGCGCACGCCACCGCCGCGGGCCGCGACGGCCCACACGTCGTGCCGCGTCCACGTCCCGGTGTTCACCGGGTCGTTGTCCGCGAACGTGTACGGCGCGTACTGCAGCCCCGTCGGGTCGGGCTGCGTGAAGCGGCCCCAGAAGCCGTTGTAGAAGTGGTGGTCGAGCAGGTGGGCGCTGCGCAGCAGCTGGTAGGCGCCCCGGTAGCGGAAGGGGCAGGCCGCCGCGGCGTCGCCGGACGCCGTCACGGCGCCGTGCGGGGTGTGGCGGTAGCGGGCCGCGACGTGGCCGTCCTCGTCCAGCAGGGCGAGGACCGAGCCCTGCTGGTCGGTGACGGTCCAGTAGTGCCGGCCGTCCGCGGTGAGCACGGCGAGCAGCGTGCCGTCGGGGGCGCGCACGGCGTCGGTGGGCACCCCGTCGTCCAGGACCCGCCCGATGCCGAGCGGCGTGTACGCGAACACGTGCGTGACGGTGCGGCCGTCGAGCGCGGTCTCGGTGATCCGGCGCGGCATCTCCTGGCCGAGCGCGTCGTAGCGCATCTCGGCGACGAGCTGCCCGCCGAAGACGCCGGCCAGCGTCTGGTTCGTGGGGCTGTAGCTGAAGGAGCCGGTCGGGTTCACCTCGTCGGTGAAGTTGCCGGCGCCGTCGTAGCCGAACTCCGTCTCGCCGAACCGCACCACCTGGCCCGCCGCGTTGAGGGTGAAGTCGATCGAGCCCAGCCGCACCAGATGGTGCGCGTCGTCGTAGGAGTACGTGACGGCACCGGCCCGCACCAGCCGCTTCAGGCCGTCGTACGCGTACGCCGTCGTCTCGCCGTCGACGGTCGCGGAGCGCAGCACATCGGTGTCGGTGCCGTCCGGCCGCGCGTAGCCGTAGGCCGCGTGCAGCAGCTCCGTGCCGTCCCGGCCGCGCACGACCAGCGAGGTGCGGCGGCCCGACGCGTCGTAGCCGATCTCCTGCACGACCGTGCCGGCGTCGAGGCGGACGGGGCGGCCCGCCGCGTCGTGCGTGAGGCGGACGGTCCGGCCCGACGGGCCGGTGACGGCGGCCAGGGTGCCCGCCGCGTCGTAGGTGTAGCGGGTGGTGCCGCCCGCCGTCGTCAGGGACAGCGGGGCGCCCGCCGCGTCGTAGGTGAGCCGCACCTCCTCTCGGCCCGCGCCCTCGGTGCGGACCGCGGCGGCCAGGCGGCTGCCGGCCTGCGTGCGCACCCAGGTGAAGTCGTACGACCAGTCCGCGCCCGCCTTGCGGACCACGCGGCCCAGCGCGTCGTGGACCAGGGTGAGCAGGACGCCGCCCGAGTCCTCGTCCCGCACCTCGGTGAGCCGGCCCGACGCGTCGTACCGGTAACCGGTGCGCCGCCCGTTGCCCGCGGTGACCGCGGTGATCCGGGACAGGTCGTCGTGGTGGAAGACGGTGCGGCCCAGCGGCGCGGGCGGCGCGACCGCGGTGAGCAGGCCGTCCGCGTCGTACTCGAAGGCCGTCGTGTCGCCCTTGCCGTCGGTGAGGGAGAGCAGCCGGCCGTGGCCTGGGTCGTAGGTACGCCGGTCCAAGGCCTCGGCCCGGTCGGGCGCGCCGATGGTGACGAGGCGGCCCTGCGCGTCGTGGGCGAGGAGCAGCGTGTTGCCCGCCGGGTCGCGCAGCGCGGTCGGCCGTTCGGGATGGTCCGGATCGTCGTACGCGGCCGTGGAGCGCGCCGACGTCGGCAGCGTCAGCTCCGTCACCTGCCCCTGCGGGCCATGGGCGTAGCGGGTGGTGTGTCCGGTGGCGTCGGTGGCCGCCGTGAGCCGGCCGTGAGCGTCCCACGTCCAGCGGGCGAGCTCACCGGCCGGGCCGGTCACCGACAGCGGCCGGTCCTCGGCGTCGAAGGCGTGCACGGTGACCCGGCCCACGGCGTCGGTCACCGTGGCCCGCCCCGGCGCGTACCCGAACCGGACCCGGGCGGGCCCCTGCGGCCCCTCCCAGGCGATCTGTGCCACAGCGCCCGCCGGGTGGTAGGCGATGTCGACGGCGCCGCCGTCGGGCAGCAGCAGAGCGGCGAGCCGGCCCTCCGTGTCCCACCGGTAGCCGGTGTCGTGGCCGTCCGCGTCGGTGTGCCGCACCAGCCGCCCGTCCCCGTCGTACGCGAACGCAGCGGCTCGTGTGCCCAGCGGATCGAGCACTGCCGTGACCCGCCCGTCGGCGTCGCGCGCCAGCACCGCCCGGCGGTCGCGCGTGTCGGGGCCCGCGCAGTACGGCATCCAACCGGGTCCGAACCCGTCACCGGTGTCGTCGGGCCCGTCGGGCTTGCCGCCGCCGCGGTACTCGCCCACCACACGCAGTTCACCGCCGGGCGGGCCCGCCACGAACAGGTCCTGCCTGCGCAGCCCCAACTCGCCGGTGGGCAGGGCCACATGGAGTTCCTGCGTGTCTCCGAGAGGGAATCGCCACTGGACGGCATCGGTCAGGAGGTCGCAGGGCACGGTCACGGGTGGGCTCCTCGGTCCGGTTGGCGGAGCGCCAGCCTCACCCAGGGGTCTAAAGCTGTCCTAAGGGCCCCAACTCCCTTAGGCCGGGCGGCGGATGAATGATGTATGACACTCCTGTTACGCGTTGTTCGTCGCCGCGTGGCCCCCGTACGCTGGGTCGAGTCGAAGCTGTCCCGTGCACCGTCTCGGGTGCAACGCGCCCTTGAGACCGTGTCCGCGGGGCCCGGGGGAAAGGGACATCAGACTTGACCACCACCACGACCCGAATACGGACCGGCGCCCCGTTCACCGTGCGGAGCGCCGAACTGCAGCGGCTGCTCGCCGCGGTGGACCAGTGCGCGGTCCGCCGGGGCGGTGTCATGGAGGTCGGCGGTGACCCCGGCGCCGGCAAGACCCGGCTGCTGACCGCCCTCGCCCAGGAGGCCCCCGCCCGCGGCCTGACCGTGCTGCGCGGTACCGCCGCGGAGAGCTATGCGGACGTCCCCTTCCAGCCGTTCCTCGAAGCGTTCGGCAACTGGTTCCCCGGCCCGGGCGACCCCGCCCCGCACCCGGCCGCCGCCCTCGTGCGCGCCCTGGCCGACCCGCCCGCCGGACCCCGGCACACCGACTTCACCGGCCGCTGCCGCTTCTACGCGGAACTGCGCACCCTGCTCGCCGCCTGCGTCGCCGCCACCGACCGTGGACTGCTGTTGCTGCTCGACGACGCCCACTGGAGCGACATCGGCTCCGTCGAACTCCTCGACATGCTGGTGCGCTGGCCCGTCACCAGCGGACTGACCGTGGTCGTCGCGCACCGGCCGCGCCAGACCCCCGTTGCGCTGCGCGCCGTGCTGCAGCAGGGCGTCGAACTCGGCGCGGTCGAACCGGTGCGGCTCGAACCCGTGACCGTCACCCAGAGCGCGCACCTCCTCCAATGGGCAGGCCGAGCGGAGGAGTTGACCGCGCTGCACGCCCGCGCCGCGGGCAATCCCCTCTACCTCACGGCCCTCACCGAGACCGCCCCCGGCACCCCGGACACGGAAGCCGCGAGCACCCTGACGGCACGGCTGCTCACCGAGACGGCGCACCTCGACGACACCGAGCGGACCGCCCTGTACGCGGCGGCCGTCCTCGGCGACACCTTCGACGTCGACGGAGTCGCCGAGGTCGCCGCCCTCGACCGCGACGCCGCCTGCCGGGCGCTCGGCGCCCTGCGCCGCCGCGACCTCGTGCGAAGCGCCACCGCCGGCCATCTCGCCTTCCGGCACCCGCTGATCCGCCGCGCCCTGTACGCGGAGTCCGACGTCTGCTGGCGGGCCGGCGCCCACCGACGGGCCACGCACCGGCTCGCCGCGCTCGGCGCGCCGCCCGTCGAACTCGCCCCGCACATCGAGCGGGCCGGCGCCAGCCCCTCCCCGGCCGACCTCGCCGCCCTCGCCGAGGCCGCCCGCGCCGCCCTGCACCTGGGACGCGTGGACGACGCGGCGCACTGGCTGACCCGGACGCTCGGCACGACCGGCACGGCCCCCGACGGCACACCGGAGCTGTGGCGCTCCGTCGTCCGCGCGCTCGCCGCCCAGGGCGCGGTGGACAGTATCCGCGCCCTGGGCCGTGGCTACCTCGCGACCCCCGCGCCGGCGGCCGTCGACCGCGACGGCGACGTCGCCTTCCTGGCCACCGTCTACGGCGGGCTGGGCCACGCCGATGAGGCGCTGGGCCTGATCGCCGCCCACCTCTCGCGCGCTGACGGCACCGATCCCGCGCAGGCCGTGACGTTCCAGGTACAGCTGCGCCTGGTGCAGGTGCTCGCCGGATCGCTGCCGACCCGCTCCGACGTGGAGACCCTGGTGCGCGGCACCCGCGACGCCGACGCGACCACCGCCGGCGGTGCGCTCGCCCTGCACGGCATGTGCGCCGTGCTCACCGGCGACATCTGCACCGCGGAGGCCCGCCTCGACGCCGCCGCCCGACTCCTCACCTCCGTCGACACCGCAGCCGCACATCTGCCCGAACATCTGCTGACCCTCGGCTGGGCCGAGTCCCTCATGGGCCGGCACCAGGCGGCCCTCGGCCACATCGAGCGCGCCGTGCCGCTCGTAAGGGAGAACGGCGACAGCCACCTGCTGGCGCCGATGCTCAACACCCTGTCCTACACGCACTACCAGAGCGGCCGGATGGCCGACGCCCTCGACGCCGCCCAGGAGGCTCGCACCATCGGCCGGGCCATCGGCCGCACCGACCAGGCCGGTCTCGCCGAGGCCGTCATCTCGGCCGCCCTCGCCCAGTTGGGCGGCCCCGCCCAACTGGGTCGCGGCCCGGCCGCCGTCGGCCCCACCGAGCAGGTGCCGCGCACCCCGCTCAACGCGCTGCTGCACGCCGAGGCCGCCCTGGCCCGCGGCGATGGGGACCGCGCCCTGTCACAGCTGCTGCCGACCGGCGCCGCCTGGCGGGTGTCCGAACCGGTGCCCGTCCTCGCCGCCCGCGGCTACGAACTCCTCACCGCCGCCGCGCTGTTGAGCGCAGCACCCGACAAGGAGGCGGACATCGAGCAGTGGGCCGAGCATGCCGCCGAGGCCGCCGCCGGGATCGGACTTCCCGAGCAGAGCGGCCACGCCCTGCTGGCCCGCGGCCACCTCCTGGTCCGGCGCGGCCGGGCCGAGGAGGCGGCCCGCACCTACGAGGACGCGCTGGAACTCCTCGGCGGCGAGACCCCGGCGGGCGTGCGGGCCCGGCAGCTGGCGCGCCGTGCCAGGGCCGGGGCGGGGCGCGGCACCGCGCTGCTCGCCGATCTGACCGGGCGCGAGCGGGAGGTCGCGGACCTCGCGGGGCAGGGCTTCAAGTCCAAGGACATCGCCGAACGGCTGAGCGTCAGCCCCCGGACCGTGGACGTCCATCTGACGCGGATCTACAGCAAGTTGGGGGTCGACTCGAAGGCCGCGCTCGTCCGGCTGATGGCCTTCGCCGGCTGAGCGACGACAACGGCGGAGGCGAGCAGTCCGCCGGCCGCCGTCCAGCGTCCCTCGAACACGGCGACCGGCCGCCCGCCGACCACCGGCCCGGCACCAGGAGCCGGGCCCGGAACGTGCCCTGCCGGACCCCGGACGGCGGCACCGCGAAGACGATGTCCGCCTCCGGGAAGTCCAACAGCCGTCCGGTCAGCGGGAACCACACCTTGTATACGGCCTCCTTGGCGCTGAACAGCAACCGGTCCCAGGCGACCGAGGGCACGGCGGCGCGCAGCTGCGGCATCCGCGCCCGCTCCTCGTGCAGCGACACCGCCTCCGGCATGCCCGCGGGCAGCGGCAGATCGGGCTCCGCGTCGATGCCGAGCGCGGCGGTGTGCCGTACCCGCGCCACCGCCGCGGCCCGGTAGCCGGCGCGGTGCGTCATGCTCCCGACGATCCCGTCCGGCCACCGCGGCGCGCCACTGCGGCCCGGCAGCAGCGGCGGCCCGGCGAACCCGAACCGGGCCAGGGCCGTGCGCGCGCAGTGGCGTACCGTCGTGAACTCACGGCGCCGGGACTCCACGGCGTGTGCCATCAGCGGCTCCTCAGCCGGATGGGCCGGGCCTGCGGCGGGTCGCCGTACGCCTCCGCCACCTCCGTGCCCGGCGGCAGCAGCTCGCGGATCACCGTGGTCCTCCCCGCGGCGCGGGCAGGATACGGCGCGGTGCGCCGACCGGCCGGGCTCGGGTGCGCCACTCCCGTGGATAGCCCACGGACACCTCCTCGAAGCGGACCCCGTCGTGCCAGGTGGTGCGCGGAATGTGCAGATGCCCGTACACCACCGCCGCGGCCCGGTAGCGCAGGTGCCAGTCGCGGGTCGCCTCGGTGCCGCACCAGGCCGCGAAGTCGGGGTGGCGCAGGATCCGGGTGGGCTCGCGCACCAGCGGGAAGTGGTTCACCAGGACGGTCCGCACCTGCGGGTCCAGCGCGTCGAGGCGGGCCGCGGTCGCGTGGAGCCGAGCCCGGCACCAGGCGTCGAGCGACGGGTACGGGTCCGGGTGCAGCAGCGCTTCGTCGGCGGCCACCACCCCGTTGGCGTGCGCCCGCGCCAGGACCTCCCGCTTGGTGTGCGCGCCCGGCTGCCGGAACGTGTAGTCGTACAGCAGGAACAGCGGTGCCACGGTGACCGGGCCACCCTCGCCGTGCCACACCGGGTACGGGTCCTCGGGTGTGACGACCCCCAACTCCCGGCAGACATACACCAGATGGCGGTAGCGCTCCGCGCCGCGCAGCGTGACCGGATCGAGCCGGTGGGTCCACAGCTCGTGGTTGCCGGGCGCCCACACCACCTTCGCGAACCGCTTGCTCAGCAGCTCCAGCGCCCAGAAGACGTCCGAGACGATCTCCCCGGTGTCGCCCGCGACGATCAGCCAGTCGTCGTCGTGCTCGGGCCACAGGGCCTCGGTCACCGCACGGTTGTCGTCGAAGGCGACGTGCAGGTCACTGATGGCGAGCAGGCTGCCTCCGCCGGCTGCGCCGCTCACACCGGCGCGCCGGGCAGTCGCGACGCGACCAGTCGCGCCACGGCCGCCCACTGGTCGGCGAGGAAGAAGTGTCCGCCCTCGAACACCCCCAGCTCGAAGGTGCCGGTGGTGTGCCGAGCCCAGGCTGCGACGTCGTCGACGGACGCTTCCGTGTCACCGTCGCCGGCGAGCGCCACGACGGGACACGACAGCGGCGCCCCGGGCGTGCCCCGGTAGGCGGCGACGGCACGGTAGTCGGCCCGCAGCGCGGGCAGGATCAACTCCCTTACGCCTGCGTCGTCCAGGAGGCGTGTGCCGGTGCCGCCGAGCCGGCGGACCTTGTCGAGCAGCGCCCGGTCGTCGTCGAACGACTCGGTGCTCCGCCGCGGACGGGACGGGGCGCGGCGGCCGGAAACGAACAGCGCGCCCGGTCCGTCGCCGGAGTTCCGGGACAGCAGCGCTGCGGTCTCGTACGCCACCGAGGCGCCCATGCTGTGTCCGAGGAACGCCCAAGGGGCCGCGGTGACATGGGGGCTGTCCGCCAGGACCCCGGCGATCGTTTCGGCCAGCCGGTGCAGATCCTCGACGGCGGGCTCCCGGTGCCGGTCCTGACGGCCCGGGTACTGCACGGCCAGCACCTCCACCTGGGACGGCAGTGCCGCCGCGAGCGGCTGCCAGTACCCGGCGGCACCGCCCGCGTGCACGAAACAGAGCAGGGTGGCCGCCGTGTCGCGGCCGGGCCGGAGTCTGCGCAGCCAGCGGGCGTCCGCACCGGCCCGTACACCGGTTCCGAAGGCCATCTCAGCTCGCCAGCGGGAGGTCGAGGTGCCGGTCGGAGGTCAGGATCGCCTGGTGCATCCGGCGCAGCGAACGGCAGGGCTCCAGGCCGAGTTCGGCTCGCAGGACCCGCTGCGCGGACCGGTACACCTGCAGTGCCTCCGCCTGCCGCTCCGAGCGGTACAGCACCAGCATCAGCTGCCGGTAGAAGGACTCACGCAGCGGGAACTGGGTGATCAGCGACGACAGCAGGCTGATCACCTCCCGGTGATGGCCGAGTGCTGTGCGGGCGTCCACCATGAGTTCGAGGCACGCCAGCCGTTCCTCTTCGACCCAGGTGGAGAAGGAAGCCAGCACCGTACCCTCCGCTGTTCCCGTGCGCACCGGTCCGCGGATCAGTTCGAGCGCCCGATCGAGATCGGCGGAAGCCTGTTCGTAGCGCCCGGCGCGCTGGTGTTCGCGGCCGGTGCGCATCGCGTCCTGGAAGTCGTCCACGTCGAGCTCCGCGCTGCCTCGCTGCAGGAGGTAACCGGCGGATGTGGTCGCGATGGCACGCCCTTCGGCATCGCCGGCGGACATGAGGAACTTGCGCAACTGTGAGATATAGACATGCACGGCCGCTGCCGCACGGCGTGGCGGCCGCGTCCCCCACAACTCGGAGATCAACTGGTCCTTGGTGATGCTCCGACCAGCGCTCGAGAGCAGCAGGGCCAGGAGGGCCTCCATCTTGGGGGCACTCAAGGTGAAGTAGTCGCGGCCGTTCACCACTCGCAGCGGACCCAATAGTTCGTAGCGCATCGACACCTCGTGCGATCAGGGGAACTGAGTTGCGAGCTGTGTTCACAGTCGCGCATCAGGTGTCGTCGAGGCATCAGAGGTATTACGTACGTGACCGCGGTTGGCCGAGAACAGCCCTTGGCTGAGAGTCGATGTGAGACGGGACGCCAGCACTCGACTTTGGATCCGCTTAGGCCTTCCGGCGGAGACTGCTTCGCATGCGCTTCCTCGTCGCCCGTATGGTCCGCGCCGCATATGAGGCCCTGGTCGCCTTCGGATGGTTGTGGCTGGCCCTGCCCCCACCTCCTGTCGACGAGGCCGGCCCGCTGCTGGCCGGCCCACCGCGAGACCACCCGGAACGGCTGTGTCCGGGGAGCCCCCTGACGCCGATCGAACAAGCCTTGGAACGGGAACTGCAGGATCGCGCGCAGTGAGGTCCGCATGTTTGATCCTTCGCTGTCCCGCCACACATCTGTCTCCGATGGGACAGGGTGAGGTGGTGGAGCAGTTCGTCGCCCGGCTCCGCCGTCAGGCCGGCGCCAAGGCGCACCGCGAGAACTGCACACCGCTCACGGGCTGCGACAGCCACGCGATCACGCAGACCGCGCTGCGGCCCGACGCCCCGGCCACTGCGGTCACCGACGGGGCCTTGTGAACCCGGACAGCCCTTACGGATCCAGCTGGTCTCTGCCGTTCGAGCAATCGATCTCCCGGTCGACGTCGGGAGATCATGGAGTGCCCTGCTGTGAGGCCACATCGTCGAGCATGTCCTTGAGTTCCTCGAAATCCCGCTCGTCACCGCCGCGGCAAGGCGGACCCGCCAGACGTCCATGAACGGGTCCGCGCGAATTCCCAGTGATTCGCGACGGAGCGTCAGCGCATAAATGCTTACAGTGGCTTCGAGTCCGGGTGGTCTGGAGGAGAAAGCCCCCTCCAGACAACCGACTTGTAGCTCTAGAAGAACCCAAGTTTCTTTGGACTGTATGAACCAGAAGGTTCTTCGTCTGCTGGTGGTACACGCTCACCGTCGCCTCTGACCTGCGACAAAGGGTGGAATCGTCTGCACTGAGCCGAGGTGGTCCGCACCTGGTCCGGATCTTGGTCCGTGATCTGTGGTGTTGGCGTGCGAGTCCTGCGGTACGACATGGCACAGGTTGTAGAGACCGTCCGTGGGCGTCCGGGCGGCACATCGCCCGCAAGTTCGTCTGCCTGGACCACCTCTCGGGCGGCCGCGCGGGCTGGAACGTGGTCACCTCCGTCGTACCGCTGGAAGCGGCGAACTTCGGCTACGACCGCCATCTGGACCACGAGCTGCGCTACGGCCGTGCGGACGAGTTCGTGCAGGTCGTCAAGGCGCTCTGGGACAGCTTCGACGACAGGGTGGTCGTACGGGACAAGGCGACCGGCCGCTACTACGAACGCCGGACTGCACACCCCGCACCACCGCGGCGAGCACTTCGCCGTCCGCGGGCCCCTGAACATCGCCCGCCCGCCCCAGGGCCATCCCGTGGTCTTCCAGGCCGGATCCTCCGACACCGGACGGGAGTTCGCGGCCCGGCCCGGCGAGATCCTCTTCACTACCCAGCACGACCTGGGCGCCGCGCAGTCCTTCCACGCCGACATCAAGGCGCGAGCGGCCGCCCAGGGCCGCCGCGACCCCGCCCATGTCCTCGTCTGGCCGGGCCTCTCCCCGCTCGTCGCATCCACCGAGACGGAGGCGCGACGACGGCTGGCCGAGCTTCAGGACCTCATCCACGACGACGTCGCCCGCCAGCTCGTACAGGACAACATCGGCGACCCGGCCTGACCGACCACCCGGTGGACGGTCCGCTGCCGGACCAACCGCAGCAAGTCGCGCCGGGATCTGCTACTGAAGCTCGCCCACGACGAGAAGTTGATGATACGTCAGCTCGCGCACCGGTTCGCCGCGGGCTCCGCCGTCGCCGGCGCACCCAAGTAGATCGCCACCAAGGCCGAAGGAGCGGGAGGCACCATCGGTCTGGCTGTGGGTCTTCGAAAACCGGTGCGGCCCCCGTGCCACGGACCGGTCGGGTACTCCGACGCCAGGAACCGGATGCCGAGCATCTGCTCCAGGCCGGCCTCGACCCGCCGCCGCAGCGCCACCGTCGAACCCCGCAACTCGACGTCCCGGCCATCGGAACAGCTTCGCTACTGCCCTTGCAGCCTGAGCGCGTGAACATGTCCCGCCTGGAACCTCATGGCCCGGACTCAGCCTCGGAGGAAGATCCCCGAGGGCGCAGGGAGAAGGAGTTCCAGATCCCGGCGCGCCGGCTCGGCGATGGGCCCGTCTCCGCAGGCGAGGGGAGCAGATCGAGCTCGACCAGCAGGACGCGGCGATCAATGTTGGGCAAGGAGTCGGACCGATCTGCCGCCGACGAGCGGTACGAGGAGGCCGGGCCCTCGATAGCCCTGGGAGACATGATCGTCGCGCATCAAGGCGCTCAGTTCTTCTACTGCCGTTGACCATTCGATGAGGTCGTCGCGGGACACGCCTACTGGAGACTCAACGTCGGGTCGATCCCTCGCGTCGGAGCCGGTGACGGGGCGGGTGCGGAGGCGCTGGAGCTTGTCGCGCGAGAGGCGGCCGCGGTGCCCTCAACCTTGCGGTGACGCCTCGCCGTTCCCCTCGAACAGCAGCCGTACGAAGTCGGTGACCGGCCCGACGATGTCGAGTTCCTGGTCGAGGATCCACTGCAACTGGAGTCCGTTGAGCACTGCCTGGAAGAGGATCGCGGCGCTTTCGGGCGAAACGCCCTTGCGGAGGCCGGCGCGGGAGGCCTCGTCGGGGAACCCGTCCGTGAACTGGGCCCGGCTGCGTTCGTAGCGGTCGACGAAGTACGCGTGCGCGGGGTGATCCGGTCGGGAGGCCGCGGCCGCGAGCTCTATCCACAGCCGCATCAACTCGGGGGCCTCCTGGTGGCGGTGGATCAGCTCGGCGAGGTAGGGCCCGAGGCGGTCGGTGCTGTCGACCTCCTCCACGCCGTGCTGCCACTCCTCGGAGTCGCGGTCGGCGAGCACCTCGGCGAGTAGTTCGTCCTTGTTGCGGAAGTGGTGCAGGAGCCCGGCGTGGGTGATGCCTGCCCGTTCCGCGATGTCGCGCAGGGAGGCGTTGGCATAACCGCGCTCGGCGAAGCTGTCGCGCGCCGCGCGTACGATCTCGGCTCTGCGGGCCGGTGTCTTCGCGTACGGCCCCCGTGCCTTTGCCTGACTCACGGTGTGCTCACTCTCCTCGATGGCGCCCAGTATGAAAACCTACCACATGGTCGTAATTTAATTCACCACCTTCGCCGAGTGAGTGAAGTGTAACGCTCTGGTTACGATGTTCGATCGTGCACTTCCTGGCCTTCTCGTGCGGGCCTAGCGTCGAAGCGAAAATCAACCAGTTGGTAAAAGTCGAACCCTCCCGGGTGCCGGCCTCTCCATCGCACTCTCCCGAGTGCATCGTCTCAACCGTTCGTGGTGGCTCCCTCGTAGCGCCGCAGGAACCGCTCCACGAAGTCGAGGGCGTCGGCGTGACGGGTCGTCATCCCCATCGCGTTCTCCATCATGATGATCCGGCCCAGAGCGTTCGTGAGCATGAGCAGTACGGCTGGGGACACCTCGGGCGGCAGTTCGACGCCTGTTTCCGTGAGTCGTCTGGTGAGTGCCGCCAGTTGTGCCTCACGGTAGCGGTCGGCGTAGCGGGCGAGTTCGGTGCGGATCGTCTTGCGGTGGTTGGCCAGGGCGGCGAACTCCGTGGTCAGCGCGTTGCCCGGGTGGCTGGCGATCTGCCACAGGGTGTGCAGCGGCTGCGGGCCGTCCAGTAGGCGGATGACCCGCTCCATCTCGTGGTCGCCCCGCCGCCGCAGCATCGCGAGGAAAAGATCGTCCAGCGTGCGGAAGTAGTACAGCACCAACGCCGGCGCCACCTCGGCCTCGCGGGCCACCCGGCGGATACCCACGGAGGCGTAGCCCTCCTCGAGCATCAGCCGCTCGGCGACGTCGAGCAGCATCTGGCGCGTCTTGGAGTTCTCGGTACCCATACGGCGAGGCGCAGTCATGGGGCTCATTGTCCTTGACGGCTCCGGTTGGCGCTGTTAAACAGTTGTTCAGCACTCGTGTTAAACACTCGTTCAGCGTGAACGGAGGGCCACATCGATGGCTCGCAATACGGGTACCCGGGTTCTGTGCTTAGAGGATTCACGGCTGTCGACGGGCACCGGCACCTACGTCGACGACCTCGTACGGCCCGGCATGCTGCGTGCCTGCCTGGTTCGCGGCCGGGTCGCACGGGCGCGCAGCACCGGGACCGACATGTCGCAGGCGCTTCGACGGGACGGCGTCCACTCGGTGTTCACCGCTCAGGACCTCGACCCCGCTGAGCAGTGCCACACGCTCAACGGGCGCGACAACCCCGGCACACCCCGTCCGCCGATCGCCGAGGGCGAGGTTCGGATTGTCGGTGACCCGGTGGTGATGGTCGTCGCCGTCGATCGTCACACGGCGGAGGACGCGGCCGAGTCGGCCGCGTTCGTGCACGCCACGCACCACGGCAGCCTGGTGGGCGGGCCGGCCGGACGCCCGCCGGCGGGCCTCGTGCCCGTCTTCGACCGGGCCCCCGCACGTGGCGGGCGTGACCGTCCACCACCAGTCCTGCGGTCCGGTTCCGACGGAGCCCCGCGGGATCGCCGCCGGATGGGGCGCCGTCGCGGGAAAGACGACCATCTGGGCGGCCACCCCGTCCCCGCTCGAGGTCCGCTCTCTCCGCGGCCGGCTGCTCGCCGTCGACGAACATCGGCTGTACGTGGTGAAGCGGACTCCGGCGGCTTCGGGCAGGAGGCGCTGCCGCAGCAGGACGACATGTGCTTCATGCTCCCGGCCTCCGGGCTGCCCGCCGTGCTCAAGCGGATCGGGGTACCGGAGGACGACGGCCGGGACCTGCACCGCGAGGGCACCGCCAGGGAGCTGGTCACCTGCCGACCGGCTCCGGCGGGAACCCCACCGTCGTGTCGGTGCACACCGACTTCACCATCACGGACGAGCCCGCCCAGTTCGGGCACGGAACCCTGGCCGAGGTCGCGGGCGCACTGACCGCGCGGTCAGCCGACGACCTGGCCGCAGAACCCGCCGCAACGACGCCACCGCCCTCGCCGCCCTGTTCCTCCTCGTGTTGGTCCGGCGCGGTCGCCGGCGCACCGACCGGTGGCCAGGCCTCCCCGCCGGACTCCGACCCAGCCCACCTGCACCCACCCCATCCCGACGAGCTCAACCCATCCCGCACCGAGGAAACGAGGTAGTCATGCCCGGACGAGTCGAAGGCAAGGTCGCCTTCATCACCGGCGCCGCCCGCGGCCAGGGCCGCAGCCATGCCGTACGGCTGGCAGAGGAGGGCGCCGACATCATCGCCGTCGATGTGTGCAAGCAGCTCGACGGCGTCACGTTCCGCATGTCGACGCCCGAAGACCTGGAGGAGACGGTCAGTCAGGTGCAGAAGCTGGGGCGGCGGATCCACGCCGTGCAGGCGGACGTCCGCGACCACGACGCGCTCAAGGCCGCCGTGGACGACGGTGTCGCCGAATTCGGCCGCTTGGACATCGTCGTGGCCAACGCCGGCCTTGGCAGCACCGGCGCCACCCTCGACGTGATGGACGAGAAGACCTGGCGCGACATGATCGACGTGAACCTGACCGGCGTGTGGTTGTCGACCAGGGTGTCCACCCCGCACATCGTCGCGGGCGCCCGGGGCGGCTCGGTCATCCTGACCAGCTCGGTCGGAGGCCTCAAGGGCTACCCGAACATCGGCCACTACATAGCCGCCAAGCACGGCGTGGTGGGTCTGATGCGCACGATGGCAGAGGAGTTGGGGCCGCACGACATCCGCGTCAACACCCTGCACTCCACCCAGGTCAACACGCCGATGGTGATGCACGAGGACACCTACAGGATGTTCCGCCCCGACCTGGAGAACCCCACCGCCGACGACTTCGCGGCGGTCTCCCAGAGCATGCACGTGCTGCCCACTCCGTGGGTCGAGTCGCTGGACATCAGCAACGCCGTCCTCTTCCTCGCCTCTGACGAGTCCCGCTTCGTCACCGGCGCGACCCTGCCGATCGACGCCGGCGCCCTGCTCAAGTAGGAGGCGTGTACGTGACTACCGCAGACACCATCTACTGGGACCCCTACGACCCCGCCCTCGCCCGCGACCCCTATCCCCTCTATGCACGGCTGCGCGAGGAAGCACCCCTTTACTACAACGACCAGCACGACTTCTACGCCGTCAGCCGCCACTCCGACGTCCAGCGCGGTCTCGCCGACTGGCAGACCTACTCCTCCTCCCGTGGCGACATCCTCGAAATCATCCAGGCGGACATCGAACTCCCGCCCGGCACCCTCATCTTCGAGGACCCGCCCGTCCACGACATCCACCGCCGTCTGCTCGCCCGGGTGTTCACGCCCCGCCGGATCGCCACCCTGGAGCCGCGGGTACGGGCCTTCTGCCGCCGGGCGCTCGAACCGGTCACCGGAGCGGAGCGGTTCGACCTGGTCGAGGCTGTCGGCGCCGAGATGCCGATGCGGGTGATCGGGATGCTGCTCGGCATCCCGGAGGCCGACCAACCCGCCATCCGCGACAAGACCGACGACACGCTGGGCACCGTGGACGGCGGAAAGATCAACCACGAGGACATCCTCAGCACGGACGCCTTCAAGGACTACATCGAATGGCGCAAGCAGCACCCGTCCGACGACCTCATGACCGAGCTGATGACCGCCGAGTTCGAGGATGAGAACGGCGTCACCCGCACCCTCACCGACGAGGAGGTTCTGACCTACTGCTCGGTGGTCGCCGGGGCCGGCAACGAGACGACGGGCCGCCTCATCGGCTGGTTCGGCGCCCTGATGGCCCGCTACCCGGAGGCACGCGGAGAGCTGGCGGCCGACCCCTCGCTCATCCCCAACGCCATCGAGGAGATCCTGCGCTTCGAGCCGACCGGTCCGTTCACCGCGCGCCACGTCACCAAGGACGTCGAGCTCCACGGCCGCACGGTCCCGGCCGGCAGCGCCATCCTGTTCATCCAGGCCGCCGCCAACCGCGACCCCCGGCGCTTCGACGACCCGGACCGCTTCGACATCCACCGGGTCACCCAGCACATGAGTTTCGGCGTCGGCGCCCACTACTGCCTGGGTGCCGCACTGGCCCGGCTGGAGGGCACCATCGCGGCGCAGGAGATGCTCAAGCGTTTCCCAGGCTGGGACGTGGACTGGGACCACGCCGAGCTGGCCCAGACCTCGACCGTTCGGGGCTGGAAGACCCTGCCACTCGTCATCGAAGGAGCCCGGTGATGACGGAGCGGTGGACGGTGAGCGTCGACAAACGGATGTGTGTCCGGACCGGACTGTGCGCGGCCTCCGCGCCCGAGGAGTTCGAACTGGACGAGGGAGGTCAGGGCCGCGCACGGTCCGAGACCCTGCCGGCGTCCGAACTGGTCCTGGAAGTGGCCGAGTCCTGTCCGATCGAGGCCATCGGCATCACCAAGGCGGCGAACGGCGAACGGGTGTTCCCGCCCAGGTCCGCCTAGCCGTCCCTGTCGCCGATCACGCGCGCACCGTGCCCGCTGCGGTCCCGCGCCGCGCTTCGCCGACGCTCGGTGCCCCGCTCGACGGCCCGGGGGCCACGTCCGGCCCCGGGGCCTGGTCGCCGCGACGACTTCGTCCGTTCCCGGCCGGAGTGCCCCGCGCGACTGCTGCGGTACCCCAGAGCACCCTTCTGCCCACCAGTGAGTGGAGGAACGCCACCAGCGATGACTATCGACCTGCACAACGCCGTGGCGGTGGTCACCGGTGCCGGCAGCGGCATCGGCCGCGCGGCCGCCCACGCCTTCGCCCGGCGCGGCGCGCGCGTGGTCGTCACCGACCTCGTGGCCGAGCGGGCGCATGCCGTCGCAGACGAGATCGGCGACGCCCAGGCTGTCGCCACGGGCTGCGACGTCACCGGCCTCGACGACCTGGACGCCGTCCGCAAGCTGGCCCTCGACCGGTTCGGCCGCATCGACCTGGTCATGAACAACGTCGGCATCCTCGCCGTCGGCGCCGTCGAGGACATCCCGTTGGACGCCTGGCAACGGGTCGTGGACGTCAACCTGTTGGGCGTCGTACGCAGCAACCTCGTATTCCTGCCGCACCTGTTGCAGCAGGGCTCCGGCCATGTCGTCAACACCGCCTCGACAGCAGGCTTGTTGCCCTATGGTTTCGACCGGCTGCCGTACACCGCGACCAAGCACGCTGTCGTCGGCCTGTCCGAGGCGCTCGCGCTCTACCTGCGCCCGCGCGGCATCGGCGTCTCCTGCCTGTGCCCGGCCGGGGTGGCGACCAACATCGTCGAGCAGATCACCTTCTACGGGAGACCGGCACCGCCCCACGGCCCCGACTTCCCCGTTCTCGACGCCGACTCGGTCGGTGAACTCGTCGCCGACGGTGTCGCCCAGGACCGCTTTCTCATCCTCACCGCACCGCAGGCCGCGGACGAACTGCGCGAGCACGGTGCCGATGTCGACGCCTACCTGTCCCGTCTGACGAAGGACGCCCCATGAGCAGCACACTCGACCGGCTCCGCCTGGACGGCAAGGTCGCCGTCGTCACCGGCGGCGCCGGCGCCATCGGCCAGGTCTACGGCCGGGCCCTGGCCGAGGCCGGTGCCTCGGTCGTCCTCGCGGACCTCAACGGCGACGGCGCCGAGCAGGCCGCCAAGACCCTGGCCGCCGACGGACTGCGCACGCTCGGCGTGCGGGTCGACATCACCGACCGCACCTCCGCGGCCGACATGGCCGCGAAGGCGACCGACGCCTTCGGCGGCATCGACATCCTCGTCAACAACGCCGCCCTCATGGCCGAGATCCCCCAGGTCGACCTCCTGGACCTGCCCGGCGACTGGTTCGACCGCGTCATGCGCGTCAACGTGTTCGGCGCCGTCGTCTGCGCGGGCGCGGTCAAGGCGTCGATGGTGACGCGGGGCGGCGGACGGATCATCAACCAGGTCTCCGCCGGCGCCTTCATGGGCGGCGGCATCTACGGCGTCAGCAAACTCGCCCTGGTGAACGTCACCGCCGGCCTCGCACGGTCCCTCGGCCCGCTCGGCATCAACGTCAACGCCATCGCGCCCGGGCTGGTCGAGAACGAACCCGGCCTGCGCAGCCTGCCCGCCGACCATCCCGTACGCGCCGCCCTCGCGTCCGGCATCCCCGGCAAGAAGTCCGCGCCCGCCGAGGACCTCCTCGGCACCCTGCTGCTGCTCGCCTCCCCGGCCGGCGAATGGATCAACGGACAGACGATCAACGTCGACGGCGGCTGGGTCACCCGGCTGTGACCGCCACCGGGACAGCCACGACACGTGTCGGATTCATCGGACTGGGCAGTCAGGGCGCGCCGATGGCCCGCCGGATCGCGGAGGAGGCGTTCCCCCTGACCCTGTGGGGACGCCGCCGTGCGACGACGGACGCGTTTTCCGACACGGCTGTCGCCGTGGCCGCGACACCGGCGGACCTGGGAGCGGCGAGCGACATCGTGTGCCTGTGCGTCGTGACGGACGCGGACGTCGAGGACGTGCTGCTGCGGCCCGACGGCGTTCTGACCGGCATGGCACCCGGCGGAGTCGTCGCCATCCACTCCACCGTCCATCCCGACACCTGCCGACGCGTTGCCGACGAGGCCGCCGAGCGGGAGATCGCGGTGGTGGACGCCCCGGTCAGCGGCGGGGGCGGCGCCGCCGCCGAGCGCAGGCTCCTGGTGATGTCCGGCGGAGAGGAGGAGGACGTCGTCCGCTGCCGACCGGTGTTCGACACCTTCGCCGATCCGGTGATCCACCTGGGACCGCTGGGCAGCGGTCAACTCGCCAAACTGCTCAACAACTTCGTGTTCACCGCCCAGGTGGGCCTGGCCCTGGACACCTACTCCCTCGCCGACGGCCTCGGCATGGACCGCGGCGCGGTCGCCCAGGTCCTTGCCCACGGCACCGGAGGCAGCCGGGCCGCCGCCGTCCTCGCCGCGTCCGGCTTCCGCACCGAGGGGCTGCGCCGGGCCGTGCCGCTGCTGCGCAAGGACGTCGGCCTCCTGCTCGACGTCGCCGAGGCGGCTCGGGCCCCGAAGCCCGGGACGCTCGGGGACCTGGCCACGCACACGCTCTCGACGTTGGGCGGCTCTCCGGCGCCCTGACCACCGCCCACCCGGACGACCTCAAGGCGGCATCGACATGACCACATCCACATCGCTCTCCCATGACCTGGGCACCACCGGCCCCCTCGTCGACGGCACATGGCTCGACCACACCTCCGTCGGTCGGCGGGACCACATCAACCCCGCGACCGCCCGCGCCAACGGAACCGTGCTGCTCGCCGGGCCGGACGAGATCGACGCGGCCGTCGCCGCGGCGAAGAAGGCCTTCCCCGAGTGGCGGGCGCTCTCCCCCGACCGACGTAGGCGCATCCTCCAGCGGGTGGAGGAGCTGATGCTGGAGCGCGTGCCCGAACTCGGCCGGCTCAACACCCTCGAACTCGGCGTGCCCGTCCGCGTGTCGGCGGCGCTGGCCCACCTGAGCGCGGGCTGGTTCGGCTACTACGCCGGCTGGGCCGACAAGATCGAGGGCGCGACCATCCCGCCGAGCCCGCGCATGGCGCCCGGCCTCGACTACACCGTCCCCGAGCCGTACGGCGTCATCGGCACCATCCTGACCTGGAACGGTCCGATCATGTCGGTCGGTATGAAGATCGCCCCCGCCCTCGCGGCGGGCAACTGCGTCGTCGTCAAGGCTCCCGACCTGGCCCCCTTCACCGTGGCCCGGTTCGCGGAGATCGCCCTGGAGGCCGGGTTGCCCCCGGGCGTGCTGCACGTCCTGCCCGGCGGCCCGGACGCCGGCGACCGGCTGGTCCGCCACCCGGACGTCGCGAAGATCTCCTTCACCGGAGGCATCCCGACCGCGAAGAAGATCCTCGACGCGGCCCGGCACACCCTCAAACCGGTCGTGCTCGAACTGGGCGGCAAGACGGCGAACATCGTCTTCTCCGACGCCGACCTCGACGAGGCCGTGACCGAGACGGTCCGTTCCTGCTTCAACCTCTCCGGCCAGGGCTGCAACCTCACCACCCGCATGCTGGTCCACCGTGAGGTGTACGACCGGGTGGTCACCGCCACCGGCGAGGCCGCCGCCGCCCTGCGGGTCGGGGACCCCTTCGACCAGACGACGGCACTCGGGCCGGTCGTCGGCGAGACGGCCCACCAGCGCATCCTCGGCATGATCGAACGCGCGGCCAAGGACAGTCGCGTGATCGCCGGCGGCCACGCCACCGACCCGGCCGGGCTGGCCCCGGACAACCGCGACGGCTACTTCATCGACCCGACGGTCCTCGCCGACGTCGACCCGCACAGCGAGGTCGGCCAGCACGAGGTGTTCGGCCCCGTACTGTCCCTGATCCCCTTCGCGACCGAGGACGAGGCGGTGGAGCTGGCCAACTCCACGCCCTACGGCCTCGGCACCGCCGTCCACACGCGCGACGTGTCCCGGGTGCAGCGCATCGTTCCGCGGCTCCAGTCGGGCACGGTCCTCGTCAACGGTGCCTCGGGCCAGCCGCCGGGAGCCCCGTTCGGGGGCTACAAGCAGAGCGGTTACGGCCGTGAAGGCGGCAAAGAGGGGCTCCACGAGTTCCTCCAGACCAAGAACGTCTTCGTCCGTGCGTGACGAGACGCCCGAACTCCCACCCCAGGAGGCCGAGATGCACGACGATCCCGCGGCACGGATCCGGACCGAAGTGCTGCCCGGCCATGAACCTGCCGCGGCGGTCACCCCGTTCACCCGCGCCTCGCACGACTTCCTCTACGGCGAGGTCTGGTCGCGCCCCGGCCTCAGCCGCCGGGACCGCCGTTGGGTGACCCTCACCTGCGTGGCCGCCGCCGACTCGCCCCAGCCCATCGAGGACCACGTCCACGCGGCGCTCGCGTCGGGTGACATCGAACTGACGGCCATGCTGGAGTTCGTCCTGCACTTCGCGGTGTACTGCGGCTGGCCCAAGGCCTCTCACCTGGAGGGCGCCGTCGCCCGGCAGTGGGACCGCACGCACCGCGAGCGCGGTGAACCGACACCGACCTGGCCGCAGCTGAGCGACGACACGCTCGGCCCCGGCGCCTGGGAGGAGCGGATCAAGCGTGGCGTCGAGGAGTTCGTCGACGTCAACCTGGTGCCCGCCCCGCCGACGAACTCTCCGTACCGGCACGCCGGCATCCTCAGCTTCGTCTTCGGTCACGTCTGGCAGCGTCCCGGGCTGACCCGCAGGGAACGGCGGATCATCACCGTCGCCTGCGTCGCACTCGACGACTCGCCGATCCCGCTGCGCTCGCACGTCACCGCGGCGCTCCACTCCGGCGACGTCACCAAGGAGGAGATGGACGAGATCGTGCTCCAGTTCGCCGCGTACTACGGCTTCGCCAAGGGAGACGCCCTCGCGGACGCGGTCGAGACGGCGTGGGCGGCCAAACCCGACTGACTGAACCGGTACCGATGGAGGAAGGGGCACCCCGGCACGAGAGACCCCTGAGCATCGGGACACCTTTCTGAACTCGTGTCTGGGCACTCCCGAACTCGGCCCCGCGGTACGGAGAGCCTGTCACAGGCGTCGCCGTGCCGCGCGCCGGCGGCGCTGTCCGACCGGGTCCGCGACGGGTGCGGCGAGCAACAGCCTCCGGGTGTACGGGTGTTCGGGGCTCGTGGTGATCTCACCCGCAGGTCCGGTCTCGACGATGTCCCCCCGGTGGATGACGCTCACCCGGTGGCTGACGTGCCGGATGACCGCGAGATCGTGGGAGATGAACAGGTAGGCGACGCCGGTGCGTCGCTGGATGCCGACGAGCAGGTCGAGGACGCGGGCCTGGGTGGTGAGGTCGAGTGCGGAGACGGGTTCGTCGCACACGATGAGGCGGGGGGCGGGTGCCAGGGCGCGGGCGATCGCGATGCGCTGCCGCTGGCCGCCGCTGAACTCCCGCGGCAGCCGGTGCGATGCGTCGTTCGGCAGTCCCACCTGGTCGAGCAGCTCAGCCACTCGCTGTCGGGCCTCACCCGCCGGTGTGCCCTGGACGACCAGCGGCTCGCTGAGGATGTCACCGATGGTGAGGGCAGGGTTGAGGGACGAGTACGGATCCTGGAACACGACCTGGATGTCGCGGGCCAGGGCGCGCCGTTCCTTGCGTCCGGCGTGGGTGATGTCGTTACCCCGGAAGCGGACCGTGCCGCCGCTGGGCGTGACCAGGCCGAGCACGGACCGGCCGATGGTCGTCTTGCCGGAGCCCGACTCGCCGACGATGCCGAGGGTCTCGCCCTGTCCGACGGTGAGTGACACACCGTGGAGAACCTCGTGGGGGCGGGCCCGGAAGCCTCGTCCGGGATAGGTGATGCGCAGATCGCTCACCTCCAGCAGGGTGGTCATCGGGTCTCCGTTTCGAGCGCGTCCGCGGGGGCGGTCGGTGGGTCGCTGCGCAGTGTGGTCTCGTCGAGGATCGAGTCCAGGAGCCTGCGGGTGTACGGGTGCCGGGGCATGGCGAACAGTTCCTCCGTCACGCCGGTCTCGACGACCGTGCCCTCTCGCATGACGGCGACGCGGCCACAGATGTCCGCGACCACGCCGAAGTTGTGCGTCACGAGGAGTACGGCCATGTTGAGGTCCTTCTGCAGGTCGCGCAGCAGGTCGAGGATCTCCGCCTGGACGGTGACGTCGAGGGCGGTGGTGGGTTCGTCGGCGATGAGCAGCAGGGGCCGGCTGGCGACGGCGCCCGCGATGAGGACGCGCTGTGCCATGCCGCCGGAGATCTGGTGCGGGTAGGAGCGGAAGGTGCGTTCGGGGTCGGGGATGCCGACCCTGGCGAGGAGCGCCAGGACCCGCTCGCGGGCCTCGTGCCTCGACATGGGTGTCGCCGCGCGCACGCCCTCGACGAGCTGGGAGCCCACCGTGCAGGAAGGGTCGAGGTTGGACATGGGTTCCTGGGGGACGTACGCGATGGACGTCGCCCGCACCGTCCGCAGTTCACGCTCGCTCAGGCCGAGCAGCTCCCGGCCGTCGAGCCGGATCGAACCGCGGGTGACGACGGCCTCCGCGGGCAGCACGCCGAGCGCGGCGAACGCGGTCTGCGTCTTGCCGGAGCCGGACTCGCCGACCAGGCCGAGTGTCTCCCCGGCCGCCACGGTGAGTGTGACCCCGCTGACGACTTCCTTCAGTTCGCCGTTCGGTGTCGGGTAGGCGATCGCCAGGTCGTCTACGGTGAGAAGCGCGGACACGGCGTGCTCGGTGGCGGGCGGCGGCCGGTACGCGGTGGCCGTGACGATGCGGGACGGCTGCGGACGTCCGCCCTCCAGGGCGTCCCGCAGCGAGTTCCCGAGTAGCACCAGCGAGGCGGTGATCATTCCGAGTACGAGACTGGGCCACAGGAACTGCAGCGGCTCCTCGTACAGGTTGGTGAAGCCCTCGGAGATCATCGCGCCGAAGCTGGGCACCGTGCTGGAGCCGACGCCGAGGAAGGCGAGGCCCGACTGGACGGCGATGGAGGATCCGGCGAGGAAGGCGGTGGCGATGATCACCGGCCCGCGGACCACGGTGAACACGTGCCGGCGCAGGATGCGCCGGTCGGGGAGGCCCGAGACCCGGGCGGCGTCCACGTACAGCTCGTTCTTCACGCCGAGGACGAGATTGCGGACGAGCCGGTGGATGCCCGGGGAGAGCAGCACCCCGAAGACGACCATGGTGGCCCGGTAGTCGCCCTTGGTCACCGGCATCAGGATGATGAGCAGGAGCAGCCCGGGGAACGTCATGATCAGGCTGGACAGCCACTCGGTGACTCCGCGTACGCGCCGCCCGAAGTACCCCCCGATCAGCCCGGACGTGACCCCGATCGTGAGGGCGATGCTCGCGCCGATGAGCGCCGACGTCGTACTCGTGTTGATGGAGAACAGGAGTCTGGCGAAGATGTCGCGGCCGCTCTTGTCCCCGCCCAGCAGGTAACCGTGCTCGCCGAGGCCGGCGTTGACGGCGTCCAGGTTCGCCTGGTTGGCGCCGTGGTCGGTGAGGACGGGTGCGAGCAGGCCGAGCAGGACGATGACGACGAGCAGGCTCGCGCTGCCGACGGCCTGGGGGTCGCCGAGCAGGCGCCGCAGGGTCGACCGGCGGCGCGCGTTCGTATGCGTAGTGGTCAACTGGTCATCCTCGCCTTCGGGTTGAGCCAGCCGTTGAGGAGATCGACGACGAGGTTGACGACCACGACCAGGAGCACGCCGAAGAGGCTGATGCCCATGATGATCGGCACGTCGCCCTGCAGGGAGGCGTTGAACGCGTACTGGCCGAAGCCCGGCAGCGCGAAGATCTGCTCGATGATCAAGGCCCCGCCGAGCATCTGGATGAACTCCAGGGAAAGGACCGTCAGGGCCGGTCCGGCGGCGTTGCGCAGGGCGTGGCGCAGCACGATGGAACGGGTGGGGATGCCCCGGGTGCGCAGGGTGCGCACGTAGTCCTTGCGCAGTTCGCCGATCATGGCGCCGCGGATCTGCGAGGTCAGACTGGCGACCCCGCCCATCATCAGGGCGACCACGGGGATGGCGATGCCGCTCGCCCAGCGGGTCGGGCTCTCGCTGAAGTCGGTGTATCCGGTGGCCGGGAAGACCCGCAGTTTGACGGCGAACACGTAGACCAGTGCGATCGCGACCAGCAGGCTGGGGACGAGGTAGCCGATCATCGCGGCGCCCTGCGCGAACCGGTCGACGGCGCCGCCGCGCGCGGCGGCGGCCACGCCGAGCGCCACGCTGATCAGGGAGGTGGCCAGCAGCGCGACCACGACGATCGACAGGGTGACGCCGAGCCGGGCGGTGATGGCGGAGCGGACCGGCTCGCTGGTGAAGTACGAGGTGCCGAGGTCACCGCGGACGGCGTGCGAGAGCCAGTCCAGGTACTGGACCGCCACCGGCCGGTCCAGGCCCATCTGGGCCTTCTGGGCGACGACTTGCTGTGGCGTGGCGCCGTTGCCGAGGACGCTGCCCGCCACGTCGTCGAAGGACGTGCTGAGCAGCAGGAACGTGATCATGGTCACCAGGACCGCGAGCACGAGGCCCGCGGTCAGGCGACGCAGCGCATAGAGCGTCATGGGCCGCTGCTCACCCTCCGGACTGCGCGGAGCCGGCCACGCCGAACTGCCGGATGGTGGCCATGGTGGCGGAGCCGTCGCCGAGGTAGGTGATGCCCTTCTTGGTGGCCCAGTCGGTGCCGATGTAGAAGACGGGCGCCAGCCAGGCGTTCTCGACGCCGAACTTGTTGATCTCCCGGTAGATCCCGGCGGACTTCGCCGGGTCGAGTTCCTCGGCGGCCTGGCCCAGCAGTCCGGTCAGCTTCGGGTCGGTGGAGTGGAACACGTTACGGAAGCCGGTCGGGGTGTAGAAGCTGGTGGTCATGCCCGGGTCGGAACTCAGGCCTTCGATGATCAGGAACATCGGGTACTTGCCCGACGCGACGGCCGTGGTGGACTGCTGCGCGGGCACGGGCTCCCAGGTCACCTTGATGCCGATGTCGCCGAGTGCCTGGGTGAAGATCGGCTCGAAGGACTTGGTGAAGACGAGGCTCGGCATGGTGACCGAGAAGCCCTTCGGGTAGCCGGCCTCGGCGAGCAGCTTCTTCGCCCCGGCGACGTCGTACGGGTACGTCTTGTTGAGGGCCTCGTCGTAGGCCCCGCCCTTGGGGTTGAACAGTTGGTCGGTGGCCTTGCCCGAGCCCTGCAGTATCTGCTGGACGATCTTCTGCCGGTCGAAGGCCATGTTGATGGCCTTGCGGACGCGCAGGTCGCCCAGTGGCTTGAGCTTGCTGCCCGCGCGGTCACCGAGGACGAGGTAGGCGCCCGCGGTCGCCTGCACATGGGTGATCTGGAAGCCGGCCGCCTTGATCGCGGACACCTGCGAGGGGTCGACGGTGCCGGCGTTGGTCTGGCCTGCCTTGAGGGCGTTGGCCGATGCCGTGGGGTCGGTGATCACGCGGATCTTGACCGTCTTGAAGGGGTACGCCTTCTTGTTCCAGTAGTCGTTCCGCCGGTCGAGCACGTACACCGAGCCGTTGACCGTGGCCTTGGTGTCGAGCGTGTAGGGGCCCGAGCCGACCGGGTTCAGGGCGGTGGACTTGTTCGCCATCGTCTTCGGGTCGCCGATCACGCCGGGGGCCGTCGACAGCGATTGGAGCAGTGAGGCGTCGGGCCGCTTGAGCCCGATGACGACCGTGGAGGCGTCGGGGGCGTCGACGGAGGAGAGGGCGGCCAGCGACAGCTGGCTCTGACCGGGCGTCGACCGGGTCCGGTCCAGGGTGGCCTTCACCGCGTTGGCGTCCACCGGCTCGCCGGAGCTGAACTTCATGCCCGGGCGGATCTTCAGCGTCAGCGTGCGGCCGTCCTTCGAGTACGACCAGCTCCGCGCCGCGCCGGGATGCATCCGGCCCTTGTTGTCCTCGATGAGGAGCGTGTCGAAGATCGAGTCCCAGACATAGGTCTGCTGGCCCTCGATGAGCTGGGCGGGGTCGAACGAGTTGGGGGTGCCGAGGATGGACAGCGCGAGGGTCGCGTCGGCGCCGGAGTCCGACGTGGCGGCCGGGGTGCTGTCGCACGCCGCCGTGGCCGTCGCCAGCAGGGCTACGGCCACGGCGGCGGTCAGGGCCTGCGAGTGCGGCCGTGGCCTGGGCCGGGAGTGCGAGAAGCGGATGCGCATGGGCGGATTCCTTCGTCCTGGAACCTGGAGAGCCGAGGCCTTCGTCAGTGCGTCGGTGCGGTCGTGCACGGGTGCACACGTGGGTCGATGCACGTGTGGGGGCGTGCGGCGGAGCCCTGGGTGATGCAGGCGTGCGGTGGTGAGCGGGGCCGTCGCGGCGGTTGCGGATCCGTCGCCGTGCCTCGCCACACGAACAGTTACCACGTGGTCGAATTTCACTCGGAAGGTAAGCCTCGCCGGGATGTGCGGGAAGAGTGGAGACCGCGTTCGTAATCAGAGCGTTATCTGGCGTGAAATCGTCGCGTCCCGACCCTTGTGCTCGCGGCGATCACGGCTCAGACTCCGGGCAGGGTGTGAAATTTTAAGCCTTGGAAGGTTTTTGAGCTCGCCATGACGGGACTCGGGAGGAGGAAGCGCACCGTGACTCAGGCCAGGGCCCGCGGCCCGTACACCAAGACGCCGGCCAGGCGGGCGGAGATCGTCCGGGCCGCGCGCGCGAGCTTCGCCGAACACGGTTTCGCGAAGGCTTCGTTGCGGGATATCGCCGAGCGGGCCGGGATCACCCACGCCGGGTTGCTGCACCACTTCCGCAACAAGGACGAGCTGCTCGCCGCCGTGCTCGCCGAGCGTGACACCGAAGAGCGGCGGTACGCCGAGTCGAAGGTCCCGGACATGGACCACCTCGCGCCGTACCTCGGCAACATGTTGCGCCACCACCAGAAGGCCCCCGAGCTGATGCGGCTGTGGATCGAGCTGGCGGTTGCCGCCTCGCGTCCCGGGCATCCCGCGCACGCCTACTTCGTGCATCGCTACGCCTGGGGCAACGACCGGTTCACACGAGGCATGCGCGGCAAGGAGCGGCGCGGAGAACTGCACGAGGCGCTCGTCCCCGAACACGCCGCCACCCTGCTGCAGGCCGTGCTCAACGGCCTGCAGCTGCAATGGCTGCTCGACCAGGACCTCGACATCGTCGGCCCGGTCCGGGCGTTCATGAGCATGACTTTCCCACAGGTCGCACAACCAGAGGACGAAGAATGAGACCCGGCACGCTCGCCGTCCAGCTGTACAGCGTGATCGAGGCTCTGCAGGCCGACCGCCCCGGCACTCTCGCACGCCTCGCCGCGCTCGGCTTCCGCCACGTCGAGCCGTTCGCGCTCGGTCTGTGGAACACATCTCCCGGCGAACTGGCGGCCTCCGCACGTGCGTTGCGCGCGGACCTGGACGAGGCCGGCCTCGGTGTCAGCTCCGTGCACATCGCCGTCTCGGCCGACAGTCAGGCATCGGTGATCGAGACCTGCCGCATCCTCGGCACGGACACCGCCTTCGTGCCGGTTCCCTGGCTCGTCGACGGCTTCGACGAGCGGTCCCTGGAGACCCACGACGGAGTACGCGCCTTCGCCGGCCGTCTCAACGAGGCTGCGCGGGAGCTGGCCGGGGCGGGGATCCGGCTCGGCTACCACAACCACCACTTCGAGTGGGCCCTGCTGCCGGGCGGTGCCCACGCCTTCGACGTGCTGTGGGATCTGCTCGACCCCGAGGTCCTCGCCGAGGTCGACGTCTACTGGGCCGCCGTGGCCGGCCAGGACCCGGTCGACGTGGTGAAACGCCTCGGCGAACGCGTCGTGGCCGCCCACCTCAAGGACGGGCCCGCCGTACGGGAAGCACCGCAGACACCCATCGGCACCGGAGACATCGACATCCCGGGTGCGTTGCGCGCGGGGGCCCACCTGCGCTGGCACATCACGGAGATCGACCAGACGGAAGCCGACCGCTTCGAACTGCTCGCGGCCAATCGGCAAGCCCTCCTGGCGGGCGGCCTGACCGTACCCTGACGGTCCCCGAGCCGCCATCGCCCCGCGGCAGGGGGCCGCGCGGTGGACGACGGCCGCACGACACGTCGGGGAAGCGGGACCGGTCCGGGCCGTGCCCGTGTACGGCGGTGTGGCTGATCCACGAGGCCGGGGGCCATCCCGACACCGGGTTCCTCTCCGGGCCGTTCCTCCTGGACGTCCTCGGGGACCTCGGCGGGACGGCCCTGGCTTACACCCTGCTCTTCCAGGACAGCGCGCCCTCCTGCTGTACGAGGTGGACATGGGCGCGACCACGATCCGGGAGTCCTGGGCCGGGGTCGACCCGGACGGGCATCCGCGCGAACTCTCCCTGTCGGCACGGGTCGGCACGCCCTTCGGACCGGCGGGCGTGCGATGGACCAGGGGCCGGGAAGAGGTCCAGGTCGAGATCGTCGTACCCGGTAACACCCGAGGAGTCCTCCGCCTGCCGGGGCGGGAGGACCTGAGCCCGGAACCCGGCAGCCACACGATCACCGTTCGTTCGCCATGACCGGAGAGACCATGCACCACCCTGTTCCCACCACCTTCCAAGCGGCTCTCGCGGGCGTCGATCCCGCATTCATGGCCCCCTTTTTCCAAGTTCCCGACGCCGACGTGGATCCCGAAATCGCCCTCCGGATGGCACGGGCCGCCGGCGGTGCGAAGACCGCGGTCCGGGCAGGGGTGGGTGCCGAGCGCCGAGCGGTGCCGGGGCACCCCCATCTCACCGCGATGGTCTACGAGCCCGAGGGCCGGGAGCGGCCCGGCGGAGCGCTGCTGTGGCTGTTCGGCGGCGGCCTCATCCTCGGATCCGCCGAGCACGCCAACGACGTCGCGTCCGCCTTCGCCGCCGAACTGGGCGCGCTCGTCGTCGTCCCGGACTACCGGCTCGCACCGGAGGACCCGTGTCCGGCAGCCCCGGACGACTGCTTCGCGACCCTCCAGTGGATGCTCACGCACGCCGAGGAACTCGGAATCGACCCGGGACGGATCGTCGTCGGGGGTGAGAGCGCGGGCGGCGGGCTCGCCGCGACGGTCGCCCAGCGGGCCCATGACATCGGCATCGAGCTGCGCCTCCAGGTATTGGTCGCACCCATGCTGGACGACCGGACCGTCGTCCGCGCGGAGGCGGAAGGCCGCGTGACCGTCTCATGGACGGTGCCCGCGAACAGGTTCGCGTGGACCAGCTATCTGGGACACGCTCCGGGCGAGCCGGAGGAACGCCCCTACGCCGTGCCGGCCCGGCGCGCGGACCTCGGCGGACTCGCGCCGGCCTGGATCAGCGTCGGCGAGATCGACCTGTTCCATCAGGAGAGCGCCGACTACGCGCGGCGCCTCGGCGAAGCCGGGGTGGCCTGCGAACTGACGACGGTCCCCGGTGCCCATCACGCCTTCGAGCTGGTCGCGCCCGAGCATCCCGTCGTCAGGGACCTGCAGCGGGCCCGGGCGGAGGCGATGCGCGAGGCTCTTCGTCCGGTGGGTCACATGAGGTGACGGCAGGCGGCCAAGGGAGCTGGGGGAGCCGCGGCCTCGATGACCTCCTGGCGGCATGCCGTCATGCCGCTCCGGGAGACGACGGCCGCGCCGTGCGTGGGGGAGCGGGACCGGTTCGGGGGCTGTGCCGACCTGCGACGTGAACTCATGCCCGACGTGGGCGGAGAGGCCGGTGGACGCAGTACGAGGCGCACCGGCGGACGGGACACGGATTCCCCAGCGAGCCGTAACACACAGGAAACCGGGGTCACCCGCACCGAGAACCCGGAGGCGACGCCCCACGCCCGCGGGAGCAGTCGTGTAGGAAGGCAGACGTCCTGGGCCGGCTCCCAGCAGAGCCTCGCCCCCACCCGGTTGACCGACCGGACCAGCCTCAGGGGGAGCGCCGCCCCGAGCGCAGGGCCGCCGCGATCTCCCGGCGGCCGTGGGGCGGCAGGGACGAGTGGTCGTCGAGCGCGGTCGCCAGCGGAACGTGGGTGTTGCGCGAGAGGAACCGGTCCAGGTCCAGGGCCGGCAGATGCCGCTCCAGGACAGCCGTGACCGCGGGCCACACGGTGTCGTCCCCGGCCAGTGTCCCCACCGGTGTGTCCAGGGACAGCGGCCCGGAGCGCGGGCTCGCCCGGTACGTCCAGCGGTGCGCCCCGGCTTCGACCGGTACCGCGAGGCTGTCGGGGTGCAGGGGGAGTTCGACGGTCGCGGCCGTCTCCGGTGGGACGTCGACGGCGAGTGTCATCATGCCGTCGTCGTCCCTCCACTCGACCTTGATCGTGCCCGTGGGTGTCCGGTGCGCGGCCCGCACGTGCGTCAGGTCCCCGCCGGGACGCGGGGCGACGCGGACCGTGCGGTATCCCGGGCTCGTCGGCTCGATGCCCGCGACGACGGTGTGCAGCCAGTGGGCGATGGCGCCGAGAGCGTAGTGGTTGAGGGAGGTCATGCCGGAGGGGTTCACGGTGCCGTCGGGCAGGATCGCGTCCCAGCGCTCCCAGATCGTCGTCGCCCCGAGCACGACGGGATGCAGGAACGACGGCGCGTCCTGCCGCAGCAGCAGCCCGTAGGCCTCGTCCGTGTAGCCCGTGCGGGTCAGCGCGTGGGCGAGGTGCGGTGTTCCGGCGAACCCGGTGGAGATCGCGTAGCCGTCGCCGCGCACGATGTCCGCGAGCCGCCGGCCCGCCACCGGCAGCTGGTCCGGGTCCAGCAGCCCGAACTCGATCGCGAGGGCGTAGGCGGTCGCGCTCTCACCGCTGACCCGCCCGCGCGCGGTGACGTACTCGTCACGGAACCCGGCCCGGACCCGCCCGGCGAGGGCGGCGAAGTGCTCTGCGTCGTCCGTGCGGCCGAGCACGCGGGCGGTCTCCGCCATCTCGCGTGCGACCTTGGCGAAGTAGGCCGTGGCGACCAGATGCGGGTCGGTCCTTCCCCGCTTCGGGTCGTCGAGCGGGGCGGCCGGATCGAGCCAGTCCCCGAACTGGAAGCCGGAGCTCCACACGCCGCGCTCGTCCAGGAGCGCCTCCACGCTCCGGGTGAACGCGGTCATCGAGTCGTAGCGGCGTCGCAGGATCCCGACGTCCCCGTACTCCTGGTACAGGGCCCACGGCAGGCTCACCGCGGTGTCGCTCCACAGCGCGGTCGGCGCCCGGTAGGTGTGCTGCACATCGGGCACCACGAACGGCACGTGGCCGCGCTCGGCCTGCTCCGCGGCGAGGTCGTCCAGCCAGGAGCCGAGGACGCCGGAGACGTCGTACAGGAAGGCCGCGGTCGGTGCGAAGGCGTTGATGTCGCCGGTCCAGCCGAGCCGCTCGTCGCGCTGCGGGCAGTCGGTGGGGAGTCCGACGAAGTTGTCGCGCATCGACCATACGACGTTGTCGTGCAGCCGGTTGACCAGCGGGTTCGAGGTCGTGAACCATCCGGTGCGCGGCATGTCGCTGTGCACGACCACGGCCCGGACATCGGCCGCCGAGAGGGGGCCGGGCAGTCCTTCGAACTCGGCGTAGCGGAATCCGTGGAAGGTGAACCGGGGCTCGAACTCCTCCGGTCCCGTGCCGGCCAGCACGTACCGGTCCGTCGCCCGCGCCGTGCGCAGGGTGGTGTAGTCCGGCTCGCCGTCGACCAGGACCTCGGCGTGCCGGACGGTGACGGCGTGTCCGCGAGAGCCGGCGAGCCGCAGCCGGACCCAGCCCGAGATGTTCTGGCCGAAGTCGACGATCGTGGTCCCGCGGCGCGAGGAGCGGATGCCGAGCGGCGGCAGCTCTTCGATGCGCCGGATCGGCGGTGCGGCCGGGGCGACCAGGGTGGCCAGGTCCCGTTCGATCGCTTCCGCGGGTTCCCAGCCGCGGTCGTCGAACCCGGGAAGGTTCCAACCCGCCTGCTCCAGAGTCGCGTCGATGGTGACCCCGTCGTAGACGCCGTTGGCCCTGACCGCTCCTTCGCCGGTGCGGAACCGGTCGTCGGTGACGACCAGTTCCGTGCGGTCGGGACAACGCAGTTCGATCACCGCGAACAGCGCGACCCGGTCGGCGAACTGGCGGCGCCGGGCGATCTCCTCGTAGCCCAGCTTTCCCGTGGCCCAGCCTTCTCCGACGATCGCGCCGAAGGCGTTGGCGCCGGACCGGACGAGGGAGGTGATGTCGTGGCTGCGGACCACCAGACGGTGGCGGTACGACGTCCAGCCCGGTTCCAGGACCTCGTCGCCGACGCGGGCTCCGTTCACGTACGGCTCCACCACCCCCAGGGCGGTGATGTGCAGCGTGGCGGTGACCAGGTCCGGTGGCGCGTCGAACGCGCGCCGGAAGTAGACCGCCGGGTCCCCGGCCTCGCTCAGCGGCCGCGCGCGGGCGCCGACGAACACCGCACCGTTTTCCAGGTGTTCGTCGGCGCCCGGCCGCCAGGCGCCGGCGGTGACGGCCGGCCGACGGGTCACAGCCGCGTCCGGCGGGCCGCGAGGTCGCCCAGCCAGGTCGCCGAGCCGCGTGGCCTGCGTGCGAAGGTCTGACGGTCGACCTCGACGAGTCCGAAGGTCACGTCGTACCCGGAGAACCACTCGAACTCGTCCAGCAGCGTCCAGTGCAGATAGCCGCGCACTTCGACACCGTCGGCGACCGCGGCGGCCAGGTGCCTGAGCGCATGGCGGGTGTGTTCCCGTCGCAGTGTGTCGTCGTAGGTGCAGACACCATGCTCGGTGACCAGGACCGGCCGCCCCGAGACCGAGGCCGCGTCGCGCACGGCGTTGGCCAGCGACCGTGGATACAGCTCCCAGCCGAGCGCGTCCACGGGCCTGTCGGGTGCCGGCTTCTGCACGCCGTCGGCCCCGACGAGCCGGCGGGTGTAGTTCTGCACCCCGACGAAGTCGTCGTCGCGGCTGACTTCGAGCCACGCCGTGACGGCCTGCCGCCGCAGGGCCTCGGCACGGTCCTCGAAGCCGGGCACGGGCTGGTAGTCCACGCAGGCGAGGGACCATCCCACCGGGACGTCCATGTGCGACCTGATGGTCTCGCGTGCCCGCCGGTGTGCCTCCGTGTAACGGCCCAGCTGGTCGCCGTCCCACAGCATCATCGGGCGGAAGACGTTCGCGCCGACGGAGTGGCGGCGGGTGGCCTGCTCCAGTGCCTCGCCGAGATCACCGGCCGCGGCACCGCCCACACCGCCTCCGCCCACGGCGGCCACGGTCGCCACGTTGGGCTCGTTGAGCGTGATCGCCCAGTCGACCTCGCCTGCCAGATGCTCCGCCGCCCGGTCCACATACCGCTCGAAGCGGTCGACGGCGCGGGCGTTCGTCCAGCCGCCCTCGGCGGCGAACCACAGGGGGGTGGTCCAGTGGTTGAAGGTCACGACGGTGCGCAGGCCGAGTTCGTGGCAGCGCGCCGCCAGCCTCCGGTAGTGGTCGAGCTGAGCCGTCGAGAACTGGCCGGGCTCCGGTTCGACGCGGGCCCACTCGACGCTGAAGCGCAGGGCCTGCAGTCCGAGGTCCGCGGTCAGCCGGACGTCCTCGGGCCAGCGGTTGTAGAAGTCGACCGCGTCCGCGCTGCGGTGTTTGAACACGGTGTCGGGGGTCTGCTCAAGAGCCCAGCAGTCGCTGCTGACGTTGTTTCCCTCTATCTGGTGACCGGCGGTCGCTGCGCCGAAGAAGAAGTCGGACGGGAAGCCGTGGTGCTCCGTCACGTGCGGTGTTCCTCTCACGGGGTTGGGGTCAGCCCTTGATCGCGCCGGACGAGAGACCGGGAATGACACGCCGCTGGACGGCCAGATAGACCAGGACGATCGGCAGGCTCGTCAGGACGACGTGCGCGAAGATCAGGTTCCAGCGCATCACCGACTGGTCGGCGGAGGCCGACGCGAACTGGTACAGCGCCAGGGGCAGAGTCGCCCGGTCCTGCCCCTGGAGCAGGAACTCGGCGAAGAAGAACTCGTTCCAGGTGGAGATGATCAGGATGACCGACCCCACCAGGAGGACGGGGACGACGAGCGGGAAGATGATGCGCGCGAAGATCTGCGGTCTGCTCGCGCCGTCGATGGCGGCCGACTCCTCCAGTTCCCGTGGGATCGACTTGACGAAGCCGGTCGCGAGGAAGATCACCGATCCCATGCGGGTTCCGGTGAGCACCAGGAAATAGCCGATCCGGGAGCCGTCGATGTGCAGGGTCTGCAACTCGTAGATCGTCGGCAGGACGGCCGGCGGCAGCACCACCGAGAGCACGGTCGCGTTGTAGGCGACCTTCGCCGTCATGGACCGTGACCGGGCGTAGCCCCACGCGGCCATCGCGCCGAGGACGACGACCACGGCGATGGTGGGGACCACGACCATCAGGCTGTTGGTCAGGGCCCGCAGGTAGTGGCCCTCCCGGATCACGGTGGCGTAGTTGTCCCCGAGGGCCCACGTCTTCGGCAGCCCGAGCCCGAGCAGGGAGGCTTCTCCCATCGGCTTCACCGAGTTGACCAGGAGCAGCCACAGCGGAAGGACCACCCAGGGGAGCGCGATCAGGCTCAGCACGGCCAGACGTGCCGTGGTGCGGCGGCGCGCCGAACGGGTCGCTGCCGGCGCGCTCATGCGTCGATCTCCCGGCGTCGGAGGTAGGTGATCAGGGGGAGTCCGATCACGATGACGAGGACGGTGACGACGAGGTTCAGCGAGCTGGCGATGCCGAAGAACCCGCTGCCGTACTGGTTGAACATGGCGATGTTCAGCACGTTGGTCGCCGTTCCGGGGCCGCCCCGGGTCGTCGCCGCGATCAGGTCGAAGGCGTTGATGGCCCCGAGCATCGTGACGACGACGGTGAAGGTGAAGGCGGGCGCGAGGAGCGGGAAGCGGATGCGCCAGAACCGCTGCCAGGGACCCGCGCCGTCGACGGTCGCCGCCTCCGTCAGCGACTCGGGGATCGCGTGCAGGCCCGCGATGTAGACCAGGGTGATCAGTCCGCTCCATTTCCAGGCGTCGACGCAGGCCAGGGAGAGGAGGGCGCTGGTGGGGTGTCCCAGCCAGGCGTAGGAGAAGCCCGGCTCGAACAGTGCCACGAATCTGTTCAGGGGGCCGCTGGGTGCGAGGAGGGCGCTCCAGATGTAGCCCGCGGCCACCGGAGCGATGAGGACGGGGAGGAAGAAGAACGACCGGAAGAACCCGTTCACGCGATCCGAGCGCTGCAGGAGCAGCGCCATGCAGAGACTGAAGACGTTCTGCACGATCATCGCGACGACGGCGTAGACCACGGTGACCTTGACGGACTGCCAGAGGATGCCCTGCTGGACCAGGCCCCGGAAGTTCTCCAGGCCGTTGAAGGAGATGGTGTCCGCATATCCGCTCCAGTCGGTGAAGGCGAACCGGATGTTGAGGAGGAACGGGACGGTGAAGAATCCCACGACGAGAGCGAGGGCGGGGAGGATGAACGGCCACCAGCCCATGCCCCGGCGGCGGCCGTCGCCGCGGCCGGGAGGCCGCGGAGGGCGGAGCCGGGCGGTGGTCGACTCCCGTTCGGCGACAGCGCCGGCGGTGTCGGTCATGTGAGGCCTCTTGTGGTGTGGGTGTGTGCCGGCCCTACCAGCCGGACAGATGAGCGGCCTTCGCGCCCTGCTCGAACGCCTGCTGGGCCAGTCGGCCGGCCTGGGCCGGCGAGTACTGGCCGCTGAGCACGCCGCTCATGATGACCGGGAACTGCGCGCTGAAGCCGACCAGGCCCGAGTTGAAGGCCAGCGACTTGGTTCCGGCGTAGGAGGCCGCCACCTCCTGCTCGATGCCGGTCCACCGGGGTGCCTCGGCGCCGGACAGGATGGGCAGCCGGTGCGTTTCGGTGAGGTACTTCTGGTAACCGTCGGTGGTGATCCACTGGAGGAAGGCCAGCGCGGTGCTCTCGTTGCCCGTCCTGCCCGTCTTCGGCACGTACCAGGTGCCGTTGAAGGAGGGCGACCAGGCGGACACCGGTCCGGTCGCGGAGGGAGTGGCCCAGCCGATCGCCGCGCTGGTCCTGGCCACGTCGTTGCCGTACACGGCGGTCAGGGACGGAAGTTGACTGCTGTTCTGGGGAAGCAGGGCCGCCGCGCCGTCCGCGAGTGCCTTGAAGGAGGTCTCGGACTTCGCGGTGGTGGCGTCCTTGTTGAAGCACCCCATGGACTTCAGCTTCCTGTACTCCGTGACCGCGGCGACGAACGGGCCCTTGGAGTCGTTCAGGCTCGCCTTCCTCGCCAGCACCTTCTCGGCGTAGCCCTGCTCGTTCTCGATGCTCGCGAGGTAGTCGATGATCTGGATCTGCGTCGGGAACTGGGATCCGCCCGCCTCGTAGATCGGGGCGACGCCGGGCTTCTTCTGCTTCAGGGTCGTGCAGATGTGCTCGATGTCGGCGAAGGTCCCAGGAGCGCTCAGTCCGGCGTCCGCCAGCACCTTCTTGTTGTAGAACATGCCGAACTGGCCGGGGCCGACGGTGATGGCGGCGTAGATCTTCCCGCCCAGGGAGCCGGCGCTCTTGTAGGTGTCCCCGGAGCGCTTGACGTACGGCATCTTCGAGAGGTCGATCATGTTCGACGCCGGGTTCAGCGACCAGAACAACGACGTGGCGTGGAATTCCAGCAGGTCCGGGCGGTCGCCGCTGGCCCAGCGCGTCTGGACCTGGTTCTCGATGCCGTCGGCGGGCAGCTGGACGAGCTTCATCTCGACGCCGAACTTGTCGCCGAAGGCCTTGTACGCGTCACGTACGTAGGGCGCGTCGGCGCTGCTCGTCCACACCGTCAGCTTCTTCGCCTGGACCTTGGCCGTTCCGTCGGCACGTGCGCCGCTCTCTCCGCTTCCGGAGTTGTTCGCCGAACAGGCCGTCAGCGTGAGCCCGACGACGGCTGCGACCGCGGTCGCGCCCTGGGAAAGCCTCATTGCTTCTCCTCGGATCCTCGGTGGTGACACCGGCGGTCCGCGGTGGGGCGCGGACGAGTGCGAAGTGCTACGCAAGGGGTTACAACTTTTACGTAATCGGTTGCGCTGACGGGGGAATCTAGCCCGGCCCTCCGGTAGCGTCAATGACCTTCGCATCGACAATCTGCCAGTTGCGGAGTGGTGGTGAGGTGTCCGAGTGTGGGACGGGCATGGCAAACTTCACGCAACCGCTTGTGCCTCATGGCCGTCCGACGGCCGTCGTGAGGGGGAGTTCTTATCCGAGACGGGAGCCGCGGATGACCTTGGAGAAGTCGGCCACCATGCAGGACCTCGCGCGCATGGCGGGGGTGTCGGTGGCAACGGTTTCCCGTGCGCTCAGCGGTAAGCCCGGTGTCTCCGCCGGAACGCGGTCCACCATCGCCCGGCTGGCTCGCGAGCTCCGCTACGCCGGCAACGAGCCCGCGCGAGCCCTGTCATCGGGGCGGACCGGGCGGGTGGCCGTCACCGTGCCCAACATCCAGGCCGAGTACTTCGGGCGCATCCTGACCGGCGCTGCCCGGGTGATCCACGACGCCGGTCTGAGCCTGGTCCTGGAGACGACGCACCACGACCCGGAGCGCCAGCACGACGCCATCGACAGCTTCATCAGGATGGGCGTCGACGGGGGCCTTCTGCTCCTGCCCGCCGAGTCCGCCCAGGAGCTGACCGCCCTCTACGACAGCGGGTTCAGCTTCGTTGTGATCGATCCCATCGAGGAGGTCACGGCACCCCTGCCGTGGATCACCGCGACCAACGCCCTGGGAGCCCGTCAGGCGATGGAGCACCTGTTGACGCTGGGGCACCGGAGGATCGCGATCATCACCGGCGAGCCCGACTTCCTGAGCACCAAAGAACGTCTGCACGGCGCTCGGCAGGCTCTCGAGAGTGCCGGAGTGCCCCTGGACCCCCGACTCGTCCGGGCCGGGCGTTACACCGAGTCCACGGGGGCGTTCGAGGCGACACTGGACCTGTTGCGCCGTCCGGACCCGCCGACCGCCATCTTCGCCCTCAGTGACCGGCTCGCCTTCGGTACGCTCCGGGCCGCCCACGAGCTGAGGATCGCGGTGCCCGACTCCCTGTCCGTCATCGGTTTCGACGGGCTCGAGGCCGCCCAGATGGTCTCCCCGGCCCTGACGACCGTGCGCCAGCCTCTGGCGGACATGGGATCGACCGCGGCGACGATGCTGCTGCAGCTCATCAACGGCGGCAGGCCGCCCGCCATGCACATCCAGCTGGCCGCGGAACTCGTCGTGCGCGAATCCACCGGGGCCGTGTGAGGCCGTGCGCGCAGGCGGAGGGCCCACACTCCGCCGGTCACTCCCCGCGTCCGGCGACCTGCGCACATGGCGCTGCGCCGGCCCGCTCCTCACGGGCGACGCCTCGCGAAACCGGGCGGGCCGGCCTGGGTGACCGGTGCAATACAGGGGGGCGATGGACGGTGCCCTCATTCCGGGCGGAGAGGGCAAGGCCGGCGACTCCGAAGAGTTCGACGCACTCGCTGAGCGCGGACGGCACCCTCCCCGAGGGCGCGGTCCGGTCGCACCGCGACTGACGGACCAGGGGCCGCCCCTAACCGCCGGGGCCGGTCCGGTGTTCCTCCCCGCTGACCGGACAGGCCCCGGTCCGCCCGGTGGATCTCGAGCTCGTCATCCGCTTCCTGTTCCCGGGCGGCCGCGAGCTGTGAGCGGCGGGACGGGTGTCCCGGCCGCGGCGCGGACTCCGGCGGAGACGGTCTCGGGCGAAGCGGTGCCGGCGTTGCGGTTGACGACGGCGGTCGTGGTCATGACGCCACCCACCCGGGGAGTCCGGGTGCGGCGGCGAGGGGCCCCTCCGGTGCGTCGAGGGGCGGGTGCGGGAGAACGCGCACACGGCGAACACGGCGCGTCACCACACCCGTCAGAGACAGCGGGCGAGGCCGTGCCGTGCGTCCCGGGCGGCCGTTGTCCCGCTGGTGTGTCATGTCTTGGGTAGCCAGGGGGCCAGGGCGCTGTCGACTTCGCCGGCCACGGTGTCCTTGTCGATCCTTTCGCCGAGCATGGAGCGGCGGAAGAACAGGGGGCCGACGATGCGGGCCATGAGCTGGCGGGAGTGTGACTGGACGCCGGGGCGGAGTTCGCCGCGTCGGGCGGCGGCGGTGAGGGCGTCCGTGAAGTGCCGGTCGACGCGGCCGAACACGTCCTCGCGGATGCGCCGTGCTTTCTCGTCGCGTTCGGCTCGTTCGAAGACGGTGGCCATGATGGATGCGGAGGCGGGCTGGTTGAGCCAGTTGGTCTGCTGCTGGATCTGGTCCGTCAGCTGGTCGCGGACGGGGCTGTCGTCGAAGGTGAGCAGGGGGCGGACGCTGTCGGCGAGTGCGTCGACGAGCAGGCTGTGCCGGTCGGGCCAGTGGCGGTAGACGGTGGCGCGGCCGATTCCGGCGCGACGGGCGACGGTGGCATGGGTGACGTTTTCGGGGCCGCCGTCGACGAGGAGTGCGGTGGCGGCGGTCAGGGCGGCGGCGCGGCTGCGCCGGGCGCGGGGGTCGTTGTGGGTCCGGGGCATCGAGACACCTCTCTCGCACGATCTCTGAGACGGTTTGACTCACACTTATCTTCGATACATACTGTCTCACAGATGGCCGGGTGATCGCCCTGTCGATCGAGCACCTTCAGCAGCAGGTCCGCCAGGGGGCCTGCCGCAGGGTCCGAGGAGACGGCTCATGTCCATGAACGAGAACGTCATCACTCTCCGCTTCACCGACCGTGCCGCCGCGTTCCGGGCACTGGGCGGCCTGAAGGACCTCAGCGCCGAGAACGCGCAGGTCCGTTCCGCCGTACTGATCGAGTGCCTGGAGGACGGCTCGGTGCGCGTCACCGGGGACACCGACGGCGCGGTGGAACCGGACACGGCGGCCGCGGCCCGCATCGCACGGACCGCGCTCGAAGGTGCGGTCGTCCTCGCCGAGGTCCGGGAAGAGGGCACCGACACCCTGGACATGCTGGCGCTGTGGTACGGCGCGGTCCTGGAGCGCCTCCCGGCCGGCTCCGCACACGGGAGGCTGCGAGTGGTGGAAGGCGGCGCCGCAGGCGCCGGGGAGGAAGTGACGGCGGCCTGGTCCGAGGACGAGCCACCGGAAGCCATGTGGGAGTCCTCGGGCGCGGTCGCGACGCTGCGGCGGACGACCGCCGCATAGCCGGGCCGCAGAGCCCGCGGGCGCGGCGCGACTACCTGCCGCCCATGGCGCGGACACACCCGCACCGCTTTCCCTCGGTCATGCCCTCGGTCGCCGCCGAGTCTCCGGGGCATGGCCGCGGCCCGCCGCCCTGCCTGCGGCCGGCGTCGACGGGGGTGGGTGACCCGCGACGGCCGCGACGCGAGGCAGGAGTGCTGCGACCGCGCCGACGGCTGCGGCTGCGACGCCGGCGCGCACCACGCGAGCGGCGCCTGTGGTCGAGGTCGTCGGCGAACCGGCCTTCGCGCAACGCCCCGGAGGGACGGACGGGGACGGGGGACGGCGCGGTGGCGCCGGTCGACGCCTTGTGTGCGGCACGCTGTCCCGGCGGCGAGTGGTCGCCGGAGCTGGATGGGTCCGGCCCCGCGGCCCGGGGTGAGTTTGCGGAAGCGCGCGCGGTTCGGCGGCTGACGGCGCGGAGCGCGCCGGAGATTCACGCGTGCGGCTTCCAGGGTGCGAGCGCGGCGTCGACCAGGCTGACCACCAGGTCCTTTTCGAGTCGCTCGCCGTCCAGGAAACGGTGGAAGAGCAGCGGCCCGACCATGCGTGCGATGAGATCCTTGGCGTGCTCCTGGACGCCGGCGCGCAGTTCGCCACGTTCGGCGCCGGCGGCCAGTGCCCGGGCGAAATCTTCATCGGCCGTGCCGAAGATCTCCGTGCGGATGCGCCGCGCGTCCTTGTCCCGCTCGGCCCGCTGGATGACCGTGGTGATCACCGACACGGCACTCGGCTGGTTCAGTCGATCGGCCAACTGCTCCAGTTGGGTGACCAGTTGGTCGCGGACGGGGCTGTCGTCGAAGGTCAGCATGGGCCGGACGTCGTTGGCGAGTGCGTCGATGAGAAGGGCCTGCTGCTCGGGCCAATGGCGGTAGACGGTGGCGCGGCCGATTCCGGCGCGACGGGCGACGGTGGCGTGAGTGACGTTTTCGGGTCCGCCTTCGACGAGGAGTTCGGTGGCGGCGGTCAGGGCGGCGGCGCGGCTGCGCAGGGCGCGGGGGTCGTCGTTGGTCCGGGGCATCGGAACACCTCTCTCGCGGCTCTTGTGAGACGTATTGACCCATAATTAATCTACGATACATATCGTCTCACAGGTGGGGGCGGAAAGTCCCGTCGAGACCCGCGCAGTGCCTGCCCATCGGTCCGTGCGGGCCCGCGGGGCGGTCGGCCGAAGGCGGGTCCACGTCCGCCGTGAACGGCGACACGGTCACCCTGCCTCTCGCCGGCCGTGCGTCGCGTGTCACCGCAGCACGGTGCCGTCCTGTCGTGGCCCGTGGCCCGTGGCCTGCGCGTCGAACGGGCGGACCGTGGAGCGGCTGTCGGGCGGGTCGGGGAGCGCGCGATGCGGAGCAGGGCGGGACCATGGCGCCCCCGTCCCGGGCGAGGCGATGCCGCGCCGCGGCGGGACGCAATCGTCCGGTCGGCGGGACTTCGTGGGCGAGGGACGGCTCACCGCCGTCCTGGGCGGTGACGGTGCGTCAGTCATGCGGGATGCCCGGTCCGTCGTGTTGTCGGCGGCCACCGTGCTGCGGCGGCGCGGCTCTCGGGCCGGCGGGGTCGGTTGAGATGTGACCGAGGCGCTTGTGGACTCAAGGCACAACATGGCGAAAGCCTTCGTGCGCGGACCGCGCACGACGTGGCTGACGGCAATGGTGTCGGACCCTCCCGCCACCGGGCAGCCCGGAGGGTGAGCGATCCGAGCCTGGAAGCGCACTGTGAACATCCGGTGCGGGACCGAGGACGCGGCTCGGGGCCGGCAGTACCGCGTGACCGTCTCGGACACCAACTGGGCAGGTCGGCGGGGTGTCGTCAAGGGCTCTGTGCCCGCGTCGGTCGACGTCGGCGGCATCCCCTCCTGCCCCGGCGCACGCCGTACATGAACTGCCGGGGCCCGGGTACCGCCGGGCCCCGGTGACACCGCGGACGGGCGGCGTTCTGCCGCCGGCCCATGCGAAGAGAGAGATGGGATACGGGTACATGAGCAAGCGTCGGACCACCGGCCCGAACGCGCGGCGCAACCGGAGGATCCAGACGGCGGGCGCCGCGTTCGCCCCCACCGCCGCCGCCACCGTGGGCGGTATCGCCACAGCCGTCCCGGCCGGCGCCGCCACCCTCACCTGTGTGACCGTCTCCTGCCTCGGTGACGTTCCCGCGCCTGGTCGGAGACCTGGGGCACCGCGTGGGACCGCTGCAGGGCGGCGGACTCCCCGACCATGTCGATCCACCTGGATTCCGTGGGTACCGGATGGACGGACACCCCCAGGGAGCAGTTCTGCACAACCCTTGTGGACATGCCGGGGCACCGCCTGATCTGACGGGTGACCAGGGGGCACCGTAGGGGCGGTCGCTGCCCGGTGTCCGCGCGCCGGAACTTCCCCCCGGACCCCGAACCCCGCGATGGCCCGCCTCCGTGGGGAGGCGGGCCATCGCGGTATGCCGGTCAGCCCCCGTACCCTCCACCACCCCTCATGGTTTCCCCCTCCAACTTGTGAGACGTATTGACTCACAAGTCATCTACGATACATACTGTCTCACAGAGAGAAACGGAAGCCCCGGCAAGACCGGGCGCCGCAGCCGTCCACCAGCGAACACGGCCCCGCGAGGGTCGGTCGACCAAAGGAGAGTTCATGTCCGTCAACGAGAACGCCCTCACCTTGCGCTTCGCTGACCGCGCCACTGCCTATCAGGCCCTCAGTGACCTGAAGTACCTCAGCCCCGTCACGACGCGGGTCCGCGCCGCCGTCCTGATCGAACGCCTCGAAGACGGCGCGGTGCGTGTCCCCGAGGGAATGGAGACCACGGCCGGGCGCGGTACCGCGATCGGCGGGCTGGTCGGCTCGCTGGTCGGCATCCTCGCCGGTCCGCTCGGCGTCCTCATGGGCTGGGGTGTCGGCGCGCTGATCGGCGGAGGCCGCGACTACAGGCGGGCCGAACACGTCGGCACCGCCGTCGACGCCTTCGTCCGCCATGTCCCGCCCGGCGGCACGATCATCCTGGCCGAGGTCGAGGAGAGCGACACCCAGGTCCTGGACCTGCTGGCCATGCGCTACGACGCCGTCCTGGAGCGCCGCCCCCTCGACGGCGTGCGCGCCGAACTCAAGGCCATGGAGGAAGCCGCCGAACGGATCCGCAAGGACGAGGCGAAGGCTGGGCGCGAACACAAGCGCGCCGAGATCGCCCGGAAACTCGGCCGGCGCCCTGGCGGACACGAGGAGGGCGACACCGCGCCCAAGGAGACGCTCTCCGTGTGAACGCCGGGAGCGACACAGACGCGGGGCACGGACCGGACCGCGGTCTCCTCATGTGCCCCCGCCGGTCGGGGCGGGCCACCCCACACCCGCCCCGGCCGACTCCGGGACAGCCCATATATGCAGAATCGTCGTATATCTGGCCAGTAAGGAAGAGGCCGAGTTGAGTACCTCCACAAGGCAACACTGCGGCAGCCTCGCAGACTTCGTCTTCCCGCACGTCGACGAGCCCGAGCCGGGCCGGCAGTCGTTCCGGTCGAACCCCGCCCCATGCGCGTACGACCTCCCGACGGACGGCATGACCATGAGCGGCGAGCGCGTGGGCGGGTGTGCCCGATGACGAAGCGCTTCATGACGACGGGTCTGTCCCGCAGGGCGGTGCTGGCCGGAATCCTCGGCGGTGTCGCCGTCCCGGCTCTGTCCACCCGCCCCGCCGCCGCCGGCGCGGCCACGGGCGCGGGCACCGCGGAGCCGTACGTGCCGATCGCCGTCGGCGCCGGCGGTGGTCCGGCGGGGTCGGACCGCGTTCATGTGCTCAAGGTCGGCCCTGACACGGCGCACACCGTACTGGTGCTGGTACCGGGCATGTTCGGGGCCGCGAACGACTTCCGGCTGCTCGCCCGGGACCTGGTCGCGCAGCTGCCCGGCGTGCAGGTCTGGGCGTTCGACCGGCGCGAGGAGAACCTGGCCGACCGCAGCGGATTCGTCACCGCGGACCCGGCCGCCTACTACCTGGACGGCCACTACCGCTCGCTCGACCCCGACGCCGCGGCGTTCGCGGGCCACTGGGGCCTGGCCCGCACCCTGTCCGATCTGCGCACCGTCGTGCTGGCCGCGGCCGGCGGCGGCCGGCGCCGGGTCGTGCTCGGCGGCCACTCGTGGGGTGCCACCACGGCGCTGGCGTATGCCGCCTGGGACTTCGACGGCAGCCCCGGATACGACGGACTGTCCGGCCTGGTCCTCGTCGACGGCGGGGTGAGGGGCGCCTTCGCCGGGAACGGGGATCCGGTGGAGAACTCGCCGGAGCAGGTGAAGGAACGGCTGGCCGCCATCGACGGCGGTGCCGTCTTCGACCTGACCCTGAGCGCGGTCGGGCTCGGCAGCCGGGCGGAGAGCACACAGATCTGGTACCAGCTCGCCGGCTGGTACGCCCATCGCGACCCCTGCGGGCCCTCCGTCCTCCAGCCCCGGATGCCCGACGCCCTGCGGCCCCCGGTCCCCGTCACCAACGCCGGACTGCTGGGCGTCCTGGTGGACACCGGCTTCGGCTGGCCGAACGACATCAGCGTCCACTCCGGGCATCTCGCCGACAGTGGGGACGTCCGGGGCTGGGTCGACACCGGCATCACCCCCATCAGCCGGGTCGCCACGGCGTACGCGGGCGGCCCCGAGCCCGCCGTGTGGGAGTGGTACTGGCCTGCCCGGCTCTCCGTCGACCTCGACGTCACCGACGCCTACGCGGACACCGACCTGACCCGCTCGCTGGGCCTGCGGCTGTCGCACTGCGGCGGCCTCGACATCCCCCTCTTCGTCTTCCAGACGAGCTACGCGCAGGGGACGATCGAGTCGGCCGCCCGCGAGGTCGTCGCCAACTCCCGTATCCCGTACGCGGTGTACGAGACGGACAACGGCATGAACCACCTCGACCCGCTGTTCGCCGCGCCGGAACGCAACACCCTCACCGCCTCCCTCCCCTCCTTCCTCACCGGACTGCACTGAACCGAGTGGTGGAAGCCGGTACCTGGTGTTCCCGGGGTGTGAGCGTCTCGTCCTGCGGCGGGCGGTAGCACTCCGTCCGTGCGGGAGCCGGCGCCGAGGACGAGCATCCGCGTTCCGCATGCGCGCGGAAACCACCGTCGCATGCGGGGGCCACGTTCCGGCCCGGTGGACGGGGGCGACCGCGTGAGCACGGTCGCGGTCGTCACCGAACCCTGAGCCGGCTCATCGGGCCGTGCCGGTGGGCTGCGGTTGCCCGGTCCGGTCGCCTGGTCGCCTCGGTCGGCCCGTCAGACACCCGGCGGAGGCCAGGCACGCGGCGATGGCGACGAGGCCGCACACGGCGCCCCAGCCCAGTGCGGCGAAGGCGTGGGCGCCGAGCCATGACCCCGCACTGCCGCCCAGGAACGCGCAGGTCATGTAGCCGGTGTTGAGGCGGCTCCGGGCCTCGGGACGGAGGGCGAAGATGCCCTGGCGGTTCGGGAGCTGCCGGAGGGCCGGAACACCTGATGTCCGCGGTGTCACCTGAGCCCTTCGGCTCGGCCGGTGCTCGTGGACCTGGAGGAAAGTTCCAGCCTGCCGGAAGGCGACCCGGTCCGGGGCGACGCCTGCGCGCTCCGGCGCTCGTCCGTCGGAGCCCACGCACCATGTACCAGCCGAACACGACCCGCGTCGCCATGGTCGCAAGGGGCCACATGGAGGGGTTCGGGCGACGCATGCCGTGTCCTGCCGGACCGGCTGCGCGGTCCGGTGGCTCCTCCTCGGTGGTTCAGCCCAGCGCTTCGGCCTGCCAGTCCAGCAGCTTGACGTGCCCGACGGTCACCACGTGGTGGTGCATGGCGTGGGCGGCGGCCTCGGAGTCGCCCGCGCGAATGGCCTCGGCGATGGCGCGGTGCTGCTCCAGGGACTTGGCCGGCCGGCCGGGCTGGCGCAGTGACTCCTCCCTGCTCTCGGCGATGGGCAGGGAGATCTCGGTCATGAACGCGGCGAGCAGCGGGCTGTGGCCGGCCGCGGTGACCGCGGCGTGGAAGCGTTTGTCCTCGGAGACGCCCAGCTCACCGCGGTCGATGGCCTCGGCCATGACGGTCAGTGCGGCGTCGATCTCCTGAAGGTCCTGCTCGGTCCTGCGGGCCGCGGCGAGGAAGGCGAGTTTGGTCTCCAGGGCGTCCCGGGCGTCCAGGACGTCGGGGAGCCGGCGGCGCCGGTCGATCATCGTCTCCAGCGGTTCGGCGTCCAGCCGGTCGCGCAGGAGGTAGGTGCCGCCGCCGTGCCGTACCTCGACGAGGCCCTGGACCTCCAGGGCGACGATCGCCTGGCGTACCGAGGTGCGGCTGACGCCGAGCCGGTCCGCGAGGTCACGTTCCGGAGGCAGCCGGTCGCCCGCGTGGAGGTGCTCCTTCTGCACGTACTCCCGTAGCCGGTCGACCACCTGTTCGTACAGGCGGGGCCGTGTCAGCGGGCGCAGCGACTCCGTCACGGCGCGGTCCTTTCCCCGGTTGGTCTCCCCGAGCCTCGACCGCTGCCCCTTGACAGCGGCTGGGACTCGTCGAACACTCTAGCCCACGGTCCAGTGGTCCAGTGGTCCATCCAATTTGATTCGCAGGGCCGCGTCAGCGTCAGAAAGGCACCGATCAGGCATGACCTCCACCGCAGCACCGGGTTCCGGGTGCGCCGTTCCCGGCGCCCTCGCCGGAATCCGAGTCCTCGATCTCTCCCGCATCCTCTCCGGTCCGCTGGCGACCATGGTCCTGGCGGACCTCGGCGCCGACGTCGTCAAGGTGGAGGACACCAAGGACGGCGACGACACCCGCCAGTGGGGCCCGCCGTTCCAGGGCGGCGAAGCCTCCTACTTCCTGTCCGCCAACCGCAACAAGCGCGGGGTGAGCGTCGACCTCAAGAGCGAGCGCGGACGAGAGTTCGTGCTGCGGCTCGCCGACCGCTCCGACATCCTGGTGGAGAACTTCCGCCCCGGCACCGCCGCCCGCCTGGGCCTCGGCTACGAGGAGCTGTCGGCGCGCAACCCGGGTCTGGTGTACGCCTCCATATCCGGTTACGGCCACACCGGCCCCTGGGCCGAACGGCCCGGCTACGACGCCATCGCGCAGGCGCAGAGCGGCATGATGAGCATCACCGGCGAAGCGGGCGGACCTCCGATGCGCCCCGGCGTCGCCACCGCCGACATCGGCGCCGGCATGTGGGCCGCCATCGGCATCCTCGCCGCCCTGCACGCGCGCCGCTCCACCGGCCGCGGCCAGCACGTCGACATCTCCCTGCTCGACGGGCAGCTCGCCTGGCTCACCTACGTGGCAGGCGGCTACTTCACCACCGGCGACACCCCCGGCCCGCACGGCTCGGCCCATCCGACGATCGTCCCCTACCAGGCCCTGGCCACCGCCGACGGCCATCTGATGATCGCCGCCGGGAACGACAAACTGTGGCGGACCTTCGCCGAGGTGCTCGGCGAACCCACCCTCGCCGCCGACCCCCGGTTCGCCACCAACCCCGACCGGGTGCGCCATCGTCGGGAACTCATCCCGCTCCTGGAGGCGGCGCTCGCCCGCCGCACCAGCACCGAGTGGGCCGAGGCACTGGACGCCGCCGGAGTGCCCTGCGCTCCGATCAGCACGGTCGAACAGGCACTGACCAGCCCGCAGGCCGTCGCCCGCGAGATGGTGTCGGTCCTCGATCACCCCACGGCAGGGGAGTTGCGCACCATCGGATCGCCCCTCAAGCTCAGCGCCAGCCCCGTCCGCATCCGCACCGCCCCGCCGCTGCTCGGCCAGCACACGGAGGACGTACTCGCCGAAACCGGTTACAGCGCCCGGGAGATCGAGGAACTGCGGGCCACGGGAGCCGTACGATGACCGGCGGCTCGGCCGCGGTCGGGCTCCAGCGCGACGGCGGCCTCGCCACCGTACGGGTCGGCACGGGACGCCGGGCCAATGCGCTCACCACCCGCGACTGGCACGCCCTCGCCACCCTGTTCGAGGACCTGGCCGACGACCCGACGCTCCGCGCGGTCGTCCTCGCCGGCGCGGGCCGCAGCTTCTTCAGCGCGGGTTCCGACATGCGTGAATGGCTGTCCGCCGACCCTGCCGACATCGACGCCAGTTTCGCCGCGATGGAGAGCGCGCTCACCGCCGTCGAACGCCTCCCGGTCCCCGTCGTCGCGCGCATCCGCGGCACCGCGGCGGGTGCCGGCTGCCAACTCGCCTGCGCCTGCGACCTGCGCGTCGTCGCCGACGACGCCACGCTGGGCATGCCCATCGCCCGCTGGGGCATCCTCGTACCGCCGACGTTCGCCGCCCGCATCGCCCTGCTCACCGGTCCCGCATCGGCCCGCGACCTGCTGTTCACCGGACGGCTGGTCGACGGCCCTGAGGCGGTACGGCTCGGCCTGGCCACCACCCACGTGCCCGAGGCCGAGCTCGACGACACCGTCACCGCGCTCGTCACCTCGATCATCGCCCACTCTCCGGCGGCGGTCCGCGCGGCGAAACGCTCCGTCGACATCCTCCTGGAACCCGTCCGCGACCACCTGCGCAAGACCCCCACCGGACCGGCCGCCGACTACGCCGGCATGCAGGCCGGACTCGCCACCTTCCTCGCCCGCGTCACCGACGCCGGCTGATCCACGACGGGCCGCCGGTCCGCCACCCCGCTCAGTCCTCCCGTGCGCCTCCCGACATCGTCACCATTCGAACGGAGCCGAATCGAGGTCCCCGTGACGATCAACGAGCAAACCACGACGACATCCGCCGCCATCGCCCCCCACCATGACCGAGCTGCTGCCCCGCGCCGCAGTCGCGGTCACCCCCGGCAACATCGGCTGGTACGGGCAGATCGGCGCCGCTCTCTTCCTCCTCGGCTGGGGCTGCTCCTTCATCTGGGGTCCCATCGCCGACCGCTTCGGCCGCAAGCCGGCCATGACGGCCTCGATCCTGATGTACGGCGTCTTCACCGCCCTGGCCGGCGTCTCCACCAACCTGTGGCAGTGGAACGCCTTCCGCTTCCTCGCCGCCATCGGCGTGGGCGGCGAATGGGCCATGGCCGGCACCCAGCTCTCCGAGGTCATGCCCGAGCGGGTGCGTGAGTGCTTCGGCGGACTGATGCACTCGGCCGCCTACTTCGGCGTCCTCGCCGTCTCCGCCGTCTATCTTCTGTTCGGACCCGAACTCGGCTGGCGTGGCATGTTCTTCATCGGCGGCTTCCCCGCCCTCGCCGTCTTCCTCATCCGCCGCAGCACCCCCGAGCCCGAACGCTGGAAGGACAAGTCCGACGCTGCCGAGCGGTCGTTCTGGCAGCCTGTCGTCGAGATCCTCACGCCCCCGTACCGCGGCCGCACCGTCGGCACCCTGCTGCTACTCGTCGTGTGCGTCATCGGCCTGTGGGCGGGCTCGACCTACGTCCCGACGGCCATGAACAACCTTTCGGCACAGGCCGGTTACAGCCACGACACCACCGTCCACCTGGCCGGCCTCTCCTCGATGACGGTCGCTGCCTTCACCGTCGTGGGCTGTTTCGCGGTGCCCGGCCTGGCCGGACGCCTCGGCCGACGCGGTGCGCTGGCCACCCTGTTCGGGCTGATGATCGTCGGAACGGTCGGAACGGTCGGCGCGTACGGGGTGGCGTACCCGATGTCATCCATCGGCCTGACCTTCGCCCACCCGGATGCGGGCCACCGCCTTCGCGTTCACCACCAACTTCTCCCGGTGGTTCGCCGCCGCGGGCACCTTCCTCATCGGATACGGCATCCACGCCGCGGGTTCGCTCACGCTCCCGCTCAGCCTCACGGCCGTCGTCTTCGTCCTCGCCATGGGCCTCGTACGCCTGGCTCCGGAAATCCGCGGAGAGGCCCTGCCGGACTGATCCCGCGATCCCGGGACCGTTGCGACGGCGCGGGCGCAGCGGGAAGGGGCGGTGGCGCCGCGATGCCACCGCCTCTCCTGCGCCATGCGCACGGCCCGGGTGCGGTCGCGTGCGGTGCCCCGGGTCTCAGGATGCCCTCGACCCCGTCAGCGTCCTTTCCCCATGAGGCGCGTCGCGGTGAAGGTGCCCGCCTCCGCGGTCTCGGCCGTGCCGTCGGGGAAGACGACGTGTGCGGTGGTGGCCGGCGGGACGTCCACCGTGACGGTGAGTTCGTCGCCGTCCGTCCGCCACTCCACGGCGATCGTTCCCTGCGGGGACTCGTGGGTGCCCCGGGCCCATGGCACGGACGGGTGCGGGACGGGCGCGACCTCGAAGGACTCCCAGGCGATCGACCCCGGCGTCTGGCGCAGTCCCAGGACGTGGGTGTGCAGGAAGCGGACGACCGCGCCCTTGCTGTAGTGGTTGAGGGACTCGTGGGCCGTACCACTGTCGTCGACGCCCTCCCACTCCTCCCAGATGGTGGTCGCGCCGTGGTCGAGCATGTACAGCCAGGACGGCGCGGTGCGCTGCAGGAGCAGTTCGTAGGCGACGTCGGCGTGACCGTGGTCGGCGAGGACGGGAAGGAGGTCACCGGTCGCGAGGAAGCCGGTGGTGAGATGGGTGCCGGCGGCGCGGACAAGCTCGACCAGGCGCGTGGCGGCGGCCTCGCGCAGTTCGTCGGGGACGAGCCCGAGGAACAGGGCGCGCACGTAACCGGCCTGGGAGTCGCCGGCGGTACGTCCGTCGGGGGAGAGGAACTCGGTGCGCCAGGCGTCGCGGACCTGCTCGGCGAGCTCCGCGTAGCGGGCCGCGTCCTCGGTGCGGTCCAGTACCCGCGCGACACGGGCCAGGGTCGCCGTCGAGCGGTACAGGAAGGCCGTGCCGATCTCGCCCTTGTCGGCCATGAACCAGGCGACGGGATCGTCCTTGACCGGGTCGATCGGGGTGCCGTCCGCCGCCTTCTCCTTCGGTTCGGTCCACTCGCCCCAGTGGAAGGAGCCGTCCCACAGGTGGCGCTCGTGCGGCAGCGGCTCGGCCGAGCGCTCGACGCGGGAGTGGTGGCGGAGGGTGCGGGCGGCTGTGAGGGCCCACTCGACCCAGCGGACCATCGCCTCCCAGTTCTCGGCGAGGATCTCCCGGTCGCCGTACGACTCGTACAGCTCCCACGGGACGGCGACGACGGCGTCTCCCCAGCCGGCCGAGCCGGTCATCATCGCGAACTGGTCGTCGAGGTGGTGTTTGATACGGCGTCCGTCGGGTGAGAAGTTGGCGATCCGGCCGTCGGGCAGCTGGTCGTCGCGGACGGCGCGCAGCCATTTGCGGCTGAAGCCCAGGACGTCGTAGAGGCGTGTCGCGGTGGGTGCGAAGACCTGGTAGTCGCCGGTCCAGGCGAGCCGTTCGCGGGTCGGGCAGTCGGTGGGCACGTCGACGGCGTTGCCGCGGAAGCTCCACTCGGCGATCTCGTGGAGGCGGCCGAGATCGTGGTGGCCGCAGGCGAAGGTGCCGGTGCTGCGCAGGTCCGAGTGGACGACCCGCATGACGACGCTCGCCGGATCGAGCGGGGCGCCGTCGCGGTGGATGCGCGCGTACTGGAAGCCGTGCACGGTGTGGCGCGGTTCGAACATCTCGCCGCCGCCTCCCGCGGAGACGACCTCGTCGCGCTGGACGAAGGGAAGAGGGGCCTGGCCGGGACGGGCGGAGTCGAGGTGGACGGTCGTCAGGTCGCCGTCGGGGCCGAGGTGCTCGCCGTAGTCGACGACCGTGCGGGTGCCGGCCGGGCCGAGGTCGCCCAGGGCGATCCGGCCGGAGGCGTTCTGGCCGAAGTCGGCGATCCACACACCGTCTTCGAGCCGTGCCACGGACTGCGCCGGGCGTGACTCGATCACACGCACCGGCGGCGCCGGCGACCAGTCGATCGCGGGCGCTTCCACCCGATCGACGAGAACGGGCCCGCCGGCCCCGGGCCGCAGCCGGAAGTCGGTGGTCTGCCCGTCCATGAGGTCGGCCCTGGTGATGGCGGACTCCGCGCTCGTCCACGTTCCGTCGGTACGGACGACCTGGCGAGCGCCGTCCTCGTAGACGATGTGCAGTTCGGCCCGCGCGCCGGTCGTCGTGCCCCAGCCGGCCGGGAGCCGGAAGGCTCCCACCTGCCCCCGGTACCAGCCGTCGGACAGCACGATCTCGATGCGGTTGCCACCCGTCGCGACGGCTGCGGTGACGTCGCAGGCCTGGGCGTAGAGCGTGCGGTCGTAGGAGGTGGACCCCGGCGAGAGTTCGGCCGTGCCGGCCCGCTCGCCGTTGAGGTACGCCTCGTACACCCCGAGCGCAGTCGCGTACAGCCGTGCCGAGCGCACCCCGGCCCGTGCCTCGAACCGGGTGGACAGGATGTATGCGGGCCGTCTGCCGTATCCGGGATCGCCCGACTCGACGGGGCTGATCCAGCGCGCCTCCCAGTCGGCGGCGAGAAGACCCGACTCGAAGGTGTGCCACGGAGACCACGGCGAGCCGTCGCCGCCGAGCGCCCGGACCCGCCAGGCCACCCGCCGGCCGCTGGACAGAGCCGCCCACGGCCAGGGGAGGAACCGGTGCCCGCCGACGGCGGTGGTCACGGCGGGCAGCGCCGCTCCGTCAATGGTGCACTCCACCTCGTACGCCACCGGGTCCACCGCGTCCGGTGACGGCTTCCACGACAGCCGGGGCGCGGACCCCGACACCGGGAAGGTGTCACCGCCGCTGTCGATGCCCAGGCCGTACGGTGCGTTGTGCATGCTGTGCCTCTCGATTCTCGGTGGAATGTGACGCATTCCGGGAAGCCGGCCCGGATGCCGCGCTACCGGACCGACTTGACCTTGAACTTGACGACGAGGCCGCCGACCAGCGCCAGGACGGCGCCGATCAGATAGAGCACGGTGTAGTTCTTCTCGCCGCCCTCGCCGACCCCGACCGTGATGACGAACGGGGCGATCAGCGGGGCGACGGCGCTGGGGATCTTCTGCGAGAAGGCGACGACCGCGAGGTAGCGGCCCGCCTCTGCCCGGTCCGGCAGGACGGCGAACACGATGGCCTGGTCGACGGCGCTGAACACCGCGATGGCGAACTGCATCAGCACCGCGCCGACGATCAGCTGGGGCATCGAGTGGGCGAACGCCTCGGCGACGGCACCGGCCACGAACACCGTGGAACCGATCAGGGTGAACAGCTTGCGCCGGCCGAGCTTGTCGGACAGCAGGCCGCCCCCGATGGCGCCGCCCGACGCGGCCACCACGCCGATGGTCCCGATGACCGCCACGATCCCGGCGACCTCCTTGACCGGCAGGTCGAGTCGCTGCGCGTAGAAGAACGTCCCGAAGGTCGTGTTGAAGTACAGGCCCATGAAGAAGACGAAGCGGCCGAGCCAGTTCCAGCCGAAGTCCGGGTATCTGCGCGGGTTGAAACCGTAGCTGGTGACCATGCTCCGCACGGTCACGCCGCTGGTGTGCACGAGTGCGCGGGAGTCGCCCTCGGGCCTGAACACCGGGAACAGCATCACCATGGCGGCACCCAGGACACCCGGGACCAGGAACACCAGGAACGTGCTGGAGGCCACCCCGTAGGCGAGACCGATACCCAGCACCGGGGCGATCTGGGTCATGGCGCTGGTCAGGGCCGAGACCCGGCCGCGCTGCTCCTCGGGCACGCGGTCCGCCTGGACGTTCTGGATCGCCTGTCCGGCCGTGGACCAGCCGATCATGCCGAAGACCCACGCCAGGCCCAGCAGAGGGACCGACGGCGCGAGCGCGACCCCGGCGAGCGCGACGGTGCCGAGGAGCGCGCCGCCGATCATGAAGGGCGTGCGACGGCCGAGGCGGGAACGTGTCCGGTCGCTCCAGAGACCGATCAGCGGGCTGAGGACCAGGTAGGCGAACTGGGCGGACCCGGTGACGTACCCGAGCCGCTCCTCGTGCCCCGGCGCGAGGTCCGAGATCCGCACGGCCAGCGAGTAGGAGAGGGGGACCATGAGGGCCAGGGCGCCGCCGAAACTGGCGATCATCAGCCATGCGAGATAGTCCCGGCCCACCCTCTGCAGCGCCGGTGCCTCGATCTCCGGCGTGGCGGGCGGCGCGGCGGGCCCCTCGGTGGTGTCCTGCAGTGCAGCCGTCGGAGGGGGGACCACCACGCTGACGTCCCGGTCGTCGTGAGGCATGAGGACTCCTTTGTCACATGATGCTAAGAGGCGGCGGCGACCGCCGGTGGCGAGGAAGGCCGTGGCCGGGCCGAGGTCGGGGAGGAGAGGCCATGGCGTTCCGCACCGCCGGACCGGTCGGCTCCGGCGCGCGGCGGGAAGCAGCGGGACGGTTGGGAGGGCACGCTGAACGGAGCCCGCCGGTGAACAGGGCGAGAGCCGGACCCGTGCGGCGGCTCGGAACACCGGCCGTCCCGTGGGGCCGGGTTCCGGTTGCCGCCGAAGAGGCCGGCGTCGTCGGCGCCGTGCCGCCGTGGTGTCCCCGGCGGCACGGCACCGGGGAATCCCCCAGCGGGTGTCGGCCGCCGCCCCGGAGCGGGGCCGGCCGTCGACGACTGCGCTGCCGTATCGCCGGAGGCACCCGCGAACGGCACCGGGTCACAGTGCCGGGCTCCCGTGCTGTCCGCTGTCGGCGGCCCCGTGGTGTCGGCTCGGGGGACGGCGATGACGGAGACGGCCGGGCGAGCGGCGGACGTGGCGCGGCGGCGCCCCGCGCCGCCGGGTGGCGGGCCTGGAGAGGCTCGGCCCGGCACCCGGCGCCTCGATGGTGCGGAGTCGCACCAGGTGGGGAGAGGCGGCGGAGGCATGGGCCCGCCTTTCTCGGTTGCGGCGGTGTGCGACCGGAGCGTGGCGTACCGCCGCGGGTGTCAGTCGGACGCGGCCCGGCCGGGCTTGCGGCCGCCCAGTGTGTGCCAGCGTCGGCGCAGGGCGAACGCGGCCGACTTGGGCTTGCGGTCGCGGGTGAACACGCCCTTCTTGTTGCCGTCGACGCGGTGGATGCCGGGGGACGTCTGGAAATCCGCGAAGTTCCACACGTGCTCGCCCACGAACTCCGGGATGCGGTCGAAGACCCGGTGGTACATGGCGAGGAAGTCGCTCTGGTACTCCTCGCTCCACGGTGCGTCCCACACGGAGTGCAGGCCGGGCTGGGTGTCGGCACCGTACTCGGACATCATGACCGGCTTGCCGAAGCGCTGGACCCAGCCGCGCAGGTCCTGTTCCAGGTACCCCTCGGCGGTCGCGAGATCGCCCGTGAAGAGGTACCAGCCGTAGTAGCGGTTGATGCTCAGGACGTCGAACAGGTCGCCGATCCGGTCGTTCTGCGGCGTCGCGAACATGACGGCGGAGTAGGTGAGGGGCCGGGTCGGGTCGAGCTTGCGGGCCAGTTCGACCAGCGGCTCGAAGTACTCCCGCGCGCCGTCCTCGTTGGAGGCCGGCTCGTTGGCGAGGCACCACATCACCACGCTCGGGTGGTTCTTGTCCCGCTCGATCAACTCCCGCAGGTGCTCGGCGTGGACGTCCCGCGTGGTCCCGCCGAAGTTCTCCGGGGCGAAGGTGGGGGTCGGCGGAATGCCGGTGAGCCCGCCCTGGACTCCCAGGTTGAGGCCGACGGCGGCGGTCTCGTCGATGACGACGACGCCCTGCCGGTCGGCGAAGTCCAGCACCTCCTCGGCGTAGGGGTAGTGGGAGGTACGGAAGGAGTTGGCCCCCGTCCAGTTCAGGAGCTGGAAGTCGTGGACGAGGTAGGCGTCGTCGTGGCCCTTGCCCCGGACGGGGGTGTCCTCGTGCTTGCCGAAGCCGGTGAAGTAGAACGGCTCGCCGTTGATGAGGAACTCGGTGCCTCGCACCTCGACGGTACGGACCCCGAAGGCCTGCGTGTAGCTGTCCGCGGTCTCGCCGTCCGCGGCCGGCTCCACGACGAGGTCGTAGAGGTAGGCGGCGCCCGGCCGCCAGAGCGTGACGTCCTCGATGCGCAGGACGCCCTCGGTGCCGTGTCCCTCCGCGACGGTCCGGCCGGCCTCGTCGACCGCGCGCACCCGCACGGTGACCGTGTCGGCGTGCTCGCCGGCGACCTCCACGCGGTAGGCGACGGTACCGGCCGCGCCGTCCCGTCCGGTGACGACGGTGACGTCCTCGACGAAGGTCTTCGGCGTGCTGTAGAGGCGCACGGATCGGGCGATGCCCGCGTAGTTGTAGAAGTCGTGCAGGTACGACTGGCGTTCGCGGCCGTCGGGGCCGGTCGTGACGGTGCCGGGCGGGATGGTCACGTTCGTCAGCCGGTTGTCGACGGCGACCGTCAGCCGGAACTCCGTGCCGGGCTCGACGATGCCGGTCAGGTCCGCCTCGAACGGCGTGTAGCCGCCGGTGTGCTCGGCCACGAGCCGGTCGTCCGCGTAGACCCGCGCGGTGTGGGTGACGGATCCGAAACGCAGCACGACCCGTTCGTCGGTCCAGCCGCGTGGGACGCGTACGTCGCGCTGGTACCAGACGACGCCGACGTGGTCACGGATCTCCGTGTCCACGAACAGGTCGTTGTAGCTGGCGGGGACGGGGGCTTCGAGCGGTGTGGCGAGCCGTGACGTCCAGGGAGTGGCACCGGTCCGGGTGTCGAGGGCGAACCGCCAGAGGCCGTCGAGACCGACGACGTCGCGGGTGGGGGTGGTACGGGGCGAGAGCATGGGATTCCTACCGGGTGTTCGGGGCGGTCGGGGCGGCGCGCGTCAAGCCGTTTCACCGGCGTCCGCGAGGAGCGTGCTGCCCGTCATGAACGCCGAGAGGTCGCTGGCGCAGAACAGCACCACCCGGGCGATGTCGTCGGGCACGCCGAGTCGGCCGAGTGGGCCGGGCTGCATCACGGACATGATCGTCTCGGAGTCCACGCCGGCCGCGGCGGCCGCGGCGAGGTTTCCCTCGGTCGGCACGAACGTCGGCGCTACGCCGAGCACTCGGATACCGAACGGGGCGAATTCAAGGGCGAGTTGACGGGTGAGGCCGCGTGCCGCGTGCTTGGAGCCGACGTATGCGGCGAGCCCGGGAGCCGTTCCGCGGAACCCGGCCGTGGAGACGACATTGACGATGACGCCCCCGTGCCCGGCCTCGCTCATCCGGCGCGCTGCCTCCCGGGAGCCGAGGAAGACACCGCGGGTGTTGACGGCGAACACCTCGTCGAAGGCCTTGTCGGACATCTCCAGCGCGGCGATGCTGGGGAAGATCCCGGCGTTGTTCACCCAGATGTCGACTCCGCCCAGCTCCCGGACCGCGAGGTCGGCGACGGCCGCGACGCTGTCGGAGTCGGTGACGTCCAGATGGGCGGCCAGGGCACGGCCCCGGCCACGGGCGCCGAGTTCCTCGGCGGCGGCGGTGGCGAGTTCGTCCTGGATGTCGGCGACGAGCACGTCCGCTCCGGCTTCGGCCAGCCGCTCGGCGACGGCCCGGCCGAGTCCCTGGCCCGCGCCGGTCACGACGGCGCGCCGCCCGTTCAACGAGACGAGCTCGGTCAGGGACTTGGCCGAGACGTCGGGTACGGATACCTGCACGGTGTGTCCTCCGCGTGTGGGACTGTGGTCAGATCCGGCCGCGGCGGGCGGTCTCGCCCAGCCACGCGAGAGAGGGCTTGGGGCGGCGCTCGAACGTCTCGCGGTCGACCGCGACCAGGCCGAACGTCGGTGCCCAGTGGCCCCACTCGTAGTTGTCGAGCAGGCTCCAGTGCAGATAGCCGCGGACGTCCACCCCGTCGGCGATCGCCTTGCCGAGGTGCTCCAGGGCCTCGCCCGTGTAGGCGATGCGGCGGGTGTCGTCGCCGATGGCGATGCCGTTCTCGGTGATGAGAATCGGCAGGCCGTCGGTGACCTCCGCGGTGTGCCGTACCGCGATGCTCAGCGCGTCGGGCCGGTAGGCGGTCCCGACGAGGGTGTTGTCCGGGTGCGGCGGGTAGGGCTCGATGCCGTCCGGGCCGACCCACTGGCTGGAGTAGGACTGCACGCCCACGAAGTCGTCGCCGCGCGCCCCCTCCAGGTAGAGGTCCTCCCAGATGTGCTCCAGCTCGCGCTTCTTCTCCTCCGCGCCGGGGCGGGCCACGAAGGCGCGGTTGGCGACCGTCCAGCCGACCTTGGCGCCGGTGCGCTCGCGCAGCACCTTCCGCGCGGCGTGGTGAGCCTCGACGAGCCGCTCGCCGATCTCCGTGTCGGGGGCGGGCAGTTGCGGGCGGGGGCCCTCGTTGTCGAGGGTGGGGCTCTGCCACTCCCCGCCGGCCTGCGCGTTCTGGAAGGCCCGCGCCATGCCGACCATGATGGCCAGCATGTTCGGCTCGTTCATGGTGGCGACCCACTCGACTCCGTCGAGGATCGGCGCGACCGTCTCGACGTAGGTCCGGAACCGGTCCACCGCGCGGTCGCCGAGCCAGCCGCCCTCCTCGGCGAACCAGAGCGGGCTGGTGAAGTGGTGCAGGGTCACGACCGGTGTCAGACCGAGCTCGAAGGCCGTGTCGATCATGCGCCGGTAATGGGCGAGTTCGGCGCGTGAGACCAGGCCCGGGAGCGGCTCGATCCGTGCCCACTCGATGCCGAAGCGGTAGGCGTTGAGCCCGGCGTCCGCGAGCAGCTTCATGTCCTCGCGGTAGCGGTGATAGCTGTCGCAGGCGTCACCGCTGCGCTCCATGCCCGGGATGCGCCCCTCGTTCGCCCAGAAGTCGCTGTTGAGGTTGTTGCCCTCGATCTGGTGCGGTGCGGTGGACGCGCCCCAGAGGAAACCGGGAGCGAGTTCGGTCATCGTCGACTGCCTTCCTGAGTGCCGATGGTGACGGGCCCCACGGCGCGCCGCCCAACTGTTACCATGTGGTTGGTTTTCGCTGGAACGTAATCCGAGATCGAGGGCTGGGGAAGGCTGCCGGGGTGTTTCGTAACCCGAGCGTTACATTCGGGCGGTCGCCGACGGGATCCGGCGCGGTGCCGCCCCGGGCTCAGGGGTGCGTCCTCGCATCGAGAAGAACGAGACTCCCAATGGTTGAAACTCCATTTGCGACATGCCAGAGTTACCTTCTCCTCAGGGAGATCAAAGTTCTCCCGCCGCGAGACCGGTGCAGGCGTCGGCATGACGCACGACGGCACCCCGCGCACCTTTACGGCTGTACCTGAGGCCGCATCACGTTTGCCAAGGCTGACCGCGCGCCCGCCGTCGGAGCCGTCCGCCGGACCCGGATCGCGCCCACACCCCGAGAACTGGAGAGAATCCGTGATACGCAGACGAGCCATGCTGTTTGCCGTACCGCTGTTGCTGGCGGTCGGGTGCGGTGCTCCCGCCGCGACCCACATGACCACCGACTCGCAGGGGGCCCCCGCGAAGGCGATCGCCGCGCGGGCCGTCCATTCGGCGGGTGACGCCGCGTCGACGACGGGTTCGGCTTCGGACGACGCGCCCGCACCGACCGGAACCATCGTCATGGTCAAGCTCTACGTCGGCACCCTCGACGCCGCTGAGCAGTTCTACGGCAACGTGTTCGGTGCGAGGTTCGCCGTCGCGCAGGGCGACAACGTGCACATCGTCGTGTTTCCCGGCGGCGGGCCGGGACTGGTGCTGATCAAGAAGGGCCCCCACGACAAGAAGAAGCACGGGGCCTTCATCATCCAGGTTCCGGACAAGGACGTCGCGCAGGCGCGGGCGGTCGCGAACGGCGCGCGGATCCAGGCCGAGTTCGAGGCCCCGGACGGTTCCCGGTCCGTCGACGTCCTCGATCCATGGGGCAACCAGGTCGAGATCCTGCAAAGGGGCTGAGTCCGGCACCCGGCGTTGCGCGCCGCATGCGGCAAGGCGCGCTCCGCGAGGTGGCGCGGCCGTCCGGACCGGGCCGGTCCGGACGGCCTGGAGCGGGTCGGGCGCCGTGGTCGGGCGCGTCCGACCACCGTTACGCGGCTGCCGGACGGTGTGCATCGTCCGTTGTGCGTGGGTGCCGACACGGCTCCTCTTCCTGCCGCGGCTCACCCGGCGGCGGGTCCGGTTCCTCGTCGCGGGCTGTGACATGCCCGGCTGCGTGGTGTTGTCGCAGGTCGGGGGAGATGTCCTCGGTGCCGAGGACATCTGTGTCGTTCAGGCCGTCGAACGATGCGACTCGTGTCCGCGACCGCCCGTCACGGGCGGCCGGCCGCATCGGCGTCACCGGGCAAGCCGTCGGCCGCGGACCGGCGGTGCTCCGTGCCGGAGGAGAGCACACGGTCGTCGGCCTCCGCCTGCGCGATCGTGACACGCATGCCCTCCCCGGCGTACGGCCGTGCGACCAGCCCGTGCGCCTCGAACGTGGCTGCGGCGGCCAAGGCGAGGCCAACTGCGTCTGTTTCCCGCTCGGCGCCGTGAGCGGGACGGCGACTGCTACGCCGCCAACCGGCACCGCTACCACCCCATCGCCGTCAACGTCATGGACTCCCGGCTCCGCAAGCTCGGCATCGACCCGAGCGCACTGCCCGCGGCCCCGGCACTCAGGACCGGTGACAGGTTCGGCCTGCTGGAGGAGTCGACCGCACTCCCCGGTCCGTCGGCACCATGGCGCGAAGGAGTGGTCAGACGGTCGCGCGAGGCTCGGCCAGCGCGTTCGCGACCAGCGGTTCCAGCGAGGTCAGCCGCGCGTCCGCGACGGTGATCGGCGTGGGGATGTAGCCGTGTGCGGCGAAGATGTCGGCGGCTTCCTGCTGTTCGGCGATGAACGCGTCGCCGACGGGTTCGAGGCGCCAGGGCAGGTCGGCCAGCGCGCGGTGCCAGTCCTCCACCGAGCCGCCCTGGCCCTCGGCATGGAGCGCCGCCGACGCGGGGATGTTCGCGTCGGCCCAGTCGTCGGCGTCCTGGAGCGCGCGGACGATGACCGCGACCAGGTGAGGACTGGTCTCGGCGAACCGCCGGCCGGCGAAGAACACGGACCGGTCCGTGATCACGTCGCTCGCCTTGAGCAGGACCCGCACCGCCGGATCGCGCAGCGCGGCGGACAGCTCGGCTCCCTGGGCCACCCAGGCCGCGATCTCACCGTCCCGCAGCCGGCGCGCGCTGTCGCCGGAGGAGACCGGCGCCGTCGCCGGCCGCTCGGCGATGATGTCCGTGCCGTACGACAGACCGGCCGAGTGCAGTGCCTTCGCGACGAAGTGGGTCTGCCACGAGCCGATCGACAGGACGACGGTGCCGCCGCGCAGATCCGCGACGGACCGCACCGGACCGTCCGCGGCCACCAGCAGCGCGCCGTGCTCGGGGCGCGGTGCGGACACCGCGGTGTAGACGATGTCGTGGCCCGCGGCCTGTCCGGTGATCGGCGGAGTCGAACCGGTCCCGCCGAAGTCGATGGTGCCGTCGCCGAGCAGTTCGCCGACGCGCGTGCCCTGCACGGGCAGCCATTCGACTGTTTCGCCGTGCGGTTCGAGCGCCCCTTCCAGAATGCCCAGGCGCGACAGGTGGTACAGCGACGGGTTGGCGCCGTGGACGCCGATCTTCACGGTCATGGGTGTCTCCGAAGGACGTTCAGGTGGGTGATGGGAGAAGGGCGATGGGGCATTGGGGGATGGGGGATGGCTCGGGCCGGAGGGCCGGCTCAGTACGGCGGACGCCGGGCCACGAGCGCGCGGGCGCGCCGCAACGGCTCGGGGTCGGCCCAGCCGCGGACGTCGACACGCTGCCGCAGGAAGCCCTGGGAGTGCAGGAACCGCTCCTGGATCTCCAGCAGTTCAAGACGCTCGTCGGACAGGTCGACGCCCAGGGAGGTGTGGCCGACGCCCCGGTACGCCTGAGCCACCGCGGCGTCTCCCGCGCCCGTCTCGGCGCCCAGGATCCGCGCCACGTCGTCGCCGTTGCCGCGTGCCCAGTCGGCCGTGGCCAGGAGGACGGCCAGGAAGCGGTCCACGACGTCCGGGTGTTCGTCCAGCAGCCGCTGATGCACCGTGATGGGACGGGGCGTCCCGTTGTTGACCCGGGCACGCCGATCCGGCTGTGCGTCGAGGTCGACCGCGACCACCGCGCCGGAGCGGGCGGCGGCTTCGACGGCGAGGGCGCCCTTCACGTACACCGCGTCGACGTCCCCGCGGGCCAGCGCCGCGAGTTCGGCCTCCCACTGCCCGTGCGCCGAACCCGGCACCTCCACCAGGTGCGCGTCGCCGAGCCCGAGCCCGGCGGCCGACAGCGCCCCGGCGAAGCCGTGCAGTGCCATGGCCCGCCAGAAGTCGATCGCGATGCCGTGCACCGGGACGGCCAACCGGGCGCCGCGCAGGTCCGCGGAACCGGTGATCCCGCTGTTCTCCCGCACGAGAACCGACTGCCGCTCCTCGATCCAGGTCAGGCCGATGAGCCGGGTCGGCTCGCCCTGGGCGCGCGCCCACAGGGCCGGGACGTTGCCGCCCTCGCGGAACAGCGCGGGATGCGCGTGGGTGTAGTGGTGGTCGGCCGCGAGGTCGCGGGGCACGTCCTGGAGCGACCGTACGGCGATGCCGTCGTCGGCGAACTCCCCGGCCAGCCAGCCGCGGTCGGCGGCGATGCCGGTCGCGGTGGGCACCGGGCAGCGGGTGAACCACAGTTCCGAGGGTCGGGCGGTCGTCGGGGAGGTCACAGCGGTGTCCGTTCCTGGTCGGTGGTCGGGTTGACGGAGGCGACGGGGGAGGCGGGCGCGAGGACGTCGGCGGACGCCGCAAGCCGGGGCGCGGCCGCCACGAGCGAGCGCGTGTACGCCTCGTGCGGTCGGTCGAGGACGGTGTCGACCGGGCCGTGCTCGATGACGCGTCCCCGGTACAGGACCGCGATGTCGTCCGCGACGGCCCGTACGACACCGAGGTCGTGCGTCACCAGCAGCATGGCCAGGCCGTCGGAGCGCAGCTGCCGCAGGAGACCGAGGACGCCCGCCTGTACGGAGACGTCGAGCGCGGAGGTGATCTCGTCGCAGATGAGCACCTCGGGCTCGCAGGCCAGTGCACGGGCCACCGCGACGCGCTGGCGCTCGCCGCCGGAGAGCTCGCGTGGCAGGGAACCGGCGGTGCGGGCCGGCAGGGCGACCCGGTCCAGCAGGGCCAGGACGCGGCGTTCGGTCTCGGCACGGTCGGTGCCGAAGCAGTGCCGGAGCACCGCGCCCAGGGTCTGACGGACGGTCAGGCGGGGGTTGAGCGCCCGGTACGGGTTCTGGAACACGTACTGCACCTCGCGGCGCAGCGCGTGCGTTCGCGCGGCGACCGGCCAGGGAACCGGGGCTCCGCGAACGGTCAACGTGCCGGTCGCCGGGGTCCCGAGCCCGGCCAGGGTCCGTGCCAGTGTCGTCTTTCCCGCTCCGGACCCGCCGACCAGCGCCGTGCAGGTGCCGGGGCGCAGCGCGAGGGACACGCCGTCGAGCACGGTGTGCCGGCCGTACGCCACGCGTACGTCGCGGGCTTCCAGCAGGGGCGGGTCCGCCGGGGCCGGTGGCCGGGCGGGTTCGGCGGTGCGCAGGGGCCGGGCCGGTTCCTCGGGCAGCGGGCCGTGCCCGGCGGCCGGTGCCGCGAGGGCGTCCGGTTCTGCTGGAAGCGGGTGGTGGCACGCCACCACGGTCCGCGCACCGACGGGCGTGGGCCCCGGCCGCTCGGCGCGGCACTGCGCGGTCGCCGCCGCGCAGCGTGGTGCGAAGGCGCAGCCGCCGGGGTTCTCGCCCGGCGCCGGAGCGTGTCCCGGGATCGTGGCCAGGTGGCGCCGGCGGGTGACGTCCGGCACCGCCGCGAGCAGCCCGTGCGTATAAGGGTGACGCGGCCGCGCGAACAGGTCCCGCGTCGGTGCGGTCTCGACGATCCGTCCCGCGTACAGCACGACCAGCCGGTCCGCGAGCGCCCGCACGACCGCGAGGTCGTGCGAGACGTAGACCGCGGCCACGTCGTGCGCGCGGCACAACCGGCGCACGGTGTCGAGCACCCGGGCCTGCGTGGTGACGTCCAGGGCGGTCGTCGGTTCGTCCAGCACGATGAGTGCGGGACGCAGCACGAACGCCAGGGCGAGCAGGACGCGCTGCTGCTGCCCGCCGGACAGCTGATGGGGGAACCGCCGCAGGAAGGCACGGTCCTGCGGAAGGCCGACTTCGTCCAGGACATCGGCGATCCTGGCACGCCGTTCGGCCCGCGGCAGACCGGGCTCGTGGATCAGGAGGACCTCGTCGAGGTGCGTGCCCACGCGCAGTGCCGGGTTGAGCGCGGTCGCCGGGTCCTGCGGGACGTATGCCGCGCGCCGGCCGCGCAGCCGACGCAGCGTGGCCGCGTCGGCGTCCGTCACGTCGACGCCGTCGACGACGATCCGACCGCCGCTGACGCGCGCCCCGGCCCGGGTGTGCCCGAGCAGCGCGGTGGCGGCGGTGGTCTTGCCGGACCCGGTCTCGCCGACGACCGCGACGATCTCGCCGGGGGCGACCTCCAGGCCGAAGTCCGCGACGATGTCGGCGCCGTCGGGCGTCACCACGCGCAGACCGGACACGGCCAGCAAGGGAGCCGGGCCCCGCGACGGGACCGGAGCGCCGGCGGTGACGGCACCGGGTTCCCGCGGGCTGTGTCCGTCAGGGGAGTCCGGGGTGCTCACGGGGTTCCCTCCTTGCGGTTCTGCCCGTTCGTCCTGCGAGGGCGACGCCATGGAGCACGCTCCGGGCGACGGGTCTGCCCGGTCGCGCGCGCGGCGCCCTCCGCCATGGCGTTGGTGCCCAGCGCGAAGACCGCGATGAGCAGTACGGGGGCGAGTACACCCCACGGCTGCAGCTGCAGTCCGGCGCGGTTCTCGTTGATCATCAGACCCCAGTCCGCCGCCGGGGCGGTGACGCCGTATCCGAGGAAGCTCAGCCCGGCCAGCAGTTCGACCGCCCAGGTGAGCATGGTGCCGAAGTGGACCAGCAGCGGCGCGGCGATGTTCGGCAGCACCTCGCGCAGGAGCAGCAGCCGCCTGGGGTAACCGATCAGGCGTGCCGCCTGGACGTACTCCTGGGTGATGACACCGAGCGCGGCTCCCCGGGCGAGGCGGACGGTGCCCGGCAACAGGGTCAGCGCGACGGTGAGCACCATCAGCCGGCGCTCGCGGCCGAACATGGACACGACCAGGAGGACCAGCACGATGTTCGGGAAGGCGAGCAGCACGTCCGCGAGCCAGACCACGGCCCGGTCCGGCGCCCGGCCGGCCCGTGACGCGCCGAGTGCGCCCGAGAACGCCGCCGCCGTGCCGAGGACTGTCCCGGCCACCAGCGCGAGCGAGGCCGCGGCGACCGTCATCGTGACGACCGAGCGTCCCCCCGCGAGGACCCGGGACAGGACGTCGTGCCCGAGGTAGTCGGTGCCCAGCAGCCCGGAGGAGCCGGGTGCGGCGTAGGCCGTCCCGGTCAGCGCCTCGGGGGCGTGCGGCGCGAGGTACGGTCCGGCCAGTGCCACCAGCGTGATCGCGAGGGTCACAGCCAGCCCGACGCGGACCTGCCGGTCGCGCAGTGTCGCCCGTACCAGCCCCTCACCCCGCCGCACTTCGGCGGGGGAGCGCGGCGCCACGTCCCGCGTGGCCGTTCCCGCGCTCATGCCGACGCCCCGGAGCCGGTCCGCAGGTGCGGGGTCAGCAGGACCGTCGCCAGGTCGGCGAGCAGGTTGACGGTCACCACACCCGCCGCCACCACCAGCACCACCGCCTGGACGACCGGCAGGTCCCGCACCTGCACCGCGCTGTTGAGAGCGGTGCCGAGCCCGGGATAGGAGAAGGCCGCCTCCACCACCAGCGACCCGCCCAGCAGCACACTCACCGTGAGGGCGACCGCCTGGACCAACGGCACCAGCGCGTTCGGCAGCGCGTGCCGGACCAGCAGCCGCCGTTCCGGGACACCGCGCAGCCGGGCGGCCGCGACATGGTCCGCGTCGAGGGCATGGGCGACCGCGGCGCGCACCTGCCGCAGCAGGTAGGGCGCGACCGACAGGGCCAGGGCCGACGACGGCAGCACGAGGTATTGCGGCTGGTCCCACGGCGACCGCCCGGGCTCGATGAGCGACGCCGCGGGCAACGCGTGGAACACGGTGGTCGAGAAGACGATGATCAGGCCGACGGCCGTGACGAACGCCGGGATCGCCTGCGCCGCGACCGCGGTCGAGGTGATGACACGGTCCAGGGGCCGGGCCCGGTGGGCCGCCGCCGTGGTGCCGAGCAGCAGGGCGGCGGCGACCGCGGCCCCGGTCGCGCAGGTCACCAGGGCGAGCGTGTTGCCCAGCCGCTCCGAGACCAGGTGTCCGACCGGCACGTGGGAGTCCAGCGACGTGCCCGGGTCGCCGCGCAGCACACCGGTCAGCCAGCTCCGGTACTGCTCGGCCGGCGGCCGGTCGAGTCCGATCTGCCGGCGCAGTTCGGCGACCGACGCCTCGGGCGCCTGGGGACCGAGGATGGTGCGTGCCGGGTCGGACGGCAGCGCCTGCGTCGCGGCGAACACCACCACCGACACCGCCCAGACCGCCACGAGGCCCGACAGGGCGCGCCGCGCCAGCCAGCGTGGCCACGTCATCCGGCGACCCACAGCTTCTCGAACCGCCAGAGCGGGAACTGCGTGTGCTCCGCGGTCACGCCGCCGATCCGCTGGGCGACGGCGTCGACGTTGTTGACGAAGCCCCAGATGATCAGGCCGCCCTTGTCGTACTGGATCTGCTGCATCTCGTGGACGAGGGGGGTGCGCTTGGCGACGTCCGGCTCGCCCAGCGCCTGGTTGAACAGCTTCGTGAAGCGGGGGTCGGAGAAGTGGGTCTTGTTGTTGTTCGACCCCGGTGCGTCCAGATGCAGGCCGGTGACCAGGAACGACTCGGTCAGCAGCTCGCCGGTGCTGAGGGCGAAGTCGGTACGCTGCGGGCCGTCGAAGGTGGCCGAGTCGACCTTCTTGACGTTGACGGTGACACCCGCCTTCCTGGCCTGCGTGGCGAACACCAGTGCCGCGGACTCGCTCGTGGGGTCGGGACCGGTGACCAGCTCGACGGTGAGGTCCTGGGCGCCGGCCTCGCGCAGCAGCCGCTTGGCGCGCGCGACGTCGTACGGGCGCTGCGGCAGCGATGTGTCGAACGTCGGATCCTGTGGGGAGTAGAGGTCGTTGGCGATCCGGCCCTGACCGGACAGCGCACGGTCGACCAGATCCTGCCGGTCGACGAGCAGCCGGAACGCGGTGCGCACCTTCTCGTCGTCGAACGGCGGCTTGGAGAGGTTGAGTTCGAAGCCCTGCCAGCCGTTGGTCCTGGACACCACCGTGTGGACGGCGTCGCTGGAGCCCAGCAGCCGTATCTGGTCGGCCGCGATTCCGTTGGCCAGGTCGATCTGCCCGGACTGGAGTGCGGCGATGCGCGACTGCTCGTCCTTGAAGTCGATGATCTCCAGCTCGTCGGCGTAGGGCTGCCCCGGGCGGAAGTAGTTCTCGAACCGGGTGAACAGCGAACGCTGGCCGGGCGTGAACTCCTTGAGCTTGTACGGCCCCGCCCCGACCGGCTTTCGCGGGTCGTAGTCGACCGGGACGATGCCGCCGAAGTTGGTGAAGTTCTCCGGGAAGGGCACGAAGGCCATGCCGTTCTTGAAGTGGAACCGCACCGTGCGGTCGTCGAGCTTCTGGATGCGGTCGCGGTCGACGTACGACAGCAGCCCGGCGTAGGGGGAAGCCAGCTCGGGATCGGTCAGTCGCCGTGCGGAGAACACGAAGTCGTCGGCGGTGATGGTCTTGCCGTTGTGGAACTCCAGGCCCTGCTTGAGGCGCACGGTCCACGTCCTCGCGTCCGGGCTGATCTCGGCGGACTCGGCGAGGGTGAGCGCCGGCTGCATCTGGGCGTTCCACTCCCACGGCTTCGCGTAGAGGGCGAAGCCGCGGATGATCGAGCCGTTGCCGATCGGCTTGTGGGCGTCCAGGTCGCCGTTCTGGTTGACGTCGATGATGCCGAGCCGGATCCGGCCGCCGCGGCGCGGCTTTCCGGATGCGGCGCCGCCTGCCGCCGAGCCGGTGTCCGCACCGCCGCACGCGGTCAGCAGGCCGCTGCCGAGCAGGACGCCGAGCCCGGCGGTGGCGCCGAGGAATCTGCGGCGGGAAGGGGCGGGGGAAGGAACAGTCACGGGGTGCTCCAAGCAGAAGTCGGGGAAGTCCGGGGAATGCCGGGCGATGCAGGGAGGCGTCAGACCACGGAGGGCAGGGCGGGCCCGGTCGCCGTCCCCGTCTCGGCGCCTTCGTCCGTGCCGGGGGCGGTGGGTGCCGACGGCCGTGCCTCGCGCAGCACCGGAACGTCGAAGCCGTGGTCCAGGTCGAGCAGCGGGAACACCGACTCCGCGAAGCGCTGGGCCTCGCCGATCAGCGGGAAGCCGGACAGGATGAACGCCTCGGTGCCGTGCGCGCGGTACTCGCGGATGCGCGCGGCGACGTTCTCCGCGCTGCCCACCAGGTAGATCCCGGCGCCCGGCCGGATGACGTCGAATCCGAACATGCTCGGCCCGGCCCATACGTTGGGGTGGATCTCCAGGTCGCTGACGTCCGGCAGACGTCCGGCGCGCAGGGCCTCGACCCGGCGTATCACCTTCGGGTCCGCGTCCGGTTCCGGGCGGTAGGTGTCCAGGCTCTCCCCGGGCCCGAACTGGCGGGCGGCCAGCGTCCGGGCGGTGTCGACGTCCGTGCGCCGAAGCAGCCGGTCCGCCGCCTCCCACGCCTCGTCGTCCGTGTCGCGCACGATCACCTGCAACCGGGTGCCGTAGCTCAGCGAGCGACCCAGCCGGGCCGCCTCGGCACCCACCCGGCGGAACTTCCCGCCCAGCCGCTCCGGGGTGTCGGCGAAACTCAGGTACACGTCGAACAGGCTGATGGCATGCGCCACTCCGGCCGGCGAGGTGCCCGCGCCCCACAGTTGGGCGCGTGACTGCCCGGGCCGCGCGTGCCGCCAAGCCGACAGCGGCCCCTCGTCGTTGCGGCGCGCCGCGATGTCGGTGAACTGCCCGCGGTAGGCGTCCAGTTCGCCGCTGTAGACGTGCTGGAACGCGCTCCAGTACTCGGCGCTGAACTCGTAGCGCGAGTCGTGCTCCAGATGCACTCCGTAACCGGCCAGCGCCGCGTCGTTCCCGTTCACGACGTTGAACAGCAGCCGCCCGTCGCTGAACCGGTCGATGGTCCTGGCGATCTGCGCGAGCTTCGCGGGGGAGACCAGCCCCGGATAGACGGCGGTGAGGAAGCGCAGGGTGCGGGTCTCCGCGGCCAGGGCCGCCGCGGTCGTGAGGCCGTCGTCGCTGCTGGTGCCGAGCAGCGCGCCGTAGTAGCCCAGGCGGTCGATCGCGACGGCCAGCTGCCGCAGGTGGTCGAAGGGGGTGTCCCAGCGCCCGCGCTCCTCCCACGGGTAGGGACCGTCGGGGGCGGTGAGGTACCAAAGGATCTTGACCCGCTGGTCGGGCATGACGCATTACCTTTCGGCGGCGGAGAACGTCGGGCGGAGGTCGTCGGGGCGGACCGCCGGGTCGGCGCGCGCGGCGGACGACGACGGTGTGGACGACGACGGGGATGAAGGGAAACGGGCCCTCGACGGCAGGGCCGCCTGGCCGCGCCGGAGGAGTCAGCGACCGGTCAGCGACAACAGCAGCCGGCGACCCGCGCCAGATCGATGTACCGGCGCGAGGTCAGCGGGGCCGGCGAGACGGGGGTGCCGCGAAATGACGTCATGACACCCTCCTTCGGACTCGCCGGTCGACGCGGAGCGCCTCGACGGCGCCCGCAGCAGGAGGCTGACACGACTGGCAGGGCCGGGCAACTCTTCCCACATGGTGGGAGGAGTTGTTTCGGCGGCCTTAAATCTTCGCCCCTGGGTGGCCGGGCATTGCCGCATGGTGGGACTCGGAAGTACGTTCCGCGTCGGCGTACGCACCCTGTCGCCGCGCCCTACCGACGAGGAACCAGCCATGCCAGGCCCCCAGCGGATCCCCACGACCGCCCCCGCACCCGCCGGCGCCCAGGCGGTCCTCCGCGCCCTCGGCGTCCTCGACTGCTTCCGCGAGTACAGCGCGGAGGGACTGAGCGCGTCCGACATCGCGCGCCGCATGGACCTGTCCGTCTCGACCGCCCACCGCCTCGCCCGCACCCTGCTCGCCGCCGGGTTCCTCGACCAGGACGACAGCACCGCCCGCTACCAGCTCGGTTCCGTCGTCGCCGAACTCGGGCAACTCGCCTTCCACCAGCGCGGGCTGCACCGCGCCGCGCCGGAACTCGAACAGCTGAGCCTCCGTACGTCCGCCACCGCGGACCTCGCCATCCGCAGCGGCCGCCACGCGCTGATCCTCGTCGGCCGCTCGGTCCAGCCCGGGACCGGGCCCGGTCTGCGCCGCCCGCTGCACTCGACCGCCCTCGGCAAGGTCCTCCTCGCGTGGGCCCGGCCGGACGACGAGGTCTCCGAGACGATCCTCGACGACCTCCCGCTGGAACCCCTCACCGACCGTACGATCACCGACCCCGACGCACTGCGCAGGGAACTCGCGCTCGTCCGTGCCGACGGCTACGCGCTCAACGACGGCGAATCGGCGGTCGGCGTGCGAACACTCGCCGTTCCGGTGCTGGACCGCGCCGGCCGGGCCCACGCCGCACTCGCGGTCCGTTCCACCCCCGCGGTCATGACGGAGGACCGCATCGCGTGGTTCCGCGAGTGCGCCCGCACCTGCGCCGACGCGCTGGAGGTACTCCTGCTTCCACCGCACCGTCGCCGAATCCGCTGAGCGCCGTCCACTCGGAGGGACGCGGACGTCGCCCCCGAGGGACGATCACCCTCGATCTGGCGTGAGCACATTCAGCGCCACGGCTACGGCTTCCACCATTTCGGCAGGCTCACCACCGACTACGACGCGGCTGTGAAGCGCTATGTGGAACGCCGGGCATGAACTGGTCCATGAGACAGGCTTGCCCACCGGGGGGCGCCTCGGTTTCGTCGACACCACCGGCGCTCTGGCGGGATATCAGGAAATCGTGAAACCAACGAGCCGACCGACGCGTTGTTCGCCCAGTTCTATGCCGCCGGCCTCACCTCCCTGATCGAGCAGCCGGTTCGGGTTTCGATCCGGCGGCTGACCGCGAGGGCGGCGGACACGATGGTCAGGTGTGCCTCGATGGAGCCGTGTCCGCGGTGGCAGATCGGCCGGCCCCGCAGGTCGTGTTCGGTGATTCGGAAGGACTTTCCGACGGTGAAGAGCCGGTGGTAGCCGGGTCTCAGTTGATCCTCGTGCGGGCCGATTGTCGGAGTGTGATTCGAGTGAGAAGCCGAACAGGAGGGCTGTCCCATGTCGAACACGGTGTCCGGGTTCTCCCCGGAACCCGCCACGACAACGGTTGTGGCGGTGTCCCGATGACCACGCGTTCCGTGAGCCCGATCCAGGCCGCCTTCAGGGAGACCAAGGCGGTCGTGTGCACGCCGGTCGCGGTGATCACGACCCGGCGGCACGATCTGCCGTATGGCACCACGGTGAGCGCCTTCGCGGCACTGTCCATGGATCCACCCATGGTGCTGGTGGCGCTCGACCGGAACTCGCAACTACTGGAGATCGTGCGGGCCACCGGCACGTTCGGCGTCAACGTCCTCGGCAGCGATCAGGCGCTCTGGCGGCGAACTTCGCGCGCAAGGGCGGACCGGGGAAGTTCGCTGGCATCGAATGGCAGGAACACTCCGGCCTGCCACGCATTCCTGGTGCGGCAGGGTTTCTGGGCTGCCGCGTCGCGGGCCTGGTCGACGGCGGCGATCACGTCGTGGTGCTCGGTGCTGTCATGACGGCGGACAGTACGGCCGGCGAACCGTTGACCTACCGCAACAGGGAGTTCGGTACCCACACCAGGCTCGAGGAGGCGCCGTGAGCGGGGGCAGGGCTCCCGCAGGGGCTGTACAGCGGGCCGTCGCCGCGCTGGCGTCGGGTCAGATGATCGTGGTGACCGACGACGCGGACCGGGAGAACGAGGGCGATTTCGTCGTCGCCGCCGAACTGGTCGGCGACGAGCAGATGGCCTTCCTGGTCCGACACAGCACTGGAATCGTGTGCGCACCGATGCCTCAGGCGCGCGCGGACGAGCTTGGGGCTGCCACCGATGGTGGCGGACAACACCGACTCGCAACGGAGGTCGTTCGATGTGCGACAGCAAGCGATGGCAGTGCCTGCCGTGCCGTCGCCCTCGCCTGGGCGGCGGACAAGGCACTGACCTGGGTGCGGTGCGGGCGAGAGCCCCCGTTGTCGTGACCACCGGGACCAGCAGGCACTACTGGCCCATGACCGCGAAGGATCGCCTTCATGTGTGGCCCGACGCCCCGTGGCTCGCGCCGTGCCGGAAGCAGTGCCCTGCCGGGGTTCCGTCGCAGGCGACGGCGGACACGACGAAGCGGGCCATTGAGCTCGCGGCCTTCCGTGAGGCGGCGAGCGGTGAGAAGGGACATCATCGACCGGCCCCGGAGGCCGCGAGCCCGGACCGGGGTCTCCGAGGAAGGTGATTGCAGCCGGGAGCCGCAGCGGAGGTCAGCCGAGCTGGACAGGGCCGCGCCCGGCCCGGGGCGTGTCTATGGTGCCTTCTCGTAGAGCGTGACCACGCAAGCCCCGCCCAGACCGATGTTGTGCTGGAGCGCGGTCCGTACGTCCTCGACCTGGCGAGCGTCGGCCTGGCCGCGCAGCTGCCAGGCAAGCTCGGCGCACTGGGCCAGGCCGGTCGCTCCGAGGGGGTGTCCCTTGGAGAGCAGGCCGCCGGAGGGGTTGGTGACCACCTTGCCGCCGTAGGTGTTGTCGCCGTCGAGCACGAACTTCTCGCCCGTGCCCTCCGGGGTGAAGCCAAGAGCTTCGTAGCTGATCAGTTCGTTGGACGTGAAGCAGTCGTGCAGCTCGGCCACGCCGATGTCCTCCGGCCCGTACCCGCTCGCCTCGTAGACCTGCCGGGCGGCCTCCCGCGTCATGTCGTAGCCGACGACCCGCATCATGTCGCCCGAGTCGAATGTGCCCGGCGTGTCGCTGGTCATGGCCTGGGCGCGGATCACGACCGGGGAGCGCACGCCATGGCGACGGGCGAACTCCTCGCTGCAGAGCACCGCCGCGGCGGCCCCGCAGGTGGGTGGGCAGCACTGCAGCCGGGTCAGGGGCCCATAGATGTGCGGCGAGGCGAGCACCTCGTCCTCCGTGAGGGGGGTGCGGAACACCGCGTACGGATTGCCCGCCGCATGCCGGCGGGCCTTCACCGCGATCTTCGCGAAGGTGGCCGGATCGGTGCCGTACCTGTCGGTGTACGCGACGCCGGCGCCACCGAACAACTGGGCCGCGACCGGTATCCGCTCGTCGAACCCCTGCAGTTCGGTCATCCGGTCGAGCAACCGGCGCAGTGGATCCGGGCGGTCGTCCCAGACGCTGCCCAGCGCACCGGGGCGCATCTGCTCGAAGCCGACTGCCAGTACACAGTCGGCGGCGCCGGAGGCGACGGCCTGGCGGGCGAGCCAGAGGGCCGAGGAGCCGGTGGAGCAGTTGTTGTTCACGTTCACGACGGGAATCGCGGACAGGCCGAGGGAGTACAGCGCGCACTGGCCGGCCGTCGAGTCCCCGTAGACGTACCCCGCGTAGGCCTGCTGGACGGCTTCGTACGGAATCCCGGCGTCGTCCAGTGCCGACCGGGCGGCCCGCTCGGCCATGACGGGGTAACTCTCGCTTCTGCCGGGCCTGCCGAACGGGACCATGCCGACCCCGGCCACGCGCACTCTGTCAACCATGAGATCTCCTACGACCGGCTGCCGGGGAGTTCACGCAGGAGCTGCGCTCTGACCTCGTTCTTGAGGACCTTGCCGACCTTCGACCGGGGGAGGTCCGGCCACACCTCGACCTGCTTGGGAGCCTTGACGCCGCCGATCCTGGCCTTGACGAAGGCGCGCACGTCGGTCCCGGTCACGTTCTGGTCCGGGTGGAGTTGCACGACCGCGGTCACCCGCTCGCCCCACTTGTCGTCCGGGAGGCCGACGACCGCGCAGTCCTGGACGGCGGGGTGCCCCATGACCGCCTGCTCGACTTCCGCGGAGTAGACGTTGAAGCCGCCGCTGATGATCATGTCCTTCGCGCGGTCGACGATGAACAGGTAGTTGTCGGTGTCGAGGTAGCCGATGTCCCCGGTGTGGTGCCAGCCGTACCGGGACGTTTCCTCCGTGGCGAGAGGGTTCTTGTAGTAGCCCGCCATCACGAGGGAACCGCGCACCACGATCTCGCCGGGCTCACCGGGCGGCAGCAGGTTGCCCTCACCGTCCATGATGGCGACGGTCACGAGCGGAGCGGGCCGTCCGGCGGAGGCGAAACGTTCGGAGGCGAGCGAGCCGTCGGCGTGGAAGTGGTCCTCGGGCGCCATCGTCGAGATCATCATGGGGGCCTCGGACTGGCCGAAGAGCTGGGCCATCACCGGGCCGATCCGCTCGATGGCCTCCGCCAGCCGGGCCGCCGACATCGGGGCCGCGCCGTACCAGAGGCACCGCAGGGATGTCAGGTCCGTGGCCGGCAGACGGGCGTTGCCGAGGAGCATGTAGATCAGGGTCGGGGGCAGGAAGGTGTGGGTGACCCGGTGACGTTCGACCAGCGCGAGGAACTCGGTCAGGTCCGGCGTCGGCATGATGACGATCTCGCCGCCGAGCGTCATGACGGGGAAGCACAGCACTCCGGCCGCGTGGGTCAGCGGGGCGAGCGCCAGGTAGACCGGGCGGGTGCCGAACGGGTAACTCATCAGCGTCAGCGCCGACATGGTCTCGATGTTCCGGCCGGTCAGCATGACGCCCTTGGGTCTGCCGGTGGTGCCGCCCGTACCGACGAGCATGACGGTTTCGTCGACGGGTTCGGCCTGCCAGGGCGCGGCGGGAACGTCGTCCAGCCACTCGTCGAAGGCTGTCGCGAAGGCCGGGGATCCGTCGAGGCAGACCAGCGTGGTCAGCTTCGGCAGGTCCGGCAGGATCTTCGCGACCAGGGGGGCGTAGGCCTCCTGGAAGACGAGGCAGGCGCAGTCGAAGAGGTCCAGCAGGTCGCGGTTCTCGGCGGCTTCGTTGCGGGGGTTGACCGGGCACCACACCGCGCCCGCCCGCGAGATGCCGAACACGCAGGAGAAGGCGGTCGGATCGTTCGCGGAGAGGACCGCCACCTTGTCCCCGGGGCGTACTCCCGATCGGTCCAGCGCGCGGGCCACCTGCCAGGAGAGCTCCTGGACCTCGCCGTATGTGAGTGTCTGGTCCCCCGTGGTCAGGCAAGGGGTCCCGGGGCCCAGGGACGCGCCCTTGTCGAGGTAGTCGGTCAGCCGCACGGACGCCATCCTCAGTGGTTGCGTGGGTGACCGGGGGCTCCGCGCCTGAGCGGCAGGAGCCCCCGGAACGGTCAGCTGTGAACGGTCAGCACCGGGTCGAGTACGAGGCCGAACGCCTTGAGCACGCCGAGCAGCTCCCGGTGGCCGAAGGCCTGGCAGGCCGACGCCAGGCCGACGCGCCTGGGCGCCTGCTGCAGCAGCGAGTACGCGGCGTACGCCTGGAGCAGCCCGGTCTGCTTGTAGTTGCTGTTGCCGTGGATCACGCAGTGCGCGCGCCCCAGCGGGCCCGAGGCGTGGACGGAGTCCACCGAGGTGTTGATTCTCGGGTTCTCCCGGGGCGGCATGCCCGCCTGCACCGAGGCGGCGACCTCGGCCAGCGCGGCGTCCTGCTGGTCGGCCGGAAGGGTCTTGATCTGGGCCTCGACCATCTTCACCGTCTCCACCACGCCCTGCATGACGCCGCGGTCCAGGACGCCGCCGAGGACCCTGCAGCTCGCCACGCGCGGGTCGTTCTTGAACCACACGGGATGACTGGTGCCGCCCCACGGCAGGGCCAGCGCCGTTTCGTGCCGTCCCGGGACGGCCACCTCGACGGCGGTGAGCGGGTCCCACTTCTTGTACTGGTTCTCCTCCAGGTAGTGCCAGTCGGCCTTCAGGATGGTGAAGATCGTCTGCGTGGAGGCGTAGGTCGGGAACCCCTTCCACAGCACCAGCATGTCGAGGGTGTCCAGGCCCGGTGTCTCCAGACAGATGTTGGCCGCGATCTCACCGGTGGTGTACATCTGCGCGACACCGGGTGCGAGCAGGAGGCCCTTCTCGGCGTACTGGTCGCCCCATCGGGTCTGCGCGTCGAGGAGCCAGTCCTGCTCCCCGGTGGTGTCGAGGTAGTGGCAGCCGGCCGCGAGGGCGGCCTCCACGACCTCCGGCCCGTACTTGATGAACGGGCCGACCATGTTGCTCACCACCCTGGCGCCGCGGAAGAGCTCGGTCAGCGGGCCGACCGCGTGCTCGACCTCGACGACCTCGTGGTCCACGGTGTCGATCCCGGGAACCTTGTCGAGGACTTCCTGGATGCGGGCCTTGTCGCGGCCGGCGGCGATGAAGGGGACGTTGTATTCCCGGAGGTACTCGCAGACGAGGCGGCCGGTGTAGCCGGAGGCCCCGTAGACGACGACGGGCTTGTCGTTGCTCATGATCGTTCGGCCTTTCGGTGGTTCGCGGTGGGAGAGCGTGGTGGAGGAGCCGGGAAGGGGCCCGTCACATGCCCATGCCGCCGTCGACCGGCAGGCCGGCCCCGGTGATGAAGCGGGCGCCGTCCGAGGCGAGGAAGACCACGGCGTCGGCCATGTCGGCGACCTCGCCGAGCCGGCCGAGCGGCGTCAGGGCGATGACGTCGCCGACGGCCGCCTCCGCGCTCGGCCACAGGCCCAGGCTCTCCATGTCCGCCGCGAGCTTGGCGCCCATCTCGGTCGGTACGAGGCCGGGGTAGACACAGTTGACGCGTACGCCATAGCCGAGTTTGCCGGATTCCAGAGCGGCCACCCGGGTGAGCCGGTCCACCGCCGACTTCGTCGCGGAGTAGCCCGCGATGCCGGGGAACGGGATGGTCGCCGCGACCGACGAGATGTTGACGACGGCGCCACCGCTGCCGGCCGGACCGCCGGGGCGCATCGCGCGGAAGGCGTGCTTGACGCCCAGTGCCGTGCCGAGGACGTTCACCTCCAGCATCCGGCGGACATCGGCCGGGTCCAGGTCGGCGACCAGGCCGGAGATCTCGACGCCGGCGTTGTTGACGACGATGTCCAGGCCGCCCAGCTCGTCGATCGTCTGCGAGATGGCCGATTCCCAGCTCGCGTCCTCGGTCACGTCGAGGGAGACGAAGGCGGCGGTGGCGCCGGACTCCCTGAGTGAGTCGACCGTCGCCTTGCCCGCCTCCTCCCGGATGTCGCCGATGACGACTGCGGCGCCGGCCCGTGCCAGTGCCTCGGCCATGCCTGCCCCGAGTCCTCGGGCCCCACCCGTCACCAGGGCCTTGCGCCCGGTCAGGTCGTACACGCTCATGGAACATCTCCTCGTCGAGATGACGTGCTGTCGGCGTCACGCACTCGGCCGTAGGGAAAGTCCGGACCGGGGGACTGCGGGACGTGACGTCAGCGTAGGCATTTCTGGACAGTCGTCAAGACTTTCCTTGACGACTGTCCAGGTATTCTTTGACGACTGTCCAGATTTTTGCTGGGCTCTCGCCCCCGGCCGCGATAGCCTGGCGCAGCGGTCCGCATGGTGCGGGCGGGCGGAAGGGCCGACGGAGAGGCACTGTGACCCAGACTGCGGGCAAGAGCCGGGACAGGATCTCCCGGCGGCAGGTTGACAAGTTCGCCGAGCGACGGGCGCAGCTCGCGGCGTCCGCGCTGCGGACCCTGTCCGAACTCGGCTACGCCCGCACGAGCCTGCGCGAGATCGCGCAGAACTCCGAGTTCTCCCATGGTGTCCTGCACTACTACTTCCGCGACAAGGTGGAGCTGATCACCTACTGCGTGCGGCAGTACAAGGCGGAGTGCGTCACCCGCTACGACCAGATCATCGTCACCGCGGGCTCGGCCGAGGAGCTCGCGCAGGGCTTCGGCGCGGCGATGGCGGACACGCTGCGCGAGGAAGCGCCGATGCACAGGCTCTGGTACGACCTGCGGAACCAGAGCCTGTTCGAGGAGTCGTTCCGTGACGACGTCCTCGACATCGACCAGAGCCTGGAACGGATGATCTGGCGCGTCGTCAGCCATTTTGCCGAACTCGTCGGCTCACCCCCCGTGGTATCGCCCCAAGCGGCGTACGCGGTCTTCGACGGGCTCTTCCAGCAGGCGCTGCTCGGGTACCTGACCGGTCGCGACACCGCCGCGGACGACCTCCGCAAGGATGTGGAGCGTCTCCTGGGGCAGTTGGTCGTCGGCGCCTGAGTGCGATGGCAGTCGTGCAGCGCGGATGAATCGGGGTGGCCGATGGGTGGCCGGACGCCTTTGGGCTGTGCAGCACGAGGTGGCGGCGCCGAACACGGTGCATGTGGTCTGATCAGGCACCACGCCATCACGTGGCATCAGCCGTCATCAGGCAACATGATCGCTCATGGTCCCAGGATGCAGGTACCTGTCAGATCCGACAAATCCCCTGACCAAAGGTGCGTCAGACTTGACCCAGAGAGCTGCTTCGACGCCCAGGCGGCGATCGGACCAATGCCACCGGGAACGAGGCGATTGAAGCCGTCCGAGAGCGCAGGCCCGACGTGGTCCTGCTGGACGGCATGCTTCCCGACCTGGACGGCACCGAGGTCTGCCGGCGGCTCCGGGTGGCGGGTGACTACACCCCGGTGCTCTTCCTCGGCGCCCGCACCACGGTGGAGGACGAGTGCCACGCGCTCGCCATGGGCGGCGACGACTATGTCACCAAGCCCTTCGACATCTTCGAGGTCGGTGCGCGGATCCGTGCGCTCGTCCGCCGTGCCCAGGGCCCCGGCATGGTCCGAGGCGCCGACCGCGTCGCGGCCGCCGTCCTCTCGTCTTCCCGCATCCGTGGCGCCTGATGATCAACTTTTCATCAGCGATCGACCCGGATCCGCTCAGAGTTTCATCAGAACCACATCAGAGCCTTGCCGCGGAGCCGTCCGGGGCGGCACCCGCCGTTTCGGGCACGCCTCACGCATGGGTCAGCCGCGCACCGAGGTGATCTCGCTGGAGACGACCGACGGCCAGCGGGTCAGGATCCTCAGGACGCGCGTGTGCAGGTCGCCTATGTAGTCTCGGGTGCGCGCGGCGGCGGCGTCGCTTTCGCGCCGCTCGATGAGATCGATCCATTCCGTGTCGACCGCTGGATCGGGCACCGATGTGTCGGCCTCGACCATGATGAGCGCCAGGATTCTGGCGATGTCGTTCTGCAGTCGGTCGTGGACCCTGATGAGGTAGTCGTTGTCGGTCGCCGCGGCCAGACTGGCGAAGGCCGCGGTGGCCGTCTCGACCCGCCGCAGGGGCTGCTCATCGCCCTCCCCGGCCTCAGGGTCGCCGCCTGGCAGTGCCGCGGTGAACGCGGCGACGATCTGGCGGCGCTGTTCGGCGGTGGCGTCCTGCACGCCGAGGCGGACGGTCTCCGGCCCCACGATCCGCCAGAGCGTGAACAGATCGTCGACGGACTTCAGAGTCAGCGGGGTGACCTGGTAACCCTTGCGGGGCAGGGTTCGGACGAGCCCCTCGTGACTGAGGCGGGTCAGCGCGTCCCGAACGGGGGAGATACCGAAGCCGGTCGTCTCGGCGAGTGACCGTTCGGTGAGGCGCTGGCCCGGAACGAGTCGGCAGGACACGATGTCGGCCCGTAGTTTCCGGTACGCGGCATCGCCGAGTGACACGGGTTCGGACGAGGTGACTGACACGTGACTCGCTCCCGGACGGTCGAGGTACTCGGTGATATACCAGCGAGGCCGATCATACCGTTCACAGGAGTGCTCCTGCCGGGTCTCGACGGATACGTCGTCCGACGACGGCACAAGCCGCCGTGTTCAGCGCCGCAGCGGGAGCACGACGCCCCCACCGCCGGTTCCTGGTCGGTTGCTCAGCACGCGCATCGCGGACATATGCGTTGCCAGGGTGACATCCCGGACGATCTGGGTGGCCGTCGCCCCGTCGCGATCTTCTATCGTCGAACCCCATGTCACGCCCGCGGCCAGGAGCGTGTCGACGCAGTCGGCCGCCAGCAGGATCAGGGAAATCACCCGCCACGTCTCGCCGGCCAGTGACCGGTAGGTCTCGACGAGCCGTTCGTTGCGGGAGGCCGTGGCGACCAGGCCGAAGACCTGTTCGGCGATGTCGATGAACCGGATGACGCGGTTCCGGTCGGGCGGCCCGGCGAGCACCGTGTTCCCTTCCACCATCAGTTGCCGCAGTCCGGCGGCCTGCTGGGGGTCGGCCCGACTGGTGCCCAGCGCGGCCATCTCCGGGGCGAGCAGGGTCCAGACGGTGAGCAGGTCGTTGGCGGACTTCAGGGTGAGCGGGGTGATCCGGTACACACCGGGGGACACCGCCTGGACCAGTCCGTCCCGCATCAGGCGAGTCAGCACCTCGTGCACCAGGGACAGGCCGAGTCCGAGCTCGACGGCGCTCTCGCGCTCGGTGAGCAGTCGGCCGGGGCTCAGTTCGCAGGTCATGATCTGGTTCCGCAGCATGCGGTAGACGGCCTCGGACGATGGGGTTTCCAGCGCCAACGCACTTGTGTCTGCCATAAGGTCCCGTCCTTCGGCCGACCGTTGCACGACCGATGCGGCGGGCCACACCGGCGTAGCCTAACGAGCGTCATGCTACGACAGCGTCTGTGAAGTGTCACGACCCGGGCCGCGGGCTATTTCGGCGCGTACCGGCGTAGCTCACGGCGGGCCAGGGACATCTTGTGGACCTCGTCCGGGCCGTCGGCGATACGCAGCATGCGGGCCTGTGCGTACAGCTCGGCCAGGGGGAAGTCCTGGCTCACGCCACCGCCGCCGTGGGCCTGGATCGCGTGGTCGATGACCCAGGTGGCCATCCTCGGCGCGGCCACCTTGATTCCCGCTATCTCGACGGCCGCGCCGCGGTTGCCCACGGTGTCCATCAGCCATGCCGTCTTCAGGACGAGCAGGCGGGTCGTCTCGATCCGGATGCGTGCTTCGGCGACCCAGTCCTGCAGGACGCCCTGTTCGGCGAGCGGCTTGCCGAAGGGGGTGCGCTGGTGGGCCCGGACGCACATCAGGTCGAAGGCGCGTTCGGCCATGCCGATCAGGCGCATGGCGTGGTGGATCCGGCCGGGGCCGAGGCGGGCCTGGGCGATCGCGAAACCGCCGTGCAGCTCGCCCAGGAGGTTCTCCCGGGGAACCCGGACGTCGTCGTAGACGATCTCGGCGTGACCGCCGTGACCGCTGTCGGAGTATCCGAAGACGCTGGTGGACCGCAGGACCTTCACCCCGGGAGTGCCGAGCGGGACCACGACCATGCTGTGGGTGCGGTGACGTTCCCCGCCCGGGTCCGAGCGGCCCATCACGATGGCGACCTCGCAGGCAGGGCTCATCGCGCCGCTGGACCACCACTTGCGGCCGTTGATCCGGAACCCGTCGCCGTCCAGGGTGATGGTGGTGTCGATGTTGCTCGCGTCGGAGCTGGCGACCAGGGGCTCGGTCATCGAGTAGACGGAGCGGATCTCGCCTTCGAGCAAGGGTTCGAGCCACCGCTTCTGAACCGCCGGCGCGGCGAACTGGGCGAGCGTCTCCATGTTGCCGGTGTCGGGCGCGGAGCAGTTCAGCGCTTCCGGCATGATCCACGGGCTTCTTCCGGTGATCTCGGCGACCTGGGCGTATTCCAGGTTCGTCAGCCCGGCGCCGCGCTCTCCGGGAAGGAAGAGGTTCCACAGGCCACGGTCGCGGGCGGCCTTCTTCAGTTCCGCCATGACCGGCGGGGTCTCCCACGGCCCGATCTGGGCCTTCTGCTGTGCGTAGACCGGTTCCGCGGGGATGGCGAACTCGTCCAGGAACCGGGTGGCGCGTAGTTTGAGATCCCGAACCTTGTCGGTCTCCGTGAAATCCATCGCTGCTCCGTAGTGTCGTCCTGCCGGATGGCGCGTTCAGCTGCCCGCACCCGGCAGGGGAGGGTTGTCGCGGAGTTGCCGCCGCAGGATCTTGCCCGTCGCGGTCTTGGGCAGTTCGTCGACGATCTCGACGAGGCGGGGGTACTTGTAGGCGGCCATGTTGTCCTTGGCGTACCGGATGAGGTCTTCCGGGTTCGCCGTCGCGCCGGGGTGCAGCGAGACGAAGGCCTTGACCGTCTCGCCGCGGTAGGAGTCGGGCACTCCCACGACGGCGACCTCCCTGATCGCCGGGTGGGTGTACAGCAGGTCCTCCACTTCCCGCGGCCAGACCTTGTACCCGGATGCGTTGATCATGTCCTTTTTGCGGTCCACGAGGTAGAACCAGCCGTCGGCGTCCATGAAGCCCACGTCACCGGTACGCAGTTCGCCGTCGGGAAAGGCCGCCGCGGACTCCTCGGGCCGGTTCCAGTAGCCCGGGACCACCTGCGGCCCGCTGATCGCGATCTCGCCGATCTCGCCGACCGCTCGCTCCCCGCCGTCGTCGTCCAGGATGCGGGCGACGGTGCCGAAGAGCGGCACCCCGACGGACAGGGCACCCGAGGCCGGGTCGACCGGCGCCCTGGCGCCGAGCGGTGTCCCGTGCGTCAGTGAGTTGGTCTCGGTCAGCCCGTAGACGTTGTGGATGTAGATCCCGGTCCTGGCCCGGAACGCGTCGTTGACGGCGGGCGCGATCGGCGCGCCGCCCGAGTAGACGATCCGCAGCGACGAGAAGTCCTCCGCGGGCCGGCCGGACTCCTCGGCGAGCCGGGTGAGCGCCGTGATCGCGCCGACGGTGAACGTCGGGCGGTGCTCGCGCAGCGCGTCCAGCATGACCGCGGGATGGAAGCGATGGGTGAGCACGAGCGGACACGGCAGCAGCAGCGACAGGCCGACGTGGCCGATCAGACCGGTGACGTGGAACAGCGGTGCGATGCCGAGCACGCTGTCGACCGGGGTGAGGTCGAGCCAGTCGCGGAAGTTGTAGCAGCCGTACACCATGGTGCGGTGGGTGTTCATCGCGCCCTTGGAGCGGCCGGTGGTCCCCGACGTGTAGGTGAGTACCGCGACGTCGTCCGGCTCCGGGGGCGCGGCGCCGGGGCGTCGCCCACCGTGCAGCTCGATGAGCGCCGACAGGTCGGACGTGCCGTCGGGGACGGGCGGGCGTGGTGGCCGCAGCACTCGTTCGTCGTCGCGGGCCTGCCAGTCCAGTGCGGAGGTGGTGATCACCGTGCCGACGCTCGTCCGGCCGGTCGCGATGACGCCCCGCGCGACCTCCTCGTACAGGCTGTCCAGACACAGGAGTGCCCTCGCGCCGGAGTCGGCGAGCAGGTACTCCAGTTCGTGGGCCTTGTTCATCGGGTTGATCGCGACCGCGGTGCCGCCCGCCTTCCACGTCCCGAGCAGACCGATGACGAAGCCGGGATCGTTCTGCACGTAGACGGCCATCCGGTCACCGCGCCGGAAACCGCCGTCCAGAAGGACGGACGCGAGCGCGTCGGAGTACCGGTCGAGCTGGGCGAGGGTGACCGCGCCGTCGAAGTAGCGGAGCGCGACCTGTTCGGGGGCGCGTCCGAGGGACGCGCGGAACATGTCGAGCATGGTGTGGTACTCGGGCTCGACCGCGGCCGACTGGCCGGCACGGTAGCGGGCCAGCCACGGCCGGTCCTGGTAGGTGTTCACCTGGGAGCTCTCCCGGGGCAACTGGGGTCAGTGGTGGTGGTGCGCGTAGTGCTGACGCAGGAGGTCCTTGCCGTAGTCGCCGCCGTTGGGTGTGCGCACGATCGTGTGGACGTGGAACGGCTCGGGCTCGTCGTTGTCGAGGAAGATGCCCGGGTGGTTGTCGTATTCGATGAGTACGACCGGACTGTGCACGCGGTAGTAGAAGGGCGCGCCCTCGTCCCAGGTGCCGATCCAGGCGAGGTGGGTGGAGTCGAGGTGCCGCGCGATCTGGGCCCGGCGGTGGGTGCGCGGAGACTCGGGCAGGGCCTGCAGATAAGGGTCGGTGAGCGCGAGGAGCAGTTCCCGCTGACCGGCCGACAGCTGGTCGCCGGCGAGGCCCGTGTAGGGCAGGACCAGGTTGTCGCGCCCGGCTCCGGCACGGTGCCGGCCGTCCACGACTCCTGCCAGTTCGGGTGGCAGCTCGGTGGACAGCATCGACCCGTACTGCAACGCCTGCCCGCGCTGTACGGCGGACAAGGACGCCATCAACTCCCTTGCCCGCTCCTGGTGTTCGGCGAAAACGACGTCGCCGTCGAACTCCACGCCGAGGAACGCCGGTGTGAGCACGACCTGTCCGCCGACGAACAGGCAGTGCAGGTCGACGTGATGCCCTTGCAGCTGCCAGCCCCACGGCTGGTCGGACGAGGGCTCGCCGAAGATCGTGAACCGGTAGCAGAACTCGGTCAGGGTGTCGTCGTAGGCACCGACGAGCTCCCCGAGCCTGCCGTTGAGGCGCATGGCCTGGCGTGCCTGGTCGAATCCGGCGGCGCTGATCGAGGCCTCGACGACGGCGAGGGCGGCCTTGCGCTCGGCGTCGGTGAGCTCCTGCAGCAGCAGACCGTGCTCGTCGAAGGTCAGGAAGGCGTTGCTCCACAGCCGCCACTCGACCGCGTCCAGCGGCAGGGCGGCCTTCGCGCGCTGCCGGGCGTCCAGGCCGGCGAGGTGGTCGCGAGCCGCCTGTGCCGCGCGGGCGACCGGTGCGCCCTCGTCGCGCAATGCGAACAGGTCGGGCACCGGCCTGCCGTCGGTGGTGACGCCCACGAACGGCAGGCCCGCGGTCTCCGCGACCGGCGGCAGCTCGGCGTCGCCCACCAGCGCGAGGATCGCCGCGACCCCGGCTTCGTCGGAGAAGTCGACCACCCCGCGCCGCAGCGGCAGGTTCGCCGGGCGCGGGCCGTACCCGCCGAGCCCGGTCATCGTGTCGCTCCGCTCGGCGCCGCGGCCGGGGCGTTCGTGGTGCCACCGTGATCGTCCCCGTTGGCGGCGAAGTCGACTCCGCGGTCCCAGGGCCTGCCCGGCTCGGGAGCGGGCGTCAGGATCCCCAGGTGCTTCTCGGTCACGTCGCCCTCGTTGTACTGCCGGTGGGGTACGCCCGCGGGAAGGATGACCAGTGTGCCGGGCTCGGCGATGTGCTTCTCGAGCGCGACCTCGATGGTGAGACGCCCTTCCAGGACGAGGTAGTACTGGTCGAACTCGTGGACATGGGTGCCGGGCCCGGCACGGCCGGGGTCGACTTCCAGGTAGTTGACGACGGCTCCGTGGGAGCCCGACTCGGGGTCGGCCAGGGGCTGCATTCGGAAACCGGGCAGCGCCTCGGGGAGGGCGGCGGGATCGAGTGTGCGCACGTAACCCCGGCGATCGGTGCGGTCCTCGGCCGGTATGTCGGCCGGCGAGTCGACCATGATCGCGATCTGCGCCATGGGTGCCGGTGCCGGAATGATCATCTCGAAGTGGGTCTCGGTGCCGGGCCCCTCGTTCCAGTTGCAGTGCGCCAGTCCGGCCGGGATGAAGACCAGGCTGCCCGCCCGGACCTGATGGACCTCGTCGCCCAGGCGCACCTTCATCGAGCCCGTCATGAGGTAGTACAGCTGATCGCTGCGGTGGTAGTGCAGGCCCGGGCCGCAGCCTCCCTCCTCGATGGTGCTCGCGATCATCAGAGCGCTCTCCAGATGCGACAGGAACTGCGCCCGATAGCCCTTGAACCCGGTGTCAAAGGCCTGATCGATATCGAGGGGTCGAACAAAGGTCATGCGTGCCATCAAGGTCTCCTGGGAACAGATCAAGGACGAGGTCGTGATGTGTCACGTGTGGTCGGCGTTCGGCCCGGCCGCACCGCCCGGCGGTGGCATCGAGGCGAGGAGGTTGCCCTCCAGGACCTCCTTCGTGACCTGGTCCGGCTCGATGACGTGCGCGCGCAGGAAGTCGACGACGAGGCGGGCGCTGCTCCGGGTGTAGCGCGGTGTCGTGTCGAACTCGTGGTCCTGCCCGGAGACCAGGTGCAGTTCGCGGATCACGCCGACCGCGGTCAGGGCGTCGAAGAGACACAGGCTCGTGACGGGCGGAATGAACCGGTCGTCGGTGCCGTGGATCAGGACGGTCGGTGGATAGTGCTCGTCGATGTGGTTGATCGGGCTGGCCAGCGCGGCCTCCTCGGCCGTGACGTCCGGCCCGAGCATGTGCTGGGCCGGCAGCTCACCGCGACCGGGCGTCAGGGACAGCGCGGCGGGAGGGTAGTACGCGATCACGGCGGCGGGGGCCGGTACCGGGGCTGCGGTGCCACGCGCGTCGGGCTGGTAGCGGCCCGTGGTGCCGGCCAGGAGCAGCGCGAGCTGTGCTCCGGCGCTGTGTCCCTGCAGCACGATGTGCCCGGCGTCGACGCCGAGTTCGTCGGCGTGCTCGTGCGTCCACAGCAGGGCCGCCCGGGCGTCGTCGAGCTGGGCGGGCCAGGCCGCGGAGTCGAGCAGCCGGTAACCGACGGCGATCGCCGTGAGACCGTGTGCGGACAGGGCCCGGCACCGGGCGTGCACGGCCGCGCGGTCGCCGAGCCGGAAGGCGCCGCCGTGCAGCACCAGGACCGCGGTGTGCAGATCGGCGACCGGGTGGGGAGTGAAGACGTCCAGCCGTTGCCGAGGGTCGTCGCCGGGAACGTACGCGAAGGTGGAGAAGTCGCTCATCGCCGGTCAGCCGATCTCGGCCGCGCGCAGCCGGGGGATGACCTCGCGGCCGAACAGCTCGTGGGTCCGGCGAAGCTGCGCCGGGGCGAAGTTGAAGGTGGCCGCGAAGTTGCCGGCGCCGAGGGCCCGGCACTGGCGGATGATCTCGTCGGCGACCTGCGCGGGCGTGCCCAGGATGAGATCGTCGCGGGACAGCTCCTTCTTCGGGGCGTCCGGGATCTTCAGGCTTTCGAGCTGCACCCGGAAGAACTCCTCGTGCCCCTCCTCGGCTGTCCGCGCGCCCTGGTCGAGGTCCGCCTCGTCCTCGACGATCACGACCTCACGGCGGATGCCGACCTGGTCGGGGCCGGTGGGCATGCCCGCTTCGCGGGCGGCGTCCTGGTAGGCCTGGTAGACGGGGACGAGTTTGTCGACGTCGGCGAAGCCGCCGCACATCTTGAGTCCGAGTGAGCCGGCGCGGCGGGCCGACGCCTCGTTGGTGGAGGCGGTCCAGACGGGCGGGGAGGTGCGCAGGAAACCGGGTGTGATGCGGATGTCGTCGAAGGAGAAGTGGGTGCCGTGGTGGGTGACGGCGGGTTTGGCGATGGCGGCGAGGAGGACGTCGAGGGTTTCGGCGTGTATCTCGGCGGCTTTTTCGCGGGGGATGCCGACGACGGCGAGCTC
>NZ_JBEXXE010000040.1:0-11743 GCF_040630255.1 Streptomyces sp. NPDC005820
GTGCGGGGTGGCCCCCCCCCCCCCGGCCCCCACCGCTCACACGTGTCCTACTCGGGCAGGATCACCAGCTTGCCGTTGACGTGGCCCGACTGGCTCGCGTCGAGTGCCGCGGCCGCCTCGCCGAGGCCGTAGGTGCGCGAGATCGGCACGTGGAGGTGACCGTTCTCGACCAGGGCCATGAGCTCATGAAGGACCTGGGTGCCGGCCGGCTGACCGCTGTGGACCTGGACACCTGCGCCGGCGGCGTCGAACGCCACGATGGTCAGGACCCGCTCCGGGCCTCCCGCAAGTTCGATCGAGTCCGGGATCTCGCCGCGGCCGGAGGCGTCCAGCACCGCGTCGACGCCGTTCGGCGCGACGGCCCGCACCCGGTCGACGAGGCCTTCGCCATAGACGACGGGTACGGCGCCGAGCTCACGCAGCAGACCGTGGTTGCGCTCACCGGCGGTGCCGATCACCCGCGCGCCACGGGCCACGGCCAGCTGCACCGCGAAGCTGCCCACGCCGCCCGAGGCGGCATGGATCAGCAGCGTCTCCCCCTCGGAGACCTTGAGCCGGTCGATCACGGCCCACGCGGTACCGCCCGCACCGGAGAGGCTGCCGGCCACGGCCCAGGGGACGGTGGTGGGCCTGGCGGCCAGCTTCGCGGGATCGGCCAGGGCGAACTGGGCGAAGGACGGCGTGCTCGAACTGCCGAACACCTCGTCCCCGACGCTGAGCCCGGTCACCCCCTCACCGACCGCGTCCACTACGCCGGCCACGTCGCTGCCCAGGCCGGAGGGCAGCTCGAGAGGAATCTGGTCGCGCATCCAGCCCTGGAGGACCTTCCAGTCGAAGGGATTCACGCCGGCCGCGCGCACGGCCAGGCGTACCTGGCCCGGTCCCGGCGTCGGGGGCGGCACCGGCACGACACGCAGGCCGCCGGTGCCGCCGTACGAGGAGAACTGCACTGCGAGAGACATGTCTGTGGACTCCGTCCTCACCAGAAAGTTGATACATCAACCTTAAATCCATCCTAGGCCGAGCCCGGGTCCCCCCACAACTGCAGTAGCCGCCCGGAGACCGGCCGATCGCACGGGGGTCGCCCGAACCCGTCCTCCGTCACCAGGTCACGGCCAGCTCCGACACCCCGTGGATCGCGCGGCCCTCGAACGCGTGCCGCTCCGGTGGTGGGCCGGCCAGGCGCAGGCCGGGGAGCCGGTCGAAGAGCATGGGCAGCGCGGTCTGGAGTTCGGCGCGGGCGAGCGACTGGCCGAGGCAGTGGTGGAGGCCGTGGCCGAAGGCCAGGTGGCGGCCGGCGTCCCGGGTGAGGTCGAGGGTGTCGGGGTCGCCGAAGACCGCGGGGTCCCGGTTCGCGGACTGGAGCGCGACGACCACGCCCTCGCCGGCGCGGACCGTCACCCCGCCGATCTCGACGTCCTCGGTGGCGATGCGGCGCAGCCCGATGTGGACGACGGTGAGGTAGCGCAGCAGTTCCTCGACCGCGCCCGGTACGAGGGTGTCGTCGGCGCGCAGGGCGGCCAGCTGGTCGGGGTGGCGCAGCAGGGCGACGACGCCGAGCGAGAGCATGCTCGCGGTCGTCTCGTGCCCGGCGATGAGGAGCTGGACCAGCAGCCCGGCCGCCTCCGCCGCCGTGGCCTCACCGGTGGCGACCCGCTCGACGGCGAGCTTGCTCATCAGATCGTCGCCGGGTTCCCGCGACTTGGCCGCCAGCAGCTCCTGGAGGTAGCCGAAGAGGGCCGCCCAGCCGGCCCGCATCGCCTCCGGCCCCGCCGTGACGGTGGCGAACGCGGCCGCGTGCCGGTGGATGAACTCCCGGTCGGCGTACGGCACTCCGAGCAGTTCGCAGATGACGAGGAGGGGGAGGGGCAGGGTGAAGTGCTCGACGAGGTCGGCGGGTCGCCCCTTCTCGACCAGGCCGTCGAGGAGTTCGCCGGTGATCCGCCGGACGGCGGGCCTGAGCTGTTCGACCCGGCGGAAGGCGAACTCGGGGATCAGCATGCGCCGCAGCCGGGTGTGGTCCGGCGGGTCCATGGCGAAGAGCTGGCCCGGGGTGGGCGGCGGGGGCGTCGGCTGGAGACCGGGGAAGCCCGGCCGGACGTTCCGCGCGCTGAACCGCGGATCGCCGAGGACGGCACGGGCGTCCTCGTGCCGGGTGACGAGCCAGGGGTGGGTGTCGCCCCACAGGGTGATCCTGGCCAGGGGCCGGTCGGTGATCCAGCGCCCGTACTCGGCCGCGGGGTCGAGGAGGGGGCGGTGGCGGGGGAGGGGCGGCGGCGGGGTGTCCGTCGGCTGCATGTGGGGGGCTCCAGGGGCGAGGAGTCAGGGGCGAGATGCCAGGGGCGAGATGCCAGGGGCGAGATGCCAGGAGCGAGATGTCAGGGGCGAGATGCCAGGAGCGAGGAGTCAGGGGCAGAGATGGCAGGGGCAGATGTCAGGGGCGAGGTGTCAGGCAGGGGTGATGCCGGCCAGGTCGAGGAGCAGGTCCTTGACCTCGGTCGCGGCGATCCGGTCCCGCGCGGCGCCGGGCCGCGAGCACAGCAGGACGGGGCTGTCCTGCGGGTCCTCCGGCAGCCGGCCGTGGCTGCCGCGGACACCCGAGGGGTCCAGGGGGACGGTCCGGATGCGGTACCGCAGGCCGGCCTTCTTGCGCGCGACCTGGGCGACGGCGCGTGCCTTGACGCCGGGGACGGTGGGGTCGTAGAGGAGTTCGGCGGGGTCGTAGCCGGGTTTGCGGTGGATCTCGACCTGGCGGGCGAAGTCCGGGGCGCGCTCGTCGTCCAGCCAGTAGTAGTACGTGAACCAGGCGTCGGACTCCGCCACCGCGACCAGCTCGCCCGAGCGTTCGTGCGCCAGCCCGTGCCGGGCCTTGCCCTGCTCGTCGAGCACCTCGTCCACCCCGTCGAGGCCGGCGACGATCTCGGCGGTCTTGGCGAGGTCGGCCGGGTCGCGGACGTAGACGTGGGCGATCTGGTGGTCGGCGACCGCGAACGCGCGGGACGTCATCGGGTCGAGGTACTCCATCCCGTCCTGGGTGTGGACCTCCAGCAGCCCGGCCCGGCGCAGCGCGCGGTTGATGTCGACCGGGCGGGACGCGGGCGCGATGCCGTACTCGCTCAGGACCACGACGGTGGCGTCCTCACGGCGGAAGTGCTCCAGCAGGGGGCGCAGCGCGTCGTCGAGGCGACGGGCCTCGCGCGCCGACTGCGGGGAGCCGGGGCCGGAGCGCTGGGGCTCGTAGTCGAGGTGCGGTACGTAGACCAGGGTCAGATCGGGGCGGTGCTCGTCGAAGATCTGGCGGGCGGCGGCGAGGATCCACTGGCTGGAGGGCATGCCCGCGTTGGGGCCCCAGTAGGTGAACAGGGGGAACGGGCCCAGTCTGTCGGTGAGTTCGTCGTGAAGCGCGGGCGGCCGGGTGTAGCAGTCGGGTTCCTTGCGGCCGTCGGAGTAGTAGACGGGGCGCGGGGTGACGGTGAAGTCCACATCGGCGCCCATGGCGTACCACCAGCAGACGTTGGCGACCGTGTAGCCGGGCCGGGCGCGGCGGGCGGTGTGCCACAGCTTCTCGCCGCCGACCAGGGCGTTGTGCTGGCGCCACAGCAGGACCTCGCCGAGGTCCCGGAAGTACCAGCCGTTGCCCACGACACCGTGCTCGGAGGGTGGGGCGCCGGTGAGGAGGGTGGACTGCACCGAGCAGGTCACGGCGGGCAGGACGGTGTCCAGCCGTGCCTGGAAGCCCTGTCGGGCGAGGGCGGAGACGGCCGGCATGTGGCGCAGCAGACGGGGGGTGAGGCCGACGATGTCGAGGACGACGAGTCTCGTCATGAAACGGGCTCCTTTCGGGGGCGGGCGGCACGGGCCGCTTCGACGAGGCCGAGTTCGGTGAACCGGGCGCGAGCCCAGTCCAGTTCGGCGGCGATTCCCGCGACGAGACCCTCGCGGTCGTGCGGCCTCAGCTGTTCGGGCAGGACGGACCAGGTGTAGGTCTCGACCTCGACGTGGTCGCAGACCGCCCGCGGGCCGCCGAGCAACTCCCCCAGGGCCGTGGTGAGTTCGCTTGCGGTGGTGCTCAGGGGCGGTTCGGGCGCGGCGTGCAGGGGCGCGTGGAAGTGCACCCGCCAGGGGGAGCCGGGGTCCAGACCGCCGGCCAGGGCGTCCGGGAGGTCGTCCACTCCGAGAACGGTGTCGGTGCCGCGCGGGGCGGTGCGCGTCTGGTGCAGGAAGCGGGGTTCGGCGAACCGGGCGAGGGCCCGGCGGGCCTCGGGGTCGGCGGGGTCGTCGGCCTGCAGGGCGCTGGAGGCCTGCACCTTGACGACCGGGAGACCGGCGTCGGCGAGGCGGCGCAGCGCCTGTGCCGGTTCCTCGAACTGCACGGCGAGATGACAGGTGTCCAGGCAGACGCCGAGCCGCTCGGGGTCCAGTCCGCCGAGTTCACGGGCGGCCTGCACGGTGTTCTCCACCACGCAGCCCGGCTCGGGCTCGAAGCCGACCCGGATCGCCCGGCCCGTGTCCCGCTCCAACGCCGCCAGCCGCGAGGCTAGTTGGTCCAGGGCGCGGCGGGCGGTGTCGCGCGCCCCGGCCGGCCAGGGGGTGCGCCAGGCCAGCGGCAGGGTGGAGACGCTGCCGCGCCGCGCGTCCTCGGGGAGCAGCCCGGCGAGGACCCGGGCGCAGTCGACGGTGTAGCGCAGCCGGGCGGGGTCGGTCCAGTCGGGCAGGTAGACGTCCTTCTTGACCACCTCGCGGTGGAAGCCCTCGTAGGGGAAGGCGTTGAGGGTGACGGTCTCCAGGCCGCGCGCGGTCAGCTCGGCGCGCAGCCGGCGGACCGCGTCGGGGCGGGCGGACAGCTCGGTGACCACGTCCCGGGCCAGCCACAGCCCGATGCCGAGCAGATCGGCGCCGAGGGCCTCCCGGACCGGCTCGGCGTGGGAGGCGAGCTGGCGCACCACTCCGTCCAGGTCCTCGGCCTGGTGGACGTTGCTGCAGTAGGCGAGGTGGACGGTCGTGCCGTCGCCGTGCCGGAAGCGCACCGCGGGCTCACTCCCCGCCGCGCTTGATCGAGTTGCCCTCGAACAGAACGGAGTCGTCGGGCTTGACGTCCTCGAGGTCGAGCCGGCCGCTCTGCCCGTAGAAGGCCACCGGGTTGCGCCACATCACCTGGTCGACGCTGTCCTCGTCGAAGCCGGCGGCCAGCATCGCGTCGGCGGTCCTGCGGGTCTTCAGGGGGTCGCTGCGGCCCCAGTCGGCGGCGGAGTTGACCAGCATCCGCGCGGTGCCGTGCTCCTGGAGGATCCGCACCATGCGGTCCTCGCTCATCTTGGTGTCCGGGTAGATGGAGAAGCCCATCCAGCAGCCGCTGTCGGCGACCATGGCGACGGTGAGTTCGTTGAGGTGGTCGACGAGGACGTGCTCGGGCGGGATGCCGGACTCGCGGACCACGTCGAGGGTGCGGCGGGTGCCGACGGCCTTGTCCCGGTGCGGGGTGTGCACCAGCACCGGGAGTCCGTGCTCGACGGCGAGGGCCAGCTGGCGGGCCAGCGCCTCGTCCTCCTCGGGGGTCATGGAGTCGTAGCCGATCTCCCCGACGGCCACGACCCGGTCCTTGGCGAGATAGCGCGGCAGCACGTCCAACACCCCTTGGCAGCGGGGGTCGTTGGCCTCCTTCGGATTGAGGGCGATCGTGCAGAAGTGCTGGATGCCGAACTGCGCCGCGCGGTACGGCTCCCAGCCGAGCAGCGCGTCGAAGTAGTCGGTGAAGCTGTCCACCGAGGTGCGCGGCTGGCCGAGCCAGAACGACGGCTCCACCACCGCCCGGACCCCGGCCGCGTACAGGGCCTCGTAGTCGTCGGTGGTGCGGGAGGTCATGTGGATGTGGGGGTCGAAGATACGCATCATGCGGCTCCTGCGGGCGTGGTGGCGGAGAAGGCGGCGAGGGCCCGTACGGCCGCGTCGCGGCGGTCGGGCGAGGACGACTCGGTCTCGGCGGGCAGCCCGGAGGCCTCCAGCGTGCCGGGGTGGGCGCGCACGACGGGCCAGACGTCGGCCGGCACGTCACGGCCCGCGGCGACCCGCTCATGGGCGAAGTCGGCCAGCATGCGGGCGAGTTCGCGGTCCGCGCGCTCCGCGAGGCCCGCGATCCGGGCGAGGGGGATGCCGCAGAAGACGCTCTTCAGCACGGCGTGTCGGTAGCTCTCGGCGTCCAGGTGGCGTGCGGCGTACGGTCCGAGGGCCGCCGCGATCAGCTCGGTGTCGTTGCTGCGCAGTGCCGCCCGCACCAGCGGCAGCCCCAGATCGGCGAAGGACGGGTCCGTGTCCTCCAGCAGGGCAAGGGAGAGCAGCACCGCCCGCTGTTCGGCGGAGTCGCCGTACCGGTGGAGGGCGGTGATCTCCTCGGCGAGCGCCGCTCCGCCGAGCGGCAGGGCGGCGAGCAGCCGGGCGCGGGCGGCGTCCGCCACCGTCCAGCCGGCGATCAGCGGTTCGCGCCCGCAGCGCCGGCCGACGGCCGGGAAGACGGCGCGCACCGCCGCCGGCTCCTCGCGCACCCGGGCGACCGCGTCGGCCAGCCAGTCGTGTGCGTCGGCGGTGAGCCGGTGGTCGAGGGCGGCGGGGATACGGGGGTCCACGGCACATGCCTCCTATGTCGGATGTGCGTGCGGCGACGGCCGCACCGGGAGCGGGGATCGAGGGGCGTCGGAGGACCGCCGGACCGTCAGAACGGCTCGGCGGTCCTGAGGAAATCCAGTGAGCGGCGGGCGACTTCGGGGGCGTTCAGGGACGCGCCCTGGATCTCCACCGAGACGGGTCCGCGGTAGCCGAAGGCCTTCAACGCGGCCAGGACGGGCGGGAAGTCGATCTCGCCCGTGCCGAGTTCGAGGTGGCGGTGCACCCCGCGCCGCATGTCCTCGATCTGCACGTTGACCAGGTGCGGTGCCGCCAGTGCGACACAGTCGAGGAGGGGCAGGTCCTCGACGCAGTGGGCGTGGCCGATGTCGAGCGTGACGCCGAACAGGTCGGGTTCGCCGAGCCGTCGGCGCAGGTCCAGCACCCGCTGCACGGTGTCGACGAACATGTGGGGCTCGGGCTCGAACCCGAGCGCCACCCCGTGCTCGCGGGCGACCTCCAGGGCCTCCTCGCAGCCTGCGGCCAGCCGCTTCCAGGCCTCCTCCGCGGGCACGCCCTCGGGTGTCGGCCCGCTGGCCAGCTGGACGGCCGGGGCGCCGAGGTCGGCCGCGATGCGCACGGCCCGCGCGAGGAGGTCCAGGCGCCGTTCGGCGCCGGGTGCGCACATGAGGGTGGGGGTGTGTCCCCGCCAGGGGTCGAGCAGATACGGCGCGCCGGTCTCCACCATGACGGCGAGCCCCAACCGGTCCAGTTTCCCTGCCAGTCGACCGACCCGGCGGGCCAGGTCCGGGGCGAAGGGGTCGAGGTGGCCGTGGTCCAGGGTGAGCCCGACCGAGTCGTAGCCGAGGTCGGCGAGGACGGTCAGGGCGTCGTCGAGACGGTGGTGGGCGAAGCCGTTGGTCCCGAAGCCGTAGCGCAGTCGTGGGGGCGGGGAGGGCGGGGCGCTCATGTGGGCGACACCTTCCGCGCCAGTCTGCGGGCCGTCGGATGTGCCGCGGCGAGCAGACCGGCCAGGCCCGGGGCGCCGCCGCTCGCGGTGAGCGCCGCCTGCAGGGGCATCAGCGACAGGATCCCGGCGCCGACGGCCTGCCGGACGTTCGCCGCGGACGGGGTACGGACGGCCCGCACCTGCGCGCCGCCGTACGTGGTCAGATACGCGAGTGCCCCGGCGGCGGCACCTATTCGGGACGCCCGCCCTTCGGGCCTCCCGCGTCCGGTGCGCCGTAATGCGGGAAGCACCCCGGTGAAGGGAAGCACCCCCGCGGCGAGGGCGGTGGCCGCGCTGCCGACCAGCGTCGCGGCCGGTACGGAGCGGGGCGCGCCCGTCACCTCGTGGCGGCTGAGCGCGGTGACGGTGTAGGTGTGCCCGCCGACCAGCAGGGCGGCCGGGAGCGCCGCGGTCCTGCGGCCGGGCTCGGCTCCGGCCAGCACGTTCAGCGCCCGCGCCCCCGCCATCGCGGCGGGCCCGGCGGCGGTGGACTTCAGGCGCAGGTCGTACGCCCAGACCAGCCCGGTGAGCGGCACCGCCACCCCGAGCGCGGCGCGCCCGCCGGCCAGGGCGGCCAGACCGAGGCCCGCGGCGGTCAGACCGCAGGCGGTGGCCAGGGCGGTGCGGCGGGCGACCCGGCCGGAGGGCAGGGGGCGTTCGGGGCGTTCCACCGCGTCGACGGTCGCGTCCGCGTAGTCGTTGAGCGCCATTCCGGCCCAGTAGAGGGCGACGGACGACGCCATCGTGGCGGCGGTACGGGGCCGGACGCGCCCGGTGCTCGCGACCGCGCCGGCGAGCACGTCTCCGGGCACGCTCAGCGCGGCGGGCAGGCGGACGAGGGTCGCCAGATCGGCGAGACGGGGGGAACGCGAGACGTCGTTCGGGCCTTGCATGATCGAACACCCTACGCCCGCTGCTTTAACCTTCAGATACCTTCTCTTCGCCATTTGTGTGAAGACTCTGTGTGTGCGACGGATCGAACAACACCCCTGCCGGGCAAGGGACTTGATGCCGTTCCGACCCGGCCGGACCGACCTCCGCGCGTACGGCGGCCGCGGCGTCGAGGGGCGGCGCGGGGCGTCCGGGTCCCCTTCTTCCGGCCGGTCTTCTACGCTGGTGTAGTCGACCGGGGCGGCGGTGCGCGGTGCGTCGGGGTGGACCGGGGGCGTCGATACGGTGTCCGGCCGGAGAAGCGCCGGCGGCGGAAGGGAGACAAGGGCGTGATGGACGACCGGCAGGGTCCGCGGCGGCGCAGACAGGGCGAACTGGAGGCGCTGGTGCTGTCTGTGCTGGGCGAGGCGGAGGAGCCGGTGAGCGCGGGGTGGGTGCAGGAGCGCCTCGGCGACGACCTCGCCTATACGACGGTGATCACGATCCTGACCCGGCTGCTGGCCAAGGGCGTGGTGACCCGGGAGCGGGCGGGTCGGTCCTTCGTCTGGACGCCGGCCTCGGACCAGGCGGGTCTCGCGGCGCATCGGATGCGCCGGGTGCTGGACGCGGAGAGCGACCGTGAGGCGGTGCTCGCCAGCTTCGTCACCGGTCTGGGTCCGGACGACGAGCGGCTGCTGCGGGAGCTGCTGGGTCGTTCCGGAAACGAGTGAAGGGGAAGGCCCGGGCCCTATGGGGGTGTTCGTCTTTTTGCCGCTGGTGCTGCCGTTGACGGCGTGGCCGGTGGCGCGCCTGGCGGAGCAGCATCTGCATCCGCGCGCCGCGACCCGGCTGCTGTCGGGGGTGGCGGTGGTGATGGCCGTGTGCAGCACGGTGTGTCTGGGGCTGGTCATGGTGGTGGGCACGGCCCAGTTGCCGGGCAATCCGCTGCCGGACGGGTGGTCGGATCCCGAGGTGCGCGCGGCGGTGCCGTACGACGAGGTGGCCGGGAAGGCGGCCATCCCCGCGCTGTTCGCGGTGCTCGTGGCCTGCGGTCGGACCCTGTGGCGGCACGGGCGCTTACGGCGCGGGGCGCACCGCGCGCTGGCCGGGCTGCCGGGTACCGAGGTGGTCGTCCTGCCCGACGGGGTGCCGTACGCCTATGCGCTGCCCGGAGGCCGCCGGGCCCGCGTGGTCGTGACAACCGCCCTGCTGCACTGCCTCGAACCGGCCGAGCGCCGGGCCCTGTTCGCCCATGAGCGCGCCCATCTGAGGGCCGGGCACCACCGGTTCCTGCTGGCGGTACGGCTCGCGGCCCGCGCCAACCCGTTCCTGAGGCCGCTGCGCACCGCCGTGTCCTGCACGACGGAGCGGTGGGCGGACGAGGACGCGGCCCAGGCGGTGGGCAGCCGCCGTACCGTGGCGCGGGCGATCGGCAAGGCGGCCCTGGTCTCCCGGGGGACCCCCGCGCCCACGCTGGCGGGCTTCGCCGCGCCGGGACCGGTGCCGCGCCGGGTGGCGGCCCTCCTCGGCCCGGCCCCGGCCGGACCCAACTGGCCCTCGGCGTTCACCGCCGTGGGCCTGGCAGCGTGGGGCGCCGCCGCCGGCACGGCCGCCTCCGCGATGTCCTCGGCGAACGCGGCGGTGACCATGGTCCTGATTCTGCACGCCGCGACACCCCTGTAGGGGGCTGGGCCGTCACCGGTCCCCCCGGCCGCCGCCCCGCCCCGCCCCCCTGGTCGGTCAGAGGTCGAACTCGTGCGGGGGCAGGTCGAGGGTGAAGCAGGCCTCGCGGACGACCGCCTGCTCGGTCTTGTCGAAGTCGCCGTCGGCGCCGCCGATGACGATGCCGATCTGGATGACGGCACGGGCCTCGGCGGGCTTCTTCTTGGCCTTGGCGATCTCCTGGAGCACGCTCACCTTGCCGAAGTCGAAGTCGGCGGTCAGCTTGTTCAGGTTGTCGTCGAAACGGCGCTGCAGATCGGTGGCGTCGAAGTTCTGCAACACCTCGTTGGTGGCGATGAGCTGGGCCACACGGCGCCGCTCGGACGGGTCGATGGTGCCGTCGGCGGCGGCGACCAGGGCACACATCGCCATGCTCGCGTCGCGGAAGGCGCCGCTCTTGAGGTCGTTCTTCTTCGCCACGAGCTGTGTCTGCATCGTCGACGCGGATTCCTTGATGCGGTCCCACAGGGCCATGAGAACTCCATACGGTCGGTCGGGGCCGGCCGCTCCGGGTGCGGCCGTCAACCCTTCAATATCTACAACAACGTAGAAACTTACGGGTGGTCGGACAAGTTCCCGTTGTTTCCGAAAGGTTCACCACCGGCACCACGGCGGCGCCGCTCAGCTCCGCGAGTTGCCGAACAGCAGGCGGTAGGCGACGAGGAGGACCAGGGAGCCGCCGATGGCCGCGCCCCAGGTGTAGAGGTCGAAGAACTGGTTCTCCACCGGGCGGTCGAGGAAGCGGGAGGAGAGCCAGCCGCCGACGAAGGCCCCCGCGACGCCGATGAGCGTGGTGCCGATCAGGCCGCCCGGGTCGCGGCCGGGCAGCAGGACCTTGGCGATGGCTCCGGCGAACAGGCCGAGGATGATCCAGCCGATGATGCCCATGTCGTCATGTCTCCAGTCGGGTCGGTCGGGTGACACCCGTTCCGCATGGTGGGTTGCGTATTTGCGCAAGCCTAAAGATGACATGGAGGGCGGGGCGAGCCCGCACAGGCCACTGCGCCTGAGTCGTCGCGGTTCTGTCACTCATTCAGGACATTGCGCAAACCGCCAAGCGGAGACGGCTCCTTCGGCGGCTTCCGGTGCCCGTGCCGACGCCTACACTGGGTACCCGGGCGTGCGTCGGTGGTGACGCGGAGGGGACGGGAGAGGGCTGTGGCAACCAGCGTCGATCGCTTCGAGGACCCGTCCGCCGAGGTGCTCGACGAGGCGGCCGCCGCGTTCGGACTCCTCGCCGCTCCGGCCCGGCTGCATCTCATGTGGGCCCTGTCCCAGGGCGAGAGCGACGTCACCCGCCTCGCCGACCGCGTCGGCGGCGCGCTCCCCGCGGTCAGCCAGCATCTGGCGAAGCTGAAGCTCGCCGGACTCGTGGGCTCCCGCCGTGAGGGCCGGCGCCAGGTGTACTACGTCGACGACCCGGACGTCGTCACCGTGGTGCGCGTGATGGTCGGCCAACTGACCGCCCGCTCACACCGGACCACCACACCGGTACGACGACTGCACGCCCCCGGCGACTGACACCGCCTCCCGGCGACTGACACC
>NZ_JBEXXE010000040.1:11834-106013 GCF_040630255.1 Streptomyces sp. NPDC005820
GTCCGAACCGCCTCCCGGCGTCCGAACCGCCTCCCGGCGTCCGAACCGCCTCCCGGCGTCCGAACCGCCTCCCGGCGTCCGAACCGCCTCCCGGCGTCCGAACCGCCTCCCGGCGTCCGAACTGCCCCCCGGCGTCCGAACCGCCTCCCGGCGTCCGAACTGCCCCCCGGCGTCCGAACTGCCCCCCGGCGTCCGAACCGCTCCCGGCGGCTGACGCCGGCCCCCGGCGGCCGACCGCTCCCCGGCGTCCGAACCGCCCCCTGCGGCTGACGCCAGCCCCCTGGCCGTCGACCGGCCCCTGGCGGCTGACCGGCCCCTGCGGCTGACGCCAGCCCCCGGCGGCCGACCGCCCCCCGGACGGGGAATCCCTCCCCCAGGTTGCATGACATCCCTCACCTGTGAATTCGCCCAGGATCCGGACTGCTCTGGCCAGGGCTTTGTTAGATTGCGCAACTACGCAAGCAACCTCGATCTTGATTGCCGCCTCTACCTCTGTGCATCTGTCCGACCGTTCGTAGGAGTGGTGAATGAGCGACCCGTGGGACGGTCCGGCCGGCCAGGCCACGCGCAGCCGCACCGGCAGGGTGCCCGGGCAGCGCGCGACCGGGCTCGACGAACCGCTTCCGACGGGCGGGCGCGCCGCGGCACGGGCGGCCTCCCGCGGGCGCGGCGGCGGCCGCGGGACGCGCCGGGGCCGTCCGGTGCGCCGCGGCAGACGCCTGCTGCGGATCGCCGGGCTGTGCCTGGCGGTCCTGGTGCTGGCGACGGCCGGTGCGGGCTGGTGGTTCTACCAGCACCTGAACAGCAACATCAACAGCGTCTCGATCGACGGCAAGGGCGGCAAGGAGAAGGCCGACGCATTCGGCCGCACCCCGATCAACATCCTGGTCATGGGCTCGGACGGCCGTACCAGCAAGGCGGACTGCAAACTGGGCGGCGGCTGCTCGCAGACCGGGGTGCAGTCCGGCAACGGCAACGCGGACGTGCAGATGGTGGTCCACATATCCGCCGACCGCTCCAACGCCACCGTCATGAGCATCCCGCGCGACACCATGACGAACGTCCCGGCCTGCAAGGACAGTGGGACCGGGCAGTCCACGTCCGGCTACTACGGCCAGATCAACAGCGCCCTCCAGTACGGCCCGGCCTGCCAGGTGTCCACCATCCACGAGCTCACCGGCATCCCCATCGACCACTTCGTCAAGCTCGACTTCTCCGGCGTGGTCAAGATGTCCGACGCGGTCGGCGGTGTCTCCGTGTGCGTGAACGCCAACGTGTACGACACCTACTCGCATCTGAAGCTGTCCAAGGGCACCCACACCCTCAAGGGTGTCGCGGCCCTGGAGTTCGTCCGCTCACGGCACGGCTTCGGCGACGGCAGCGACCTCGGCCGTACCGTCTCCCAGCACATCTTCCTCAGCGCGATGATCCGCAAGTTCAAGAGCGCGGGCACCCTCACCGACCCCACCGCGGTCTACAGCCTCGCCGACGCCGCCACCAAGGCGCTCACCGTGGACGACGGCCTCGGCAGCGTGAAGAAGCTGATCGGGCTCGCGGCCGACCTGAACAAGGTCCCCACCAGGCGGATGACGTTCACCACCATGCAGACGGCCCCCGATCCGTCGGACAGCGACCGGGTCGTGGTGGGCACCGGCGCCAAGACCCTCTTCTCCACCATCGCGGGCGACCAGTCGCTCACCACCGGTTCCGGCAAGAAGTCGGCGGCGGCCTCCGCGACGGCCAAGGCGACGGCCACCGCCTCGGCGGTCCCCGCGTCCGAGGTCGCCGTCACCGTGGAGAACGGCACGACCATCACCGGCCGCGCCTCCGCCGTCGCCGGCGCCCTCACCGACGCGGGCTTCGACTCCGGCACGACCACCGCCAACGCCCCGAGCCCGGCGACCACCACGACCCTCACCTACGGCACCGGCCGGAAGGGCGCGGCGCAGACGGCCGCGAAGACCCTCGGCCTGCCGTCCTCGCATCTGAAGCAGGGCGGCGGAACCGGCCTCACCCTGGTCATCGGCAGCGACTGGCCGAGCGGCACCACCTACCCCGGCGGCACCTCCTCGCCCGCGCCCGCCGACACCAAGGCCGCCGTCTCCAACGCCCACGCCCAGACCGCCGACGAGGCCAAGACCTGCGCCGAGGTCAGCCCCTTCAAGACGGTCGCCCTCAATGGCGTCCCCATGACCCCCACCCAGGCCTACGCGGCGGCGGGCAACAAGCCCGACTCGGACGACTGACCGGGGCAGACGCCGGTCAGGGACGCGGCGCGGCGTCGTCCCGGTCGTTCAGGGACCTCGCCTCGCTCTTGAGGATGCGGGTCGCCCTGCCCGCCGAGCGGGTCAGTTCGGGCAGCTTCCTGATCGCGAGGATCGCGATGACGACGACCAGGATCAGGGCCAGCTCGCTCATGCCGAACATACGGGTCTGCTCTCTCTCCAGGTCGTCTACAGTTCTGTAGAAGTATCCCCGGGAGGCGAACGCTCAACAAGTCTGCCTTCCGGCCGCGTTGGCGGGAAACTGTACGAACCGAGGAGCGTCAGCAGCGGGCGCCCCCCGGCTCAGCAGGGCTTGCGCCACACCCCCAGCTCCAGCTTCTTCTGCATCGACGACAGCTTCAGCCGTCGTGACTCGGCGCAGAAGCTGCTCGTGGGCTCCGCGTACTCCACGTGGAAGACCGCCTTCCCGGCCTCGATGAACGGGGTGAGCCGCGCGCACTCGCCGTACTGGGCGCACTCCTCGTTGACCGCGAAGTCGAAGTGGGCGAGGAGCTGGGGGATCTGCGGCAGGTCGTTCTTGAGGCCCACCGACATCCCGCGTGCGTGCGCCAGCTCGGCGATCATCCGGTTGTAGCGGAGCTGGTCGCGGGCGGTGAGCGGGAAGCCCGTCGTGTTGCCGTAGCCCTCCACCAGGTCCGGTTCCACCGCGTCGAAGCCCTTGGCGCGGCACATGTCGAAGCGCCGCGCCATGATCGGCCGCAGCACGGAGATCTTCCGGATGTCCAGCCAGCGCTCGCCCGCCCAGCCGTTCTCCTTGCCCAGCACCGCCTTGGGGAAGTCGTCCTTGTCGGACCGGAAGTCCTCCCACGCGCCGACGTTGACGTAACAGATGACCTTGCGTCCGTCCCGGTGCAGCCGGGCCACGTCCGCGGCCGTGTTCTCGAAGCCGTCGATGTCGTAGACCGGCACGTCCACCGACGGGTCGACCCTGCTGTTGAGCTGCCACTGCCAGGCCAGCCCCGGCCGGGGCCGCCACAGCTCCCCGGCCGACGAGTCCGCCGTACCGGAGGGCGAGCCGGAGGCCGGCGGCGTGCCGTCGTCCCCGCCCCCCGTTGCGGAGCAGCCCGCGAGTGCCAGCGCGCCGGCCAGCAGGATCGCTCGTACCGTGTACCTCATCGTTGTGTTCCGCTCAGTGCGGGGGTCAACTCACCCCAGGGATTGGGCAGTTCTCCCGTGACGGGACCGGACACCGCGGCGCCCCGCTCACCCGCGGTGCGCACCGCGAGCGGTACCAGCGCCTCGGGGACGCCGTACACCAGATGGCAGAGTCGCTCGGGCGCGTGCCGGGTGGTCCAGTCCGGGCGGGTGAACGCCGAGACGTACGTGGACCAGTGGCCCTCGAAGGTCACGGTCAGGTCGGCGAGGCGGGCGTAGCCGGGCGCCGGGTGGACCCCGGGGTTGAGGACCACCGTCCCGGCGCCCGAGCGGCGCACGCTCTTCACCAGCCGGCGGCAGGCGGGCAGCGCGTCCGGGGTCGCCGTCACCTGGTCGAGGAAGCAGCCGTCGGCCGCGTACCACTCCTGGTGCCGGCGTACGTCGGCCACCACGGCGGCCCGCTCACGCACCCCGTAGTCGGTGTCGACGTACCCGAGGACGCGCGCGCCCGCCTCCCGAAGGGCCCCGGCCGCCGCGGCGAACGCGGGGTCGGGGCCCCGACCGGGCCCGTTCGCGGGGTTGAGGATCACGCCGTACGTGCGCCCCGCGCCCTGGATCAGACGGTGCCAGGCGCCCGGATCCTCGGCGGGGTGCACGTACAGCGGAATCAGCAGGCTCACGGCGTGCCGTCGCCTTCCCACAGCGCGGCGAGCGCCTCGTCGAGGGTGTGCGCGGGCCGCCAGCCCAGGGCTCGCTCGGCGGCCGTGACGTCGGAGCACTGCCAGGACACCTCGCCCGAGCGGATCGAGCGTCCGCCCCCCGTGGTCTCCTCGACGCGGCCCCGGAAGCCGGCCTGCGCGGCCAGCCCGAGCACCAGCTCGCGCACCGGGACGGCGCGGCCCGCGCTGACGTTCAGGATCCGCGGCAGCGGGCCGGGGACGGTGACCGCGAGCTCGGCCGCGTGCGCCACGTCCCGTACGTCCACGAAGTCGCGGTACGAGGACAGATCGCCGAGCCGCAGCACCGCGTCCGGGTCCCGGCCCGCCTCCCGCAGCAGGGCGGCCAGCCGGCCCGGCAGTCCGGCGGGCGGCGCCCCCGGCCCCACCGGGTTGCCCACCCGCAGCACCACCGCGTCCAGGCCGGACGCGGTCACCACCGCCGTGCCCGCGAGCTTGGTCGCGCCGTACGGACCGGCCGGGCAGGTCGGGTCGGACTCGGTGACCGGGCTGCCCGCGATGCCCGGACCGTACTCGGCGGCCGAGCCCAGATGCACCAGCCGGGCCCCCGGCGCCGCCTCCCGCAGCGCCGCGCACAGCACGGCCGGGCCACGGGCGTTGACCTCGGCGAGGGTCACGGCGTCGCCGCCGGTCGCGCCCGCGCAGTTGACCACCGCGTCGGGCGCGGCCAGGGCCAGGGTCTTGGCCAGCTCCGCCGGACGGACCGAGGCGAGGTCGACCTCGTGGTCCGCGCCCGGGGAGCGGCCGGCGCCGAGGACCAGCGCGCCCGGCAGGGCCCGCAGCCGGTCGGCGACATGGGCTCCGAGATAGCCGGTGAAGCCCAGGACGAGAATGCGCATCGGGTGCTCAGGCTCCCTTGAGGAGATGGGACTTGCGGGTGGTGAACTCCGCGTTGGCGCGGTCGTAGTCGTCGGGGCGCCCGATGTCCAGCCAGTAGCCGTCGAACTCGTAGGCCTGCGGCTTGTTCTGAGCCTGAATCAGATCGAGGACCAACTCGTCGAAGCCGAGCGGCAGTCCGGGGGTGTAGCCCTCCAGCGTCGAGCGGGACAGACCGTAGACGCCCATCGAGACCCGGTAGTCCATGCTGGGCTTCTCGGTGAAGGCGACCACCTTCGAGGAGTCGGTGGTCAGCACCCCGAAGTCGATGCGCACCTTCCGGGCGTACGTGGCGATGGTCAGCGGCGCCCCCGAGGCGCGGTGCGTCCTGAGGACGTCCGCGTAGTCGAGGTCGGTCAGGACGTCACCGTTCATGACCAGGAACGACTCGGGCAGCCGCTCGCGCAGGGTGAGCAGCGGGCCGAGAGTGCCCAGCGGGCTCTCCTCGGTGGCGTAGTCGATCTTCAGGCCCCAGGCGGCGCCGTCGCCGACGTAGGCCCGGATGATCTCGCCGAGATGGCCGATGGCGATGGTGCAGCCGGTGAAGCCGGCCGTGGCCAGCTGGCGCAGCACGATCTCCAGGATGGCGTGCTGGTCGCCGATGGGGACCAGCGGCTTGGGCAGCGCGGTGGTGTAGGGCCGCAGCCGGACGCCCTTGCCGCCGGCCAGGATCACTGCGTGCACGGGACTCCTCCTTCGTGTCTTCGGGTGTGGGGACGTACCGGACGGTCAGATGTTGTAGATGCCGGTCTTGTAGCGGGTCAGGTGGGCCGGGTCGCGGAAGAACTCCACGGTGTGCGCGAGGCCTTCCTCCAGGGTGTGCGCGGGCTGCCAGCCGGTGGCGGCGGCGAGCCGGCTCGCGTCGGCGACCAGCCGCATCACCTCGGAGTTGGCCGGCCGGATCCGGGCGGTGTCCTCGCGGACGTCGAGGGCGGTGTCCATGACCTTGCCGATCAGCTGGACCAGGTCGCCGACGGAGATCTCCCCGCCGGTGCCGGCGTTGAAGGTGCGGCCCACCACCTGCCCGGCGGGCGCGGTGCCGACGGCCAGGAACGCCTGCGCGGTGTCCCTGACGAAGGTGAAGTCCCGCGTGGGCCGCAGATCGCCGAGGGTGATCGTGCGTTCCCCGGCGGCCACCTGGCCGATGACGGTCGGGATGACCGCGCGCATCGACTGGCGCGGCCCGAAGGTGTTGAACGGCCGCAGCGTCACCACGGGGGTGTCGAAGCTGGCGTGGTAGCTGTCGGCCAGCCGGTCCCCGCCGGCCTTCGAAGCGGCGTACGGGGACTGGGTGTTGATGGGGTGGTCCTCGGTGATCGGCACGGTCTGCGCGGTGCCGTACGTCTCGCTCGTGGAGGTGTGCACCAGCCGGGGCGTGCCCAGCGCGCGCACCGCCTCCAGCACGTTCAGCGTGCCGGTGACGTTGGTGTCCACATAGCTGTGCGGCGCCCGGTAGGAGTACGGGATCGCGATCAGCGCGGCCAGGTGGTAGGCCGTGTCGGCCCCTTCGAGCAGGCCGCGCACCGAGCCCGGGTCCCGGACGTCGCCCAGGACGATCTCCACCTGGTCGAGGACGTCCGGGTGCAGGGTCTCCAGCCAGCCGTACGAGGAGAACGAGTTGTACTGGGCCATGGCCCGCACTCGGTGCCCCGAGGCGACCAGCGCCTCGGTGAGATGCGAGCCGATGAAGCCCTCGGCTCCGGTGACGGCGGCGAGCGGTGTGGAGGTCAACTCCGGTGTCCTTCCGATGGGTTCGATGTGTGTGTGGGGGCGGGTGACGGCAGCGTGGGGGAGGTGAAGGGCGCGTGGCCCGGAGAGCGTGCGGCGCTCAGGCGTGCGGCGCGGGGCGGCCGAGCTGCCACAGCGCGTACGCCGTCAGACAGAGCGCGGCGGCCCCCGAGGCCAGACAGAGCGCCTCGACCGGGCCCGGCGGCAGGCCGAGGAGGGCGACGGCCCCGGCGCCCCCGGCGGCGGTGAGACAGATGAGGGCCGACGGCCAGGCGGCGCCGAACGCCTGCAGCAGCAGGGCGGTCCACAGCGCGGCGGCGAGCAGCAGCAGCGCGGTCGGCGCGGACCCGGTGACCAGGGCCGCGGGCACCAGCGGCAGCAGATAGGCGAGCAGACAGACGGCGAGGATGCCGGCCGAGCGCAGCAGGAACCCGGCGGGGGTCGCGGTGGCGCGCAGGGCCGCCACCGACAGACCACGGTAGCGGTACAGCAGCCACTCCGCGAGCCCCATGCTGACGGTGAGCACGATCACCGCGTACGGCTCCGCGCGCCCCTCCAGCAGCACCAGCACCCCGGCGGCCAGCCCGAACAGTCCGTAGGGCAGCGACCACGCGAGACGCGGGAGGGGCCCGTCGGGCGCGGCCGGCGCGGCGAGGGCCGTACGCAGCGCCAGGGCGGTCACGGCGAGCGTGCCCAGCAGGGCCAGCGCCGGCAGCCCGGTCCGCAGCGGCCCGCCCGGTTCCCACCACGGCAGGACGACGGCGCCCGCGATCAGCGGGGAGAGCGCGGCCAGCAGCAGCCGCTCCCGCGCCAGCACCAGCAGGACGCCCGCCGCCGCCAGATACAGGGACTGCGCGGCGACGGCCAGGAGCACCGGCACGCTCCCGGCGAGCGGCACGGCCGCCGCCGTGGCCAGGGCGGCGCCGACGGGCGCGCCGGTGAGCAGCGTACGGCCCGCCTCGCGCCGCCCGGTCGCCCTGCGCAAGTGGGCCCGGTGGCCGAGCGCCTGCCCCCAGGCCCAGGAGACCAGGCCCGCGACGATCAGCGCGGGGGCGTGGTCCGCGGCGTTCCACAGCGGACGGGTGAGCAGATAGGCCAGCCCCGGCAGGGCGAACAGCACGCCCCGCAGCAGACAGCGCACGGTGTCCGGGCGCCATACGTCGGCGGCCGGAGCGGGCTCCGGGAAGGTCCTCGGCACCCGCTCGTACAGCGCGGCGGCGAGGGAGAACAGACTGGGGTGGCCGTAGCGCGCCTTGATGAGGGCGGCCGACAGGCCCTCCGCCTCCAGCAGCGCGGCCACCTCGTACGGGTGGACGGCGGGCCCGACGCGGTCGGCGAGCTCGGCGGCCAGCAGGCTCACCGCCTCCTCGTCGGGGCCCTGCCGGGGCAGCCGGATGGCGAGCGTGGTCTCGTCCGAGGCCCAGCGCGGCCGGCGGCGCGGCGGGCGGGTCTCGGCGAGCCGCAGCGCCAGCGTGTCCTGCTCGGACCCGCCGGGCTCCAGGGAGATCGGCCCGCTCATCCGGCCACCGTGCCGACCGGCGCGACCGGCGAGACCGGCTGGGGCGGCACCGAAGCCGCCGCAGGCACGGCTGTGGTCATGGCCGTGGTCGTGGTCATGGCCTTGGGTATGGCCTTGGTTATCCCCGCGGGTTCCCGCTCCAGCGTGGGCAGTTCGAGGTAGATGGCGCGGAAGGTGTCGATGGTCTGGCGCAGGGTGAACTGCTCGATCACCCGCAGCCGGGCCGCCTCGCCCATGCTGCGGCGGCGCGCCGGGTCGCCCAGCAGCTCCAGCGCGGCCGAGGCCATCGACCGGGGGTCGCGGGGCGGCACCACGAGCCCGGTGTCGCCGACCGCCTCCCGTACCCCGCCCACGTCGGTGGAGACGGTGGCCCGCCCGCACGACATGGCCTCGATCAGCGTGAACGGGAAGCCCTCGCTGATGCTGGACAGCATCACGACGTTGCCGGCCGCGTAGGCGTCCTTGATGTCGTCGACCCGGCCCTCGAAGGTCACGGCGTCCGCGTGTCCCAGCTCGGCGGCGAGCGCCTCGCAGCGCTCCCGGTAGGCCTCTCCGCCGCGCGGGGTGCCGCCGAACAACCTCAGGCGGCAGTCGGGGAGTTCGGCCCGGACGAGCGCGAAGGCCCGGATCAGGGTCTCCAGGTCCTTGATCGGGTCGACCCGGCCGGCCCAGCTCAGGGTGAGGTCCCCGGGCTCGGGTCCGGCGGGCGGGAACGCGGCCGGGTCCACGCCGTTGTAGACGGTGCGGATCGACTCCGGGGCGGCGCCGCCCTCCTCCTCCCACAGCCGGTTGTAGCGGTTGCCCGGGGTGATCAGCGCGGCCCGCCGGTAGGTCTCCTCCGCCAGCAGCCGGAAGAAGCCGAGGACGACCGCCTTCACCGGCCAGCGGTAGGGCGCGGTGCGGTAGCCGAGGTAGCGCTCGCGCAGATACACGCCGTGCTCGGTCAACAGCAGGGGCACACCGTGCCGTTGGAGTGCCGCGAGGCCCGGCAGGACGGCGACTCCGCCGCTGACCGCGTGCGCCACCCCGGTCTCGGGGGCGGGTGCGGCGAGCGGGCGCAGGGCGTGTTCCAGGAGGGCGGTCGCGGTGAGCGCGTCGTGCAGGGTCGGGCCCGCCTCGCGCACGGCGAGGCCCGGCCGGTTCCACACCGACGTGAGGATCGCGATCGCCCGGTCGCCGCAGAGGAAGGGGCTGAGCGCCCCGTCCGCCGCGGCCCGCGCCATCGTGTACAGGGCGGGCGCGAAGCCGCCCTCGGCGCGCGGGTCGAGCAGCGCGGTGAGGAACTCCTCGTAGGCGGTGGCCAGTCGGGTGCGGGCGCGGCCCCGGGGCGCCCGGCCGGCGGGCGGGTCGCCCCACATGGGGACGGACAGCACGCGCGTGACATGGGTGGGCAGGTCCCAGGCGAGGGACTCGCGTCCGGTGCCGGTCACGGCGATGACGTCGAAGTCGATGTCGGGCATGCCCTGGACGAGCTGGTCGCACCAGACGCTCACGCCGCCGTGACTGTGCGGGTAGGTGCCTTCGGTGAGCAGGGTGACGCGCGTCGCGCCGGAGCGGCGCGCGCCGTGGGGAACGTGCATCGGTGGGCTCCACGGCCGAGGTGTGGGGTGGTTCGTGCCCGGTGAGCCCCGTTCTCGGGGCTCACCGGTGGGTCCGTGCCGCGGGCTCGCGGCGGTCGGTTCCGTCCGTCGGTCGGTGCGCCGTTCAGTTGTCCGCGGTGTACGGGACCTGTTCGGTCACGCCCGCCGGGACCCGTGTGTCCGGTGCGGGCCGGGTGGCCGTGAGCGTCTCGGAGGTGTCGGCGGCCGGGGCCGCGGCGGAGGCCGGCAGGGTGAGGGTGAGGGGAGTGCCGGCGGAGGGCGTCCAGCCGGACACCCCGCCCGCGTACGCCGTGCCGAAGGCGGCGCCGGCCAGGGTGGTGCCGCTGGGCAGGGTCGCGGTGACGTCCACGCCGTCGGGTGCCTCGACGGTGACGGTGTCGCCGACGCGGTAGGCGGTCACCCGGTCGTCGCGCACGGCGGCCTGCCAGGCGGTCCGGCGCTCGAGTTCGGTGCCGATGTCCTTCATCCGCAGGTTGACCACCGGGGTGTCGTCGGCGAACAGGGCGCGGTAGCCGTCGAGGACACCGTCGAGGACGGGGTAGGCGAGGCGGTCCTCGGCGAGGTTCGACTGGTGGATGTAGTGCGGCTTGGGGTCGTTCGCGAGGACGTGTCCGAGGGCGGTGCGGGTCTCGATCGGCACGATGTGGTCGGCGTAGCCGGTGGCGGGATCCAGCGGGGCCGTGAGGCAGGTGGTGGTGGCGGGGTTGTCCTCGCAGACGCCGCTGCCGCCCTGGGCCCGGCTGGTGTAGATCCAGTTGTACTCGTCGATCTGCTCGGCCGCCCTGCCCGCGTTGTAGAAGACGTTCATCGGGTGGCGGGGGACGGTGGTGGCGGCGCCGAGCCGACGCCGGTCGGGCTCACGGGAGTTGTCGGAGCCGAGCCAGCCGATGCCGTTGTCGTCGAGGGCGGGTGCGAGGTTGGGGTTGTCCACGGGCTGCTGCGGCAGCACCTTCAGGCCGGAGTGCTCGCCGGTGACCAACTCGTCGGCCTCCAGGGGGAGTCCGTTGGCCTGGCCCCAGGCGCGGTTGTCGGCGATCGCGTCGGAGATCTCCGTACGGCTCACCCACTGCGTGGCGCCGTCGGCGTCGGTGGCGCACTTCCACGGCACCACCGTGGTGTCCTGCACACAGCCCAGGAAGGCGTGTGTGTAGGTGTGGTTGATCCAGCGGAACCGGTCCTTGTCGGCGAGGAGTCGGTCGGCGAGCGGGTCGGCGCCGTTGTTCTGCGCGCGGGTGTCGACGGTGGCGACCGCGTTGTAGGCCAGGTCCAGGGTGAAGTTCCTGCTGTTCTGCCAGGTCACCGCGTGGTCGACGTCGGCGGCGGTCATCCGGATCGGGTCGGGGGTGGCGCCGGGGTCGGTGCAGTCGACGTCGCCCGGGGTGCAGTCGAGGGTGGTGTTCCAGCGGTCGTCGGCGGCGAACACGTCGTCCACGTGCACGGCGAAGTAGTTGCGGGAGGCGCCGAGGTGGACCCCGCCGGTCATCCACTCCACGATGCCGCGGGCCAGCAGCCGGAACTGCTGCTGGTACTGGTTGTAGACGAAGGTGACGACCAGTTCGCGCCGCCCGTCGTGCCGGTACTCGCCCACCAGTGAGCCCCGCGTCGACTGCCCGGGGACGGGCGCGTCGACGTAGGAGGTGAAGTCGGCGCCCGCCGCGGGCGTCGACAGATAGGCGTAACTCTCGCCGACGGAAGGGTCGTTGTCCTCGAAGGGCACCGTCCCGTCGAGATAGCCGAACGGTCCGGTCCGCCCGGCGGCGGTCACCGAGGCCCGCACCCCGTCGAGGCTGCCGGAGTAGCCGCCGTGCACCGGGTACTGCAGACCCGCTTCCGGACGTGCGTAGGTGTAGGCGTCGACCTGGGGGATGCCGTAGGTCTGCTCGTAGGCGGCGAGGGCCGCCATCTCCGCCGAACCGGCCGCGAACGGGTTGTCGTTGGGCAGCACGACCGCCTGGAACCTCGCGCGGGGCCGGCCGTCGACGGTGTCGGCGAGGAAGGCCGCGTCGATCACCTGCCGGCCGGGCCGGGTGAGGTCGATCTCGGTGTACGGCGTCCCCGCCGCCGTCAGTTCAGCCGCGATGGCGCCGGTGGCCGGGCCGCCGTCGCTCACCACGAGAACCCGCAGGTCGACGCGTGGTGTGGTGGCGTCGGCACGAGCCGTGCCGGTGGGCAGGCCGAGCGCGGCGATGAGCGCGCCCACCGTGAGCGCGGTGGTGCGTGTGGTCCGCTTCATGCGGTGAAGTTCCCCTCCCCGGGCAGGGGTGAGCACCGCTCCCGTGGAGCTGACGCACCCCCTTGCGGAACGCCGGCTCCCCCTCCGAGGCCGGTCGTCGCCGCATCCGTCGCGAATGAACATAGTGAGGAGTCTGTGCGGGTTTTGTGATCTTGCTGCGGAACATGACGGAAAAGTGCGCTTGCTCCGGTGATTCGGCACACAACCGAATCATGTGTTTTTCCATCTGAGGTGCTCGCGGGGCACGACGGATGCAAGCGCTTCATGTGCTGGTCGTGGCCTCGGGCGGCACACGGCCGGACCCCTTGGCCGGCCGGTCGAACCGCCAGTGGTCCATACCGCGAGCGGCGGCCCGGATCAGGCCGGAATCGCGTCACCCTAAGGGAGTAGGGCCCGGGTCTTGGGGGGCCTTTGATCCGCTGCACATCTCGCGTACCGGCGACCTTCACGCGGACGCCACCGCACCCTTCCGCGCCGTTCGATGCCCTTGGAACACTCGCTTCCCGTCACGTGAGACACGCCTTCCGCACGAGAGGTCCCTCACCCATGTCCGAGGTCAACCGGCGCCGCTTCCTCCAACTCGCGGGCGCCACCACCGCGTTCACCGCGCTCTCCGGCAGCATCGAGCGTGCCGCGGCGCTGCCCGCGAACCACCGCACGGGGTCGATCGAGGACGTCGAGCACATCGTCGTCCTGATGCAGGAGAACCGCTCCTTCGACCACTACTTCGGCACGCTGAGAGGCGTCCGCGGCTTCGGCGACCCGCGCCCGGTGACGCTCCCGAACGGCAAGTCGGTGTGGCACCAGTCCGACGGCACCAAGGACGTCCTGCCCTTCCATCCCGACGCCGACGACCTGGGGATGGCCTTCCTCCAGGACCTCCCGCACGGCTGGAACGACGGCCACGCCGCCTTCCACGGCGGCAAGTACGACGGCTGGATCGCCGCCAAGTCCGCCACGACGATGGCGTACCTCAACCGCGCGGACATCCCGTTCCACTACGCGCTCGCCGACGCCTTCACCATCTGCGACGCCTACCACTGCTCCTTCATCGGCTCGACCGACCCCAACCGCTACTACCTGTGGACCGGTTACACCGGCAACGACGGCAAGGGCGGCGGCCCGGTCCTCGGCAACGACGAGGTCGGCTACAACTGGACGACGTACCCCGAGCGGCTGGAGAAGGCGGGCGTCTCCTGGAAGATCTACCAGGACGTCGGCGACGGCCTGGACAAGGCCGGCAGCTGGGGCTGGATCCAGGACGCCTACCGCGGCAACTACGGCGACAACTCGCTGCTCTACTTCACCCAGTACCAGAACGCCCAGCCCGGCGACCCCCTCTACGACAAGGCCCGCACCGGCACCGACGCCCGCAGGGGCGAGGGCTTCTTCGAGCAGCTGAAGGCGGACGTCCAGGGCGGCAGGCTGCCGCAGATCTCCTGGATCGTCGCCCCCGAGGCCTTCACCGAACACCCCAACTGGCCCGCGAACTACGGCGCCTGGTACGTCGCGCAGGTCCTCGACGCCCTCACCTCCGACCCGAAGGTGTGGGCGAAGACGGCCCTGTTCATCACCTACGACGAGAACGACGGCTTCTTCGACCACATGGTCCCGGCGTTCCCGCCCGCCTCCGCCGCGCAGGGCCGGTCCACCGTCGACACCGGTCCGGACGTGTTCAAGGGCGACAGCGGCCATGTCGCCGGCCCCTACGGACTCGGCCAGCGCGTGCCGATGCTGGTCGTCTCCCCCTGGAGCAAGGGCGGTTACGTCTGCTCCGAGACCTTCGACCACACCTCGGTGATCCGGTTCATGGAGCGCCGCTTCGGTGTCCACGAGCCGAACATCTCGCCGTGGCGGCGCACGGTCTGCGGTGACCTGACCGCCGCGTTCGACTTCGGCCGCAAGGACACCCGCCCGGTCTCCCTGCCCGGCACCGACGGCTACGAGCCGCCGGACAGGGACCGCCACCCGGACTACGTCCCGACCCCGCCCGCGACCCCGGTCCTGCCGAAGCAGGAGCGCGGCCACCGCCCGACCCGCCCGCTCAAGTACGCCCCCTTCGTGGACGGTTCGGCGAACGGCGCGGCCGGGGAGATCACCCTCACCTTCGCCTCCGGCGCGAAGGCCGGCGCCGCCTTCCTCGTCACCTCCGGCAACCGCGCGGACGGGCCGTGGAGCTACACCACCGGCTCGGGCAAGACCGTCTCCGACACCTGGAACCCGGCCACCTCCGGCGGCTCCTACGACCTGACCGTGCACGGCCCCAACGGGTTCCTGCGCGCCTTCCGGGGCAAGGAGGCCGGGCTGGAGGCGATCGCCCGGCACATCGGCGAGGGCCTCGAACTCACCCTCACCAACAAGACCGCCCACACGGCCGTGCTGAAGCTCGCCGACGGCTACGGCGGCCGCACCACGTCCGTGCGGGTGCGCCCCGGCGCCGTGGTCCGCCACTTTGCCGACCTGACCAGGAGCCGGCGCTGGTACGACCTCACCGTCACGGCCGACGTCGACGCCGACTTCGGACGGCGGTTCGCCGGACACGTCGAGAACGGGTGCCCGGGCGTCAGCGACCCGGCGATCGTCACGGAGTAGCAAAGAGCCCGGCGCGCGGGTAAATGCGGCGTGAACACCGGCTCGTGGGGACTGGTCAGGTCCCGGCGGGCTCGGGGTAGTGTGCCCCGGTGACCACGCATTCGAACACACCTGCAGGCTGGTACCCGGATCCGCACGGTGCGGCCCAGACGCTGCGCTACTGGGACGGCGCCCAGTGGACCGAGCACACGCACGCCGACCAGCCGGGCCAGGCTGCGCCGGGCATCCCGGCGCAGCCGGCCGGGCCCGATCCGCGCGTCCAGCGCCAGGTGCAGCAGCAGGCCGGGGTCGCCTCGAGCGGCCCCGGCGGCGGCACGCTGTTCAGCGAGCCGGTGCTGGTGGTGAACCAGAAGGCCAAGCTCATCGAGCTGACCAACGAGTACAAGGTCATGGACCAGCAGGGCAACCAGCTCGGCTCGGTCGTCCAGGTCGGCCAGAGCGCCCTGCGCAAGATCATTCGGTTCGTCGCCAGCATCGACCAGTACCTCACCCACAAGCTGGAGATCCGCGACGCCTACGGTCAGCCCGTGCTGCTGCTGACCCGCCCGGCGAAGATATTCAAGTCCCGGGTGATCGTGACCCGTCCGGACGGACAGCAGGTCGGCGAGATCGTCCAGCAGAACGTCTTCGGGAAGATCAACTTCGCCATCAACGCGGGCGGTCAGCAGATCGGCGCGATCAAGGCGGAGAACTGGCGGGCGTGGAACTTCGCCATCGTCGACCACGCGGAGAACGAGGTCGCCCGGATCACCAAGACCTGGGAGGGCCTCGCCAAGACGATGTTCACCACCGCCGACAACTACGTCCTCCAGATCCACTACCAGCTCCCCGAACCGCTGCTGAGCCTGGTCGTCGCAACGGCCCTCACGGTGGACACGGCCCTGAAGCAGGACGCCCGAGGCCTCGGCTGACGCCGACGGCAGCACGGTAGACACGGGGGCCACCGGACCGGCGCGCCGCCCGGCAGCAGAGGCGGCGGCCATTCCGGCCCGTGGCGGGGGGCCGCACCGCCGGAACACCGGCGCACACCCGGGAGGCCTGCTCGGCGCGGGCGCACGGCCGGGACACCGGCGAGCACCCGGGACGCTTGGTTACCGGGCTCCCCCCGAGCACCCGCCGACGGGCGCCCGGGGACGACTGCCGGCCCGGGCCCTGTCCGGTGCCCGCGCATTCGGCCCGGTGCCTGTCCGGTCGGCCCGAGGCCTGGCCGGTGTCCGTGCACTCGGCCCGGTGCTTGTCCGGTCGGCCCGGTGCTTGTCCGGTCGGCCCGAGGCCTGTCCGGTTGGCCCGATGCCTGCCTGGTGCCCGTGCACTCGGCCCGGTGTCCGTGCACTCGGCCCGGTGCCTGCCCCGTCGGCTCGGTGTCCGTGCACTCGGCCCGGTGCCTGCCCCGTCGGCCCGGTGTCCGTGCACTCGGCCCGGTGCCTGCCCCGTCGGCTCGGTGCCCGCGCACTCGGCTCGGTGCCCGTGCACTCGGCCCGGTGGCCGCGTACTCGGCCCGTTGGCTCCGCCCTCGTTCACCGTGCCGTCAGATGTCCGGGTTCCGAGGTCGGGCGGGGCCGCATGGCCGGTTCGGGTGAGGCTGTTTCCGGGCTCAGGGCCAGGACGGCGGCCACGGGGTGCTCCTCGTCGTGGAGCGGCAGGGGCTGCGGTGCGGCCCGGGAGAGCAGGACCACGCCCCAGCCGGCGAGTGACGCGCCCGCCAGTGCGAGGAGGACGCCCGCCGGACCGCCCTGGAGGCGTTCGCCGAGCAGGACCAGCCCGATCGCCGCCGCGGCCACGGGGTTGGCCAGCGTCACCATCGCCAGCGGGGCGCCGAGCCCGCCCCGGTAGGCGGTCTGCGACAGCAGCAGCCCGGCCGTGGCGAACGCCGCGACCAGCAGCGCCACCCCGATCACCTGCACGCTCAGCAGCGAGCCCGAGCGGTCGGTGGCCGCCACCGTCACCGTCTGGGTGAGCGCCGAGGCGACCCCGGAGACGATGCCGGACGCGCTCGCGTGCCGCAGTCCGGGCCGGGTGCCGGGCCGGGCCAGCAGGCCGATGACCGCCGCCGTGGTCCCCGCCACCGCGATCGCCTCGGAGCCGCTCAGCGCGTTCTCGGGGGCCGGGCCCGAGGCCGTGACCAGGATCGCGGCCAGTCCGGCCAGGGTGAAGGCGGTGCCCCGCCACTCGGCCGGGGTGACCCGCCGCCCCGCGACCCGCGCGCCCAGCGGCACCGCGGCCACCAGCGTCAGCGCGCCGAGCGGCTGCACCACGGTCAGCGGACCGTACTTCAGCGCCACCACGTGCAGCAGCGCCGCCGAGGCGTTCAGCCCCACCGAGGCCCACCAGGCGCCCCGGCCCAGCATGCGCGCCAGCCCGGCGCCGGGGGAGCGGGAGGCGAGCCGCTCCTGGGCGACGGCCGCGGCCGCGTAGGCGACCGCCGAGAACAGGGAGAGGACGACGGCGACGAGGGTGGCGTTCATCGGCCCGCCCCCACCAGGACGTGGTCCCCGGTCCTCGCCCGGACCGGCCGCGGACGGCCGGGGCCGACCGGGGCCGCCGTCCGCGCCGGCACGTGGATCACCGCGAGCGCCGCGCCGAGCAGGGCGCCCGCCACGATCGCGTCGAGCCAGTAGTGGTTCGCCGTCCCCACGATCACCAGCAGTGTCACCAGCGGATGCAGCAGCCACAGCCAGCGCCACCGCGACCTGGTCGCCGCGATCAGCCCGATGGCGACCATCAGGGCCCAGCCGAAGTGCAGCGAGGGCATCGCCGCGAACTGGTTCGACAACTGGTCGGTCTGCGGGGGCCCGTACACCGAGGGACCGTAGACCCGCGCGGTGTCCGTCAGGCCCGCCGCCGCGAGCATCCGGGGCGGCGCGAGCGGGAACGTCAGATGCAGCACCAGGGCGGCCGCGGTGACGGCGGCCAGCACCCGCCGGGCCCACACGTAGTGCGCCGGGCGCCGCAGATAGAGCCAGACCAGGAAGGCCAGCGTGGCCGGGAAGTGCACGGTCGCGTAGTAGGTGTTCGCGACCCGGACCAGGACGTCCCCGTGCAGCAGCAGGGACTGCACCGCGCCCTCGCCGGGGAGGTGGAGCCACCGTTCGGCGTGCCACACGTCAACGGCGTTGCGGAAGGCCTCCGCGGTGTGGCCCGTGGCCAGCTGCCGCCCGACCTTGTAGACGAGGAAGAGCCCTGCGACGAGCAGGAGCTCCCTGACTATGGGCGGCCGTGCCGGTGAGACCGGCTCCGCTGCTTCAGGCTCGGTGCGGGCATTCATCCCCCGGCCCCTTCACTGGACGGTGGTGCGTTTGATCGATCGATACGGCATCGTACCGATACGCTACTGTACCGATACGCGCGAGTACCGGTACACTTGCGTATCGATTGAGATACGACACACTGGAACGGACAGCGAGCGAGAGAAGGGGACGAGGCGATGACGTCGCAGGCCGCGGAGGGACCGGAGCCGGTCGCCGCAACGCGCCGCTCCAAGATCACGCCTGAGCGTGAGGCGGAGTTCTTCGACGCCGTCCTCGAACAGATCCGCGAGTGCGGATACGAAGCGCTCACCATGGAGGGCGTGGCCGCCACCACCCGGTGCAGCAAGTCCACGCTCTACCGGCAGTGGAAGACCAAGCCCCAGTTCGTCGTGGCCGCGCTGCGGTCCCGCCGGACCGGGCGGCTGGCCGGCATCGACACCGGCTCCCTCGCCGGCGACCTGTGCGAGGCCGCGCGGGCCACGGGCCACTGGTCGTTGCACGACAGCAAGCTGATGCAGGCCCTCGGGCACGCGGTCCACGGCGACGAGGACCTCGCCCTGGCGCTGCGCGAGGCGCTGATCGACCCCGAGATCGAGGCGCTGCGCACGATTCTGCGGCGCGGGGTCGACCGGGGCGAGATCCCCGCCGACCACCCCGCGCTGGAGTACATCCCCGCCCAGATGTTCGGCGTCGTCCGCGCCCGGCCCGTCGTCGACGGCGAGTTCGCCGACCCGGACTACCTGGTCCGGTTCGTGGAGGCCGCCGTACTGCCCGCGCTCGGGCTCCGCAGGCCGTCACCGTAGAAGACCCAGGCCGCCGCCCACGGGATGACCGGACGGCGACCTGCTCGCGCCGCACCGTGGGGACGGGGGCGGCGCGCACCCCCCGGCCGGGTGGGGTTCCCCTTGAGCGGAGGGGCGCCCCACCCGGCCGATCAACGCTCGACGGGTGTCACACGTTCGTACCGCTGCCGCCGCCCGAGGCGACCTTGATCCCCTTCGTGATCGTGTCGATGACCGACACGCTCTGGTCGGCGTCCACGCCGAACCGCAGCACCACCAGCCGCTTGCTGTCCGCCGGGGCCGGGAACGCCAGCGACTCCACGTAGCCGTCGGCGCCCTTGCTGGTGACCGCCTTCCAGCGCACCAGATAGCCCTTCTGTCCGGCGACGGTCACGGCCTTGGAGGCGAGCACCTGGTGCGAGGTGATCTCGCCGTAGGTGTCGCCGCCGTAGGACTGCTCCGCGTTCTGGGCGATGTCCGCCTTGGCGACCTCCTCGGCCGTGTCGCCCTTGGTGCCCAGCAGCTCGACCGGCGAGGAGTACACGCCGCCCTTGGTGCAGGACTTGGAGGTGTCGCCCGGGCACTGGTACGAGGACTCGGACGTCACGGCCGCGCCGGAGCTGCCCTCCTGCCCGTACCAGCCGCTCGGGATCGGGATGCTGATCCCGTTGAGCGCGTCGGTCACCGACCCGCTCTTGATCTTCGGCGCCTCGGACTCCTGCGGGGACGGAGAGGCCCCGCCCGAACCGCCGGAGCCGCCGGAGCCGCCTGGTCCGCCGCTCGATCCGCCCGAGCCGCCGCCCGGTCCGCCCTGGCCGCCGCCGCCGCCCGGTCCGCCCTGGCCGCCCGGCCCCTGCGCCGTACCGCTGCCGCCGCTGCCGCCGTCGTCCTTCGACAGCGCGTACACGCCCACCCCGATACTGGCGAGGACCGCGACCGCCGCCGCGACGGCTATGCCCGTGCGCAGTCCGCGCCGCGGGCCCGTGCCCTCCGGCGGTGCCGGGTACGCCGGATAGGCCGGGTACGCCGCATACGCGCCGTCGGTCGGCGCCTGCGCCTGCGGACCCCATGCGGCGGCCGAGCCCACGGGGCGGGTCTGGTCGGTCCACGCCTTGCCGTCCCACCAGCGCTCGGCGGCGGGACCGTCACTTGTCTGCCCCGGGTCGGGGTACCACCCGGGAGGAGTCACCTGCGTCATGCCCTAACCGTATGAGGCATCGGTGAAAGGCGGATGAGAGGGAGGGCATTCCGTTGCGGGGGCCGCGCCCGCCGAGCGCCGCGGCTGGCGTGAATTCGACGTCAAATCCGTGCGCGTCGCCCGGCGTTGACGTTCCGGTGGCCGCGACGCAGGCCCGCCCGGCCGGGCCGGGGTCCGCCGTGTCACTCGTGCAGGCAAGACCTGCGCGGACTGTCTGCACGGCGCCCTCCGGACGGCTACGCTCGAGTTCTGTACGTCGTCCGGGCGACACTTGGGGAGGTAGCGGGATGACGGAGGCACGGCCGGCGGGGGCCGCCTCGGCTTCCCTGTGGGAGCGCGAGAAGGAGATCGCCGGCATCGCGCGGGCGGTGGACGCGCTCTGCGCCGACCGGTCCTCCTCGGGTCACCTGCTGGTGCTCCGGGGCGAGGCCGGGGTCGGGAAGACCGCATTGCTGGCCGAGACCCGCCGTATCGCCGAGGACCGGGGCTGCGCGGTCTGGTCGGCCCGCGGCGGCGAGACACTCAGGTCCGTCCCCTTCAACGTCGTACGGCAGCTGCTGCAGCCCGCGCTGCTGTCGCTGCTGTCCGAGGAGGCCCGCGAGTACCTCGGCGACTGGTACGACATCGCGGGCCCCGCGCTCGGCATAGCGGAACCCGGCGACGGCCCGGCCGACCCGCAGCACGTGTGCGACGGACTCGTCGCCGCCGTGAGCCGGCTGGCCACCCGCTGCTACCCGCTCGTCCTGCTGATCGACGACGCGCACTGGGCCGACCAGGAGACCCTGCGCTGGCTCGCCGCCTTCACCGACCGCCTCGACCGCCTCTCCGTCCTGGTCGTCCTGGCCCGCAGGCCCGAGGCGGTGGGCGGCGACCGGGGCCGCTACCTCGACGCGATCGGCGAGGCCGCCGGCCCCCGCGTCACCAGCATCACCACCCTCACCCCGGCCTCCGTCGCCGGCCTGACCCGCGCCACCCTCGGGGAACACGCGGACGCCGCGTTCTGCCGCGAGGTGTGGGCCGTCACCGACGGCAACCCCTACGACACCGTCGAACTCCTCGCCAAGGTCAAGGACAAGGGCCTCGACCCGACCGAGGCCTCGGCCGCCGAACTGCGGCCCCTGAACCGGGCGGCCCGCGGCGGCGGACTCGTCGACCGCCTGGAGGAACTGGGGGTGGAGGCCACCCGGTTCGCCATGGCGGCCGCCATCCTCGGCGGCGTCGGCATCTCCATCGACGAGGCGTCCCGGCTCGCCGTCATGGGCCGCGACACCGCCGTGCGCTGCGCCGACCTGCTGCGCACCGCCCGCATCCTCACCGAACCCGACCCGGCCGCCGTGCCCGCCGCGGAGGGCGACCTCGAGTTCGTCCACCCGCTCATCGCCAGCGCCGTCTACGACAGCATCCCCTCCAGCCTGCGCACCGCGATGCACGGCATCGCCGCCAAGATCGTCACCGAGGCGGGCAAGGGCCTCGCGGCCGCCTCCCGGCACCTCATCCAGGTCCACCCCGAGGGCGACCAGGAACTCGTCGAACAGCTGCGCGGGGCGGCCGGCGAACACCTCGCGGTCGGCGCCCCCGACGCGGCCCGCCGCTGTCTGGAGCGCGCCCTCGCCGAACCGCCCGACCCGGACGTCCACGCGCGCGTGCTGTACGACCTCGGCTGCGCCACCCTGCTCACCGCGCCCGCCCGGACCGTCGAGCATCTGCGCACCGCGCTCGCCATGCCCGGTCTGGAGGGCGACCTGCGGATCGACGCCGTCTACCGCCTCTCCCAGGCCCTGCTGCACAACGACCAGATGGAGGAGGCCGTCCGCACCGTCGAGGCGGAGGCGAACCGGCTCGCCCCGGGCCCGGCCAAGATGCGGCTGCAGGCCGTGCAGTTCATGTGGGAGTGCGTGCACGCGGGCGAGGCGATCTCCCCGAACCGCTCCGAGCAGCTCGCCGCCCTCGCCGCGACCTGCACCGGCCGCGACAACGCCGAGCGGGCCCTGCTCATCCTGCGCGGCTTCGACGCCGTGACCCGCGGGGAGAACGCGGAGGAGGTCGTCGAGTACTGCGACCGCGCCCTGGTCAACGGCGGCCTCGCCCCGGGACTCGGCTGGACCGACCAGGTCTGGGGCATCGAACTGCTGATGATGCTCTCCAGCTCCTACGCCTACACCGACCGGCTCGACCGCGCCGACACCTTCTTCAACGAGGCCCTGCGCACCTACGAGTCGGCCGGCTGGAGCGGCGGCCATCTCGCCCTCGCGCACGCCTACCTCGGCCTCGGTCTGCGCCGCCGGGGCAAGCTGAAGGAGGCGGAGAAGTCCCTCAGGAAGTCCCTCCAGCTCGCCGAGCGCGTCGGCCGCGGACTGCCCCTGTACTGGTCGGCCACCTGCAACCTGGTCGACGTGCTGCTGTGCCGCGGCCATGTCGACGAGGCGTGGGAGATCGCCGAGGAGTGCGGCTTCGCCCCGCCGTACCCGTCCACGATCGTGCTGCCCGACCCGCGCTCGGTGCGCGGCCGACTGCTGCTCGCGGTGGGCCGCACCGCCGAGGGGATCAACGAACTGGAGGAGGCGGAGAAGGCGGCGGCCGTCCGCGGCCACCTCAACCCGGTGATGGTCCCCTGGGCGGTCGACCTCGCCCGCGCCCTCGCGACCGAGGACCCGGCCCGTGCGGCCCTGCTCGCCGGGGACGTCCGCCGGCGCGCCGAGCGGTTCGGCACCGACACCGCGATCGGGGAGGCGCTGCGGTGCGCCGCCGCGCTGGAGACCGGGCAGCGTGCGGTGCGGCTCGCCCATCAGGCGGTCACGTTGCTGGAGTCCTCACCGAGTCAGTACGAGCACGCGGCTGCCCGTATCGAGTACGGGATTCTGTCGCGGTCGGTGTCCGAGCTGAATCGGGGGTTGACGCTGGCGCGTACCTGCGGGGCGGATGGGCTGGTGGAGCAGGCGGAGAGGGCATTGGGGGCGGGCTGAAGGTTGTTCGGGTGCGGCGTCGTCGTGGCTGGTCGCGCCCACGCGGCGGAGCCGCATATCGACACAGCCCCGCGCCCCTTAGGGGCGCTGCCCCCATCCGTCGGTCAGTAGGTCCTCGGTGATCTGGGCCAGCCGGGCCCGGGTCTTCGGGTCGTACGTCTCCTCGTGGGCCCGTGCCCTGCGGGTTCCGTCGTAGAAGTGGCCCGTGCCCCGGTCCTCCGTGGCCAGGGCCAGGACCCCCGGGGCGCCGTCGGCGACCGTGGTCCACGGGGTGACGCCGCCCTCGCGGACCATGGTCGTGTCCATGAAGGTCGCCGGGTGCAGGACGTTCACCGCGACGCCGGTGTCCGCCAGTTCCCCGGCGAGGGCGAAGGTGTGGGCCGCGAGGGCGAACTTGCTGCGGCAGTAGGCCGGGAAGCCGTCGTAGCCGCGGGTGAACTCGGGGTCGTCCGGGTCGACGGGTTCCTGCCCGAGCGAGCCGACGTTGACGACGCGGGCCGGCGGGTTCGCCCGCAGCACCGGCAGCAGCGCGCGGGTCAGCGCCACCGGCGCCAGATAGTTGACGGCCAGCCGCAGTTCGTGCCCGTCGGCGCTCACCTCACGGCCCGAGCCGGGCGAACCGGCGCCCACGCCCGCGTTGTTGATCAGCACGCCGAGTTCCGGGTGGGCCTCGGCGACCCGCGCGCCCAGCTCGCGCACCCGGGTCAGCGAGGCCAGGTCGGCGACGAACCCCTCCGCCGCGCCCTCGGCCCGCAACTCCTCGACCAGGTCCCGGGTACGGTCCGGATCGCGGCCGTGGGCGAGCACCAGGTGCCCGGAGCGGACCAGCTCGAACGCGACGTACCGGCCGAGACCCGAGGTGGCGCCGGTGATCAGGATGGTGGACATGCCCCCACCGTAGGCACAACTGCCGTGCCGTGCCTGCCACCGCCGGGGTCACCCTTCCTCGTCCTCCAGTACCCGCTGAGCCGCCGCGAACGCCGAGTTCGCCGCCGGGACCCCGCAGTACACGGCCGTCTGGAGCAGTACGGCCCCGATCTCGTCCCGCGTCAGCCCGTTGCGCAGCGCGGCCCGCACATGCATGGCCAGCTCGTCGTAGTGGCCGTGGGCGACCAGCGCGGTCAGCGTGATCATGCTGCGTTCGCGGCGGCTGAGGGTGGGGTCGGTCCAGATCTCGCCCCAGGCGTAGCGGGAGATGAAGTCCTGGTAGCGGGCCGTGAAGGGGGACTGCCGGGCCTGCGCCCGGTCCACATGGGCGTCGCCCAGCACCTGGCGGCGCACCTCCATGCCCCGCCGGGCGCCCCCGTCCAGGTGGGCGCGCAGTGCGGTCAGCACGGCCTCCGGGCACTGCGCGGGCGCCAGGTGCGAGGCTCCCGGGAGCTCGACCAGCGTGGCGCCGGGCACCGCGTCCGCGATCTCCCGCAGATGCGCGGGCGGGGTCGCCGGGTCCTGCCGTCCCGCGATCAGCAGTGTCGGCACGGAGATCTCCGCCAGCCGCTCCCGCAGATCGAACGCGCCCAGCGCGTCACAGCACGCGGCATAGCCCCCGGGGTCGGCACGGCGATGGTCGGCGATCAGCTCCGGCACGGTGAACCCGGGGGTGAACCAGCGGGCGTCGGCGCCCTCGGCGAGCTTCTCCAACCCCTCGCTCCGTACCTGCGCGGCCCGCTCCTCCCACGGCTTGGACCCGTTGAAGTGGGCCGAGGAGCAGATCACCGCGAGCCGCGACACCCGCTCGGGGTGGTGCAGGGCCAGGTGGAGGCCCACCGCGCCGCCCAGCGACACCCCCGCGTACGCGAAGCGTTCCAGGCCGAGCGAGTCGGCGAGCGCCAGCACCAGCGCGGCGAGGTCACCGACGGTGGCCCCCGGCCCGATCAGATCGGCGGGGGAGCCGCCGTGCCCCGGCAGGTCGTAGCGGATCACGCGGTGGGTGATGGACAGCTCGGGGGCGACCTTGTCCCACAGGGTGTACGAGGTGCCCAGCGAGGGTCCGAGCAGCAGCGCGGGCGCGGAAGTGGGGCCCTCGGCACGGTGGTTGAGCAGCTTCTCGGTCAACGTCGCTCCAGCGCACGGTCGGTGAGGGCACCGGCGGAGCCGGTGTAGCGGGCGGGGTCGGTGAGGTCGGTGAGGTCGACGTCCGTCAAGTCGGGCTCCTCCGCGAGGAGTTCGGCCAGCGGGCGGCCCTCGGCGTAGGTGCGCGGGGCGAGCGCGGTGAGCAGCTCCTTGGCCCGGGCCCGGCCCAGCACCGCCGACAGTTCGGCGGACAGCCGCTCGGAGACGATCAGCCCGTGGGTGAGTTCCAGGTCGGCGCGCATCGCCTCCGGGTGCACGCGCAGACCCCCGGTCAGCTCGGCCGCGTCCCGGGCGGCCCCGCCCACCAGCCGCAGCAGATCCCTGAGCGGCTCCCACTCCGCGTGCCAGGCCCCGGCCGGCCGCTCGTCCGGGGCGGTCAGCGACCCGAACAGCACGGCCGCGAGCTGCGGTGCGCGCAGGGCGGCGGCCGCGATCAGCGTCGAGCGCACCGGGTTCGCCTTGTGCGGCATGGCCGAGGAGCCGCCCCCGCTGCCCTCCGCGACCTCGGCGATCTCGGTGCGGGCCAGGGTGAGGACGTCCGTCGCGACCTTGCCCAGCGCGCCCGCCGCGAAGGCCAGGCAGCCGGCGAGGTCGGCGACGGGGGTGCGCAGGGTGTGCCACGGCAACAGCGGCTCCGCCAGCCCGAGTTCGCGCGCGTACGCGCCGGGCAGCGCGGTCGCGTCCTGGGCGCCGTAGGCCGTGAAGGCCGCCAGCGTCCCGGCGGCGCCGCCGAGTTGGGCGGGCAGGGAGTCCCGTACGGCGGTGATCCGGTCCCGCGCGTCCAGCACGAGGGAGCGCCATCCGGCGGCCTTCAGCCCGAACGTCGTCGGCACGGCGTGCTGGGTGAGCGTCCGGCCGGGCATCACCGTGTCCCGGTGCGCGCCGGCGAGCCGGGCCAGCGCCTCCTGCGTACGGCCGAGGTCGGCCAGCACCGGGTCCAGGGTGCGCACGGCGACCAGCATCGTCGCCGTGTCCATGATGTCCTGGCTGGTCGCGCCCCGGTGGACGTAGGGGCCGAAGGTCCCGCCGACGGCCCGGGTGAGGTCCGCGACCAGTGGGATCACCGGGTTGCCGCCGGCGCGGGCGCGCTCGGCGAGGGAGTGCGCGTCGAACGCGCCGGCCGCGGCCGCGGTGACCGCCGCCCCGGCGCCCCCGGGGGCCAGGCCCAGTCTCTCCTGGGCACGGGTCAGCGCGGCCTCCGCGTCCAGCAGCGCCCGCAGATAGGCGCCGTCGGAGGTCGCGGAGGCGGCGGGGGAGCCGGTCCACCCCGGGGAGAGCAGACCGGACTCGGGCCGGGCATCCGTCACTGGAACTCCAGGAACACCGTCTCGCCTTCGCCCTGAAGGCGGATGTCGAAACGGTAGGTGCCCAGCGGGCCGTCCGTGGCGATCAGCGTGGCCCGGCGCGCCGGGTCGAGCCGCTCCAGCAGCGGGTCGGCGGCGAGCGCGGCCTCGTCGCCCGGCAGATAGATCCGGGTGTACAGGTGCACCAGCAGACCGCGCGCGAACACACAGACGCTGAGGTAGGGGGCGCTGTTCCCGCGCGCGCCGGGCCGCAGGGTGCGCGCCGACCAGTGTCCGTCGGTGTCGGTCTGGATCCGGCCCCAGCCGGTGAACTCCACGCCGTTGCGGCCCAGGAAACCGCCCGTGGACGGGTCACGCCGCATCGAGCCGTCGGTCTGCGGCACCCGGCCGTCCGGGTCGGCGCCCCACAGCTCCACGAACGCGTCCGGCAGCGGGTTGCCCTCGCCGTCGTACACGTACCCCTGCAGGGCGATGGTGTCCGGGTGGCCGAGCGGGGCGATGTCGCCGCCGCCGGGGAACGGCAGGGCGTGGCCGTAGAACGGGCCGACCGTGTGCGACGGCGTCGGGAGCACGGTCTCCGGACGGCTCGTGTCGATCTTCGTCATGGCAGGTCAGCGTCCTTCTTCGATCCAGGTGGCGTGCGGGCCGTCCAGCACGATGTCCCAGTGGTAGCCCATCGAGAACTCCGGCACCGACAGGCTGTGGTCGTAGGTCGCGACCAGCCGCTGGCGGGCCGCGTCGTCCGTCACCGACTGGATGATCGGGTCGTAGGGGAACAGCGGGTCGCTCGGGAAGTACATCTGCGTCACGAGCCGCTGGGTGAACGCCGTACCGAAGAGCGAGAAGTGGATGTGGGCGGGCCGCCAGGCGTTGAGGTGCTGGCGCCAGGGGTACGGCCCCGGCTGGACGGTGGTGAAGCGGTAGTGGCCCTCGTCGTCGGTCAGGGTGCGGCCGACACCGGTGAAGTTCGGGTCCAGCGGGGCGTCGTGCTGCTCGCGCTGGTGGGCGTACCGGCCCGCCGAGTTGGCCTGCCAGATCTCCACGAGCTGACCCCGGATCGGACGCCCGTCGCGGTCCAGCAGCCGTCCGGAGACGGTGATGCGCTCGCCGATCGGCTCGCCGTGGTGCTGCCGGGTCAGATCGTTGTCGATCTCCGTGATGTCGCGCTCGCCGAAGGCGGGGGAGTGCAGCTCCACCAACTCCGGGTCCTTCGACACGTCGATGGTGACCGGCGGCTGCTTCGGGTGGCGCAGGACCGAGGAGCGGTACGGCGTGTAGTCGCGGCGCGGCTGGTGCTCGACGGGCCCGCCGTCGGCGAGGCGCTTCTCGTACGCCGCGTGCTCGGCCGCGATCTCCTGGTCGATGTCGTGCTGGGTGAGAGTCATGGGAAGTCCTTGGAGGCCTAACGTTCGAGGACGAGGGCGAGGCCCTGGCCGACGCCGATGCAGAGGGTGGCGACGCCGGTGCCGGAGCCCCGGCGGGCGAGCTGATGGGCGACGGTGCCGGCGAGGCGGGCGCCGGAGGCGCCGAGGGGGTGGCCGAGGGCGATGGCGCCGCCCTGGGGGTTGAGGACGGCCGGGTCGAACTCGGGCCACTCGGCGACACAGCCCAGCACCTGGGCGGCGAAGGCCTCGTTGAGTTCGAGCACGGACAGGTCGGCGAAGGTCCGGCCCGCCTTGGTGAGCGCCCGGTTGACGGCTTCGACGGGGGCGAGGCCGAAGTGGTCCGGGTCGAGGGCGTGCACGCCGGTCGCGCTGATCCGGGCGAGCGGCTCCCGGCCGGTGGCCTTCAGCCCCTCCTCGTCCACCAGCAGCAGGGCCGCGGCACCGTCGTTCAGCGGCGAGGCGTTGCCCGCGGTGACCGTCCCGCCGTCGGGGCGGAAGGACGGCTTCAGCTTCGCCATCGCCGCCAGGGACGCGTCCGGCCGTACGCATTCGTCGGCGCCGAAGACGATGGGGTCGCCCTTGCGCTGCGGGATCGCCACCGGCGCGAGCTCGGCGTCGAACAGGCCCGCGGCCTGCGCCGTCGCCGCCTTCCGATGCGAGGCGAGGGCGAACTCGTCCTGCTGCTCGCGGCTGATCTTGTGCTTGTCGGCGATCAGCTCGGCGGACTCGCCGAGGGGGATGGTCCACTGCGGGTCCATCCGCGGGTTGACCATGCGCCAGCCGAGGGTGGTCGAGTACAGCTCGGTGTGTCCGGCGGGGAAGGCCCGGTCCGACTTCGGCAGCACGTACGGCGCCCGGGTCATCGACTCCACACCGCCCGCCACGGCGATGGAGGCGTCGCCGGCGGCGATGGCGCGGGCCGCCTGGATCACCGCCTCCAGGCCGGAGGCGCAGAGCCGGTTGACGGTGACGCCGGGCACGGAGGTGGGCAGGCCGGCGAGCAGGGCGGCCATGCGGGCGACGTTGCGGTTCTCCTCGCCGGCGCCGTTGGCGTTGCCGAAGTAGACGTCCTCGATCCGGGCCGGGTCCAGTCCGGGGGTACGGGCGAGGAGTTCGCGGACGGCGTGGGCGGCGAGGTCGTCCGGGCGCACGCCCGCGAGGCCGCCGTTGTAGCGGCCGATCGGGGTGCGGACCGCGTCGACGACATAAACCGTGTTCACAGCGACTCCTCCGAGACGGTCAGCTTCGCGTCGGTCCTGGCGATGACGTCCTCGACGCCCACCCCGGGCGCGACCTCGGTCAGCACGAGCCCGTCCGGGGTCACGTCGATCACCGCGAGGTCGGTGATGATCCGGTTCACGCAACGCTTGCCGGTGAGCGGCAGCGCGCACTCCTCCAGGATCTTCGGTGAGCCGTCCTTCGCGGTGTGGGTCATCACCACGACGACCGTACGGGCCCCATGCACGAGGTCCATCGCCCCGCCGATCCCGGTGATCAGCTTCCCCGGAATCGCCCAGTTCGCCAGGTCGCCCTTCGCGGACACCTGCATCGCCCCCAGCACGGCGACATCGATGTGCCCGCCGCGGATCATCCCGAAGGACAGCGCCGAGTCGAAGAAGGAGGCGCCGGGCAGGACCTTCACGGTCTCCTTGCCCGCGTTGATCAGATCCGGGTCGACCTGGTCGTCGGTGGGGTAGGGGCCGGTGCCCAGGATGCCGTTCTCCGACTCCAGGATCACCTCCACGTCCGCCGGGAGGTAGTTCGGGATCAGCGTGGGCAGCCCGATGCCGAGGTTGACGTACTGCCCGTCCTGAAGTTCGCGCGCGGCGCGGGCGGCCATCTGCTCACGTGTCCAGGCCATCAGCTGCTCACCGTCCGCTGCTCGATCTTCTTGTCGGCGGCCTGCTCCGGGGTCAGCGCGATCACGCGCTGCACGAAGATGCCCGGCAGGTGCACGGCGTCCGGGTCGATCTCGCCGGGCTCGACCAGCTCCTCCACCTCGGCGATCGTGACCTTCCCGGCCATCGCGGAGAGCGGGTTGAAGTTGCGGGAGGACTTGTTGAAGACCAGATTGCCGTGCCGGTCGCCCCTGGCCGCCCTGACCAGCGCGAAGTCGGTGCGGATGCCGCGCTCCAGCACGTACTCCGTGCCGTCGAAGGTCCGTACCTCCTTCGGCGGGGAGGCCAGCGCCACGCCGCCCTCACCGTCGTAGCGCCACGGCAGTCCGCCCTCGGCGACCTGGGTGCCCACCCCGGCGGGGGTGTAGAAGGCGGGGATCCCGGCGCCGCCGGCCCGCAGCCGCTCGGCCAGCGTGCCCTGCGGGATCATCTCCACCTCCAGCTCCCCGGCCAGGTACTGGCGGGCGAACTCCTTGTTCGCACCGATGTAGGAACCGGTCACCCGGGAGATCCGCCCGGCCGCGAGCAGGACCGCGAGGCCCGACTCCATCGCCCCGCAGTTGTTCGAGACGACCGACAGACCGCTCACGCCCCGCTCGTACAGGGCCTGGATGAGGACGTTCGGCACACCGCTCAGCCCGAAGCCACCCACCGCCAGCGACGCACCGTCCGGCACGTCGGCCACTGCCTCCAGGGCCGTGGCGACCACCTTGTCCATCCGTGGAGCCCCATCTCTGCGAATTAATCAGCGCACTGAGTATTTCAGCGAGGTGTCCTACGCTGCCATCGGCGGGTGAAGGCGTCAAGAGCTGGGATGATGCGGGGCCTGCCGAGACAGGGCCGGGGAGCGCGAGTATTGTTCAGTGCACAGATTAATTCGGACGGGGAGCGCACATGGCCGCGTTGGACCTCACCACCCACCCCGGGCACCTCGCCCGGCGACTCCAGCAGGCGCACTACCTGCTGTGGAACACGATGGTCTCCGAGGAGATCACCTCCCCGCAGTTCGCCGTCCTCAACGCGCTCGTCGCCGAGCCGGGCCTCGACCAGCGCACCGTGGGCGAGCGGGTGGGGCTCGACCGTTCCACGATCGCCGAGGTGATCAGCCGGCTGGACCGGCGCGGGCTGCTGGACAAGGTCCGCGACCCGGCGGACGGCCGCCGCTTCCTGCTGCGGCTCACCGAGGACGGCGTCCGCACCCACCGCAGGCTGACCGTCCGCACGGCCCGGATGAACCAGGTCTTCCTCGCGCCGCTCTCCGCCGACGAGCAGGTCCAGTTCTTCGACCTGATCCGGCGGGTCTCGGACGCGGCGGAGGGACTGCGCAACCCGGCGGAGCCGCTGGTCGGGCAGGGGTGAGACGACCGCTCACGGAGCCTTCGCGAAGACCACCCACACCTGCCCCTCGGCGAAGTCGACCGGGTTCCCGTCGGTGGTCGTGAAGTCCGTGCCGTCCCGCGCGGTCGCCCGCTTCCAGCGCACGTCGTAGGCCCGCCCGTCGCGCAGCACCTCCGCCGTCCCCGAGCCCACCGTCTCGGTGTACGGCGTGTTGTTGCCGAGGAAGTCGTGGAAGGCCGACTCGCGCACCTTCACGTACTGCACCACCACCGTGGCCGGGGCCACCCGCCGGCCGTCGGCCGTCACGGTCGGTGTGCCGTCCATGGAGACCAGCCAGCGGGCCCGGTCCGCCGCCCAGGTGAAGGTGAAGCGGGCCCCCGGGTAGCGCACCGTGTGCGAGGCCTGCGCCCTGCCGCCGGAGGGTGCGGGGCCGTAGCGGAAGCCGGTGGTCAGCGCGGCCGCGCCCGGCGCGGAGGACAGCAGCCGGTCCGGGCGGAGGTAGAGATTGTGCGGAGCGGCCCGGTCCGGGCCGCGGTAGTAGGCGCCGGACGCGTCGCCCGGCGTCACGGCGTCCAGGGGCGCCCGGTCGATCAGCGGCAGCAGCTTGTGCTGCGCCCCGGAGAAGGCCAGCAGCGGACGCCGGAACTGGCCCAGCAGCTCCAGATCGGACTCCCGCGCGCTGCGCACCGGCCCCACCGCCTGCGGCAGCGTGCTGGCGTACACCGCCATCAGCCGGCTCAGCCCGCCCTCGACCTGCTCGACGTAGACGACGTCCGCCGCGTCCACCCCGGTCTGCGGGCGCGCCGCGTCCGCGTTGTCGATCTTCACGGCGAGCACCGAGCCGAGGTCCGTGGCGGGCGGGCTGGTGCCGTCCGGCCGTCCCGAGGTGCTGCGGCCGTCGTCGGGGGACGGGGAGCGGGTCGTCGTACAGCCCGCCGTCAGGGAGAGGGAGACGGCGAGGGCGGCGGCGAGCAGGGCCGCGGCCGGTGTCGCCCTGACGGCCGTCCTGGAGCGTCTCGCGCGTTGTGCACCCACCGTCGCCACCCCGCTTCCGTCTCTCGATTGTGCGCTCGTCCGTTCGGTCGCGCCTGCGAGTGGACGGGTCCGGTGTGACAGGGCCACCGGTCCGGGTACCCGGGGCGCAGCCGGGCACCGGGACCCCGGACCCGCCGGGACGGACCGGACCGGTGGAGGGAGCGCGGCACCATGAAGGCAGTGACCTGGCAGGGAAAGCGCGACGTCCGGGTGGAGACCGTGCCCGACCCGGAGATCCAGGAACCCACGGACGCCGTCATCCGCATCACGTCCACCGGGCTGTGCGGCTCCGACCTGCACCTGTACGAGGTGCTCACCCCGTTCATGACCCCGGGCGACATCCTCGGCCACGAGCCGATGGGCATCATCGAGGAGGTCGGCGCCGGGGTGCCCGACCTGAAGGCCGGCGACCGGGTCGTGGTGCCGTTCCAGATCGCCTGCGGCACCTGCTGGATGTGCCTGAACTCCCTGCCCACGCAGTGCGAGACCACCCAGATCAGCGCCGAGGGCATGGGGGCCGCCCTGTTCGGCTACACCCGGCTGTACGGCGCGGTGCCCGGTGCCCAGGCCGGGTATCTGCGCGTCCCGCAGGCCCAGTTCGGCCCGATCAAGGTCCCCGAGGGACCGCCCGACGACCGGTTCGTGTACCTCTCCGACGTCCTGCCCACCGCCTGGCAGGCCGTCGCCTACGCCGACATCCCCACCGGCGGCAGTGTCGCCGTGCTCGGACTCGGCCCCATCGGCGACATGGCCTGCCGGATCGCCCAGGTGCGCGGCGCCGGGCGGGTGTTCGGCGTCGACCTGGTCGGCGAGCGGCTGCGCCGGGCCCGGGCGCGCGGTGTCGAGACGTACGACCTGCGCGGCTTCGACAGCGAGAAGGAGCTGGTCACCGCCATCCGCGACGAGACCGACGGGCGCGGCCCCGACGCCGTGATCGACGCCGTCGGCACCGAGGCGCACGGCGGCGCGGCGGCCCGTCTGGTCCAGAACGCCTCCGCGCTGCTCCCGCGCAGGCTCGGCGGCCCTCTCGCGGAACGCTTCAGCGTGGACCGGCTCGCCGCCCTGCACACCGCCATCGACCTGGTGCGGCGCGGCGGCACCCTCTCGCTGACCGGCGTCTACGGCGGGATGGCCGACCCGCTGCCCATGCTCACCCTGTTCGACAAGCAGCTCCAGATCCGCATGGGCCAGGCCAATGTGCGCCGCTGGGCCGACGACATCCTGCCGTACCTCACCGACGAGGACCCGCTCGGCGTCGACGACTTCGCCACCCACCGGCTGCCGCTGGCGGAGGCGCCGCACGCGTACGAGATGTTCCAGCGCAAGCAGGACGGCGCGGTGAAGATCCTGATGACGCCGTGAGCCACGGTGGCGCCGGGGTGAGTCAGGGCATGGGCGAGGTGCGTCAGGTCGCCGCCGGGGGTGTCCCGAGGATCTCCGCGAGGTCGTAGCGCACCGGCTCCTCCAGCTGGCCGTAGGTGCAGCTCTCCGGGGTGCGGTCGGGGCGCCAGCGGCGGAAGCGGGCGGTGTGGCGGAAGCGGGCCCCGTTCTCCATGTGGTCGTACGCCACCTCGGCCACCCGCTCCGGCCGCAGCGGCACCCAGGACAGGTCCTTCTTGCCCGACCAGCGGCTCGGCGCCCCCGGCAGCCGCGCCGTCTCGTGGGCGGCCTCCTCCGCCCAGGCCGCCCACGGGTGCCCGGCGGGGTCCGCCATCCGCGACGGCTCCAGCTCCTCGATCAGTTCGGCCCGGCGCTTCATGGGGAAGGCGGCGGACACGCCCACGTGCTGGAGGGTGCCCCGGTCGTCGTACAGGCCCAGCAGCAGCGACCCGACGACGGGCCCGCTCTTGTGCAGCCGGTAGCCGGCGACCACCACGTCGGCGGTGCGTTCGTGCTTCACCTTGAACATGGCCCGCTCGTCCTGCCGGTAGGGCAGGCCGAGCGGCTTGGCGATCACCCCGTCCAGGCCGGCGCCCTCGTACTGCTCGAACCACTGTCGGGCGACCTCGACCTCGGTCGTCGCCGGCGCCAGATGCACCGGCGGGGTCACCCCCGTCAGCGCCCCGGTCAGCAGCTCCCGCCGGTCGGTCAGCGGTACGTCGAGCAGCGAGGTGTCCGCCAGCGCCAGCAGATCGAACGCCACGAACGACGCCGGCGTCCGCTCGGCCAGCGTGCGCACCCTCGACTCCGCCGGGTGGATGCGCTCGGTGAGGGCGTCGAAGTCCAGCCGCCCCTCCCGCGCGATCACGATTTCCCCATCCAGCACGCACCGCTCGGGCACCCGCTCCTTCAGCGCCTCCACCAGCTCGGGAAAGTACCTGGTCAGCGGCTTCCCGGTCCGGCTGCCCAGCTCGACCTCGGCCCCGTCGCGGAACACGATCGCCCGGAACCCGTCCCACTTCGCCTCGTACTGCATCCCCGCCGGAATCGCCGCCACCGACTTGGCGAGCATCGGCTTCACGGGCGGCATCACCGGCAGATCCATGCTCCGACTCTACGAGCCGCCCAGGGCACCCGCACGCCGCACCCATCCGCGCGGACGACGGCTCCGAAGGACGGGTGAGGGCCATCGAAGCTGCGCCTTCGTCTGTCGCCCGGCTGTCGCCGACGCTCCGGCCGGGCGACTGTCCCTCACCGTGCGTGCGCGGGGGAGGGGCAGGGGGAGAGACAGGGGAGAGACAGAAGTGCCGGTATTGCCCGGTATGCGTGTCATGGGTGTTGCGCCTACCGTGGCTCGCATGGGTGATGCGGTGGAACTGGAGGCGGGTGGCCGCAGCGTACGGCTGTCCAGTCCCGACAAGGTCTTCTTCCCGGAGCGCGGCTTCACCAAGCTGGACCTCGCCCGCTACTACCAGGCCGTCGCGCCCGGCATCCTGCGCGCCCTGCGCAACCGCCCCACCACCCTGGAGCGCTACCCCGACGGCGTGACCGGCGAGTCCTTCTTCCAGAAGCGCGCCCCGAAGAACATGCCCGACTGGATCCCCACCGCCCACATCACCTTCCCCAGCGGGCGCAGCGCCGACGAGATGTGCCCCACCGAGGAGGCGGCCGTGCTGTGGGCCGCCCAGTACGGCACGCTCACCTTCCACCCCTGGCCCGTGCGCCGCGACGACGTCGACCGCCCCGACGAACTGCGCATCGACCTCGACCCGCAGCCCGGCACCGACTACGCCGACGCCGTCCGCGCCGCCCATGAACTGCGCGCCGTCCTCGACGAGTTCGGCGGTCTGCGTGGCTGGCCCAAGACCTCCGGCGGCCGGGGCCTGCATGTCTTCGTGCCGATCCGGCCCCACTGGACCTTCACCCAGGTCCGGCGCGCGGCCATCGCCGTCGGCCGGGAGATGGAGCGGCGGATGCCGGACCGGGTGACGATCAAGTGGTGGAAGGAGGAGCGCGGCGAGCGCATCTTCCTCGACTACAACCAGACCGCCCGGGACCGCACCATCGCCTCCGCCTACTCCGTACGGCCCCGCCCGCACGCCCCGGTCTCGGCGCCCCTGCGCTGGGAGGAGGTCGGCGAGGCCCACCCCCGTGACTTCGACATCGCGACCATGGCGGCCCGCTTCGCCGAACTCGGCGACGTCCACGCCGACATGGACGACCACGCGTTCTCCCTGGAGTCCCTCCTGGAACTCGCCCGCCGCGACGAACACGACCACGGCCTCGGCGACCTGCCGTATCCCCCGGAGTACCCGAAAATGCCGGGCGAACCGAAGCGGGTCCAGCCGAGCAGGGCCCGCGACGAGGACGCCCCGCCGCCCTCGCGCTCCCGACGCCGCGAGAAGCCGGCGCCCCCGCCGGAGTCGACGGCACCCTGACCCTGCGCCTCCCGGCCCGCGGCACCCCGCTGACGTCCGGTCAGCAGCCCTCTGACGTCCGGTCGGCACCCCTGCGGCAACCGGCCCCCCGTGCCCGCGCCGCCGCGAGAGCGCTCTCACCGTCCTCCTCCCGGGGATATCCTGATCCGCACCCACCGAGGAGGAGCCCCGACGTGACCGAGACCGCGCAGCGTCCCACCCTGGAGGCCGTGGCCGCGCGGGCCGGGGTGTCCCGGGCCACCGTGTCGAGGGTCGTCAACGGTGGGGACGGGGTGCGGGAACCCCTCGTGGAGCGGGTCCGGCGGGCCGTGGAGGAACTCGGATACGTGCCCAACCAGGCCGCCCGCAGCCTGGTGACGAAGCGGCACGGCGCCGTGGCCGTCGTCATCGCCGAACCGGAGACCAGGGTCTTCGCCGACCCCTTCTTCGCACTCCAGCTCCGCGGCATCAGCAAGGAGCTGACCGCCCAGGACAACCAGCTGGTCCTGCTGCTCACCGAAGGCCGCGACGACCACACGCGTGTCGCCCGCTATCTCGCCGGCGGCCATGTCGACGGCGCCCTGGTCTTCTCCCTCCACCTCGACGACCCGCTCCCCGGCCTCATCCGGGGCGCCGGCCTGCCCACCGTGTTCGGCGGCCGCCCCGGCTGGAACGACGGCGACGCCGAGGTGGTGTACGTCGACAGCGACAACCGCGGCGGGGCCCGCGCGGCCGTACGCCATCTCGTCGGCCTCGGCCGTACCCGGATCGCGCACCTCACCGGCGCCCTCGACCAGACCTCGGCGGCCGACCGGCTCGACGGCTACCGGGACGTCATGGGCGAGGGCGATCCGCGGCTCGTCGTGGAGAGCGACTTCACCCCCGGCGGCGGGGAGCGCGCGATGCGCGCCCTCCTGGACCGCTGCCCCGACGTCGACGCGGTGTTCGCCGCGAACGACCTCACCGCCTCCGGTGCCCTGCGCGTGCTGCGCGAGCGGGGGCGGCGGGTGCCCGAGGACGTGGCGGTGGTCGGCTTCGACGACATGCTGCCGGTCGCCGAGGCCACCGACCCGCCGCTGACGACGGTCCGTCAGGACATCGAGGAGATGGGCCGGATCATGGCCCGCCTGCTGCTGCGCCGCCTCGACCCGCGCACCCCCGAGGAGACCCCGGCGGGTGTGGTCCTGCCGACCACCCTGGTGCGGCGCGCCTCGGCCTGAGCCCCGCCCGTCGTCCGGCCGGCCCTCAGCCCTCCTGCTGCGCGCTTCTGATCACCGCGAAGCGCGCCCCGTACGGGTCGGCCAGCCGGGCCATGCGGCCGACGCCCTCGACGTCCGCCGCGGGCATCCGGACCGCGCCGCCCCGCGCCTCCGCCTCGGCGGCGACCGCGTCCACGTCCGCGACCTCGAAATACGGCAGCCAGTACGCCCCGTCCCGCGCCTCGGTCGGGTCGTCGGCCAGTGTCACGAACCCGCCGAACATGGCGTCCTCACCGGCCCCTGCCGGGTTGACACAGGTGTACACACCGCCGGGGAAGGGCACGGCGGAGGTCTCCAGACCCAGCGTCGCGCGGTAGAAGGCGGCCGCCGCGGCGATGTCCGGCGTGTACAGCTCCACCCAGCACAGCGAGCCGGTTTCGCCGGCCAGGTCCACGCCCTTGTTCCGGCCGGCCTGCCAGAGGCCGAAGGGCACCCCCGCCGAGTCGGCGACGATCGCCATCATGCCCTGTCCCATCACGTCCATGGGAGGGAAGAGCACCCGCCCGTGAGCCTGTTCCGCGGCCTTGGCGGTGGCGTCCACGTCCGGCGACTGGAAGTACACCGTCCAGGACGGGGGGCCCTGTGCGGGCGTGGTCTGCATACCGCCCGCGACGGTTCTGCCGTCCGACTGGAAGAAGCCGTAACCCCCGGCGTCGGGGCCCGCGGACTCGAACCGCCAGCCGAACAGGGCGCCGTAGAAGGAGGTGGCGCCGTCGATGTCGGGCGTGCCGAGGTCGATCCAGTTCGGAGCGCCGTCGACGAAGCGGGTGGTGAGCATCTCCGCCCTCCTCACAAGGGTCCCGTTGCCTGCACTGCCGAGTCTCGCACCGCCCACTGACAATCGCCGCCGGAATCCCACTACCTTCGGTGATCGACGAGGGTCTCTCTGTTTCCGCGACTTCCGTGACATCCGCGCGCCGCCGTGCGCCGAGGCCGGTCACGGCGTCATCATCGGAGCGGCCGGAGGCCTTCGCCCGGTGCGTATATCCGGCGTTGATCGAACGTTTTTCGCCGCACGGCACGATCCTGGCCATGCATACCGACACGATCCCCACGTCCGACCTCGGCTGGCAGCGGGAGGCGCTGTGCGCGCAGACCGGGGCGGACTTCTTCTTCCCGGAGCCCGGCAGCTCGGTGCGCGAGGCCAAGCGCATCTGCGGCATGTGCGACATGCGCGTGGCCTGTCTCGAGTACGCCCTGGCCAACGACGAGCGCTTCGGCGTCTGGGGCGGCCTGTCCGAGAAGGAGCGCCTGCAGATCAGGCGGACGTCCTGCTGACCCGTCACCGGGCGGTGGGCAGTTCAGGCGTCTCGAAAATCCGGGAGACCGCGTCGCGGGGGTGCGGTTAGGATCCGGGGGCGCCTCCGGACGTAGCGCAGAGGCAGTCGCGCCGGCTTGCCCAGCCGGATACGCCGGTTCGAATCCGGTCGTCCGGGCGCGGAACGGTCCTGTAGAGCAGAGGCAGACTCGCCACCCTCTCAAGGTGGAGACGCCGGTTCGAATCCGGTCGGGACCACGGTACGGCGAACACGGGGCGGGGACGGATGGGCGAGGAGAGCACGGTCACGGCGGTCGGCCCGCGGGTCACCGAGACGGAACTGGCCGCCTTCCACGCGCTGGTGGGCAAGTTGCGCGCGCTGCCCGTCGACGATCCCGTACGGCTGCGCGCCGAGCAGGTCGCCGCCTCCTTCGCCCGCGACGGACGGCTGCGCCGCCGCAAGGCCCGCGGCGCCGAGGTGTCGGCCGCCGACGCCGCAGCGATGGCCGCCACCGCCACCGGGGCCCCGGACCGGCGCGAGGACGCGCCCCTGACCGGCGCCGACACCGGTGACGGAGGCGTCTTCCTGCGGCCCCGCACCTGCTACGTCTGCAAGTCGGCGTATCGACAGGTCGACACCTTCTACCACCGGCTCTGCCCCGGCTGCGCCGCCGACAACACCGCCCGCCGCGCCCTGAGCACCGATCTGCGCGGGCGGCGTGTCCTGCTGACCGGCGGACGTGTGAAGATCGGCTTCCAGCTGGCCCTGATGATGCTGCGCGACGGCGCGGAGGTCCAGGTCACCTCCCGGTTCCCGCACGACACCGTGCGCCGCTTCCGCGCCGAACCGGGCAGCGGCCAGTGGCTGGACCGGCTCACCGTCCTCGCCGTCGACCTGCGCGACCCGCGCCAGGTGCTGGGCCTGTGCGAGGACCTGCGCGCCGACGGTACGCCCCTCGACATCCTCGTCAACAACGCGGCCCAGACCGTACGCCGCCCTCCGCAGTCGTACGCCCTGCTCGCGGCCGGTGAGGTCGACGCGCTGCCCGAGGGGGCGCGTCAGGCCCCCGGGTTCGCGCCGATGCGGATGCTGCCGGGCGGCGCCGCCGCGCTGCCCGCGGCCCTGCGCGAGGCGGACGAGGCCGGTCTGCTGCCCGACCCCTCCCCGGAGAACTCCTGGTCGGCGACGCTCGGCGCGCTCGACCCGGCCGAGATCCTGGAGACCCAGCTCGTCAACGCCCTCGCCCCCGCCCTGCTGTGCGACCGGCTGCTGCCGCTGCTGCTCGCCTCCCCGCACCCGCGCCGCTACGTCGTCAACGTCACCGCCGTCGAGGGCCGGTTCACCGTGCGCAACAAGATGCCGGGACACCCGCACACCAACATGGCCAAGGCCGCACTCAACATGCTCACCCGCACCAGTGCCGCCGAACTCGCCGCGCGCGGCGTCCACATGTGCGCGGTCGACACCGGCTGGATCACCGACGAGAACCCGGCGCCGAAGAAGGCCCGGATGGCGGGCGCGGGCTTCCGCACCCCGCTGGACATCGTCGACGGCGCGGCACGGGTGTACGACCCGATCGTGCGCGGCGAGGCCGGGCACCCGGTGTCGGGCGTGTTCCTGAAGGACTACCGGGAGGCGGAGTGGTGAGCGAGGAGAACCGGGCGGCCGAGCCCGTGGTCCGGCGGACCGGGTTCGCCGGAGTGCCGCAGGTCGTGCCCCGGCCGCTCGCCGATCTCGCCCCGCTGCTCGACTGGCTGCGGGCCGGGCGCCCGGCGGGGGAGCGGCTGGACTTCACGGCCGGGACCGCGCTGCCGGACGGACGCCTCGACCTGTGCAAACAGGGGCTGGGGGCCGAGGGGGCCGCGCTGATCGCCGAGGCCCTGGCCGACGGCCCCTCGCCGGTACGGCATCTGCTGCTGGGCACCGACGCCCTCGGCGACGACGGCGCCGCCGCCGTGGCCGGCACCGACGCGCCGGTCGAGACCCTCTACCTCGGCTGCAACGGCATCACCGCCGGTGGCGCCTGCCGGATCGCCGACCAGCTGCGCGCCTCGCCGCAGGTCGTCACCGGTGTCTGGCTCAAGCGCAACCCGCTGGGCAGCGGCGGAGGCCGGGCCGCCGTCGAACTCATCGAGTCCGCACGGACCCTGCGCACCCTCGACCTCGTCCAGACGGGCCTGGACGCGTCCGGCGCCGCCCGCCTCGCCGACGCCCTGCCGGCCGCCGCCGAGGGCGGACGGCGTATCGAGCGGCTCTTCGTCGGCGGCAACCCGCTGGGCGCACCGGGTGCCGAGGCGCTCGCCGCGGTGATCGCCGCCGGGGCCGTCGACGAGCTGTACGTGTCCGCCGCCCGGCTGGGCGACACCGGCGCCCTCCGGCTCGCCGACGCGCTGTCCCGGGCGCCGTACGGGCGGCTCACCCGGCTGTCCGTCGCCAGCAACGGCATCGGACCGCGAGCCGCGGCCCTGCTGGTGGACGCGGCCACCGCCGCCGGGGTCACCCTGCTGGACCTCGGCCGGGTGCGCGCCGCCGCCGTGCTGGGCGCGGCCGACAACCGGCTCGACCTGGAGGCCGCCGACCGCATCGGCCGGACGCTGGCCGCCGGTGAACACCGCCTCGCCCACCTGTACCTGCGCCACACGGGCCTGCGCAGCCGCGAGGCCCACCGTCTGCTCGACCACGCGCCCCGCGCCGCCACGGCCACCCGCTTCGACCTCGGCCAGGGCATCGCGACGAGCGTCAAACGCCGCCTCACCGCCCTCAGCGCCCACGTCCCGCCCCCGACCGTGGCCCCCGACGTCGCCGCCGTACGCAGCGTCCACCGCACGGCACCCCCGACGCCGGAAAACCCACCCGAGGACTGACCGCCCGCCGGCGCCCGCCCGGGTGTCGGCGCCGGGGCGTCGGCGGTCTCACCGTCCCTTCCCGGTGAACACCTCCATCCAGAACCGCTGATGCTTCTCCGAAGCCCCCACCAGATACGTCGCCCGCAGCTTCGGCGGCAGATGGCGCACCAGCCGGGCCACCACCGCGCGATGCCTGCGCAGCTGGGACAGCTCGGCGTTGGCGAGGATCTGGTGGACGACGTCACTGTCGTCGCCGCCCTCGTCCGAGTGCTCGGCGGCGCGGCGCAGCCGGGCCTCCCAGGCGTCCGCGTCCCGGGCGAGTTCGCCGAGGCCGGTGACCGGACGGCCCTGGAGACGGTCGATCAGCGCGGTCAGCGGCACGGGCGCGTACTCGCCGTCGCCGAGGTAGACCGTCGCCATCTCCAGCGGCAGCCCGCGCCGGTGCAGCTTGATCAGCCGCTCCAGGGTGCGCTTGGTGATCCAGGCCCGGCCCTCCTCGTCGATGTCGTGCTTCCACCACTCCAGGACCGTCTCGGCGTCGGCCCCGTACCGCTCCAGCAGCCACTCGTTGGCCGGGATGTCCTCCGGCGCCACCTCCAGGGAGGCCGTGAACCGGGTCGCCTGCGCGATGTTGTTCCGGGACACCAGCAGCTTGCGGCCGAGGTGGTACGGCGGGTTCTGCACGGCTATCTGGGCGCGCAGGTTCTCGATCCGCCGGCCCGCCAGCGACCACTCCTGGGTGATCTCCATCAGCTTCGCGAACGCGGCCCTGTCCTTGGGCCGGTTGTACTCGTCCCACACGATCGCCTTGGGCTCGGGCCCGGTGAACCGCACGGCGAGCAGGTTGTCCAGCGTGCCGTCCGGCGACGGCACCGGCGCGCACAGGTCCTCGACGTTCGTCACCGGCAGCGAGAAGTACAGCGGGTCCCGGCCCAGGCCCTCCCGGAGGGTCTCGCGCACCAGCTCCGTCTTGCCGCAGCCGGGCGGCCCCTGCAGCAGCACCGTCCAGCGGTTGCGCAGCGCCGCCCGCACCACCTGCCGTACCGGGTCGGCGACCGTGGCCGGGTTGGGCACGCCCAGGGCCTGCGCGATCCGGTCCAGGATCTCGGCCGTGCGGTTCCGCCCGGGGCGGCCGTCCGGTCCGGGCTCGGCCAGCCGCAGCCGCTCCCCGTCGACCAGGGGCAGGCCCCAGCGCAGCGGGAAGCCCTCGCGCGCGTTGGCGAGGACGTGGTCGAGGGTGCGCGGGGACAGCAGTTCACGCAGAGCGGGGGAGAGCGACGCCCATACGGCGAACACCGGACGCAGGTCCCACGGGCGGTACCTGGCCGCGAGGTGCCGCCGCCACGACGTGTCGTTCGCCGTGATCCGCATGGTGACCATGCGGTCCAGCAGCGCGAGGTCGCCGCGCCGTGCCGAGGTCTCCGCGAGCGACTCGTTGTCCGTGAGGAAGACGCCGACACACCCGAGCGCCCGCAGATCGTGCTCGCCCAGCGTCCAGTTGCAGGCGATCTGCATCAGCTGCGACTGGATGGTGTCGCCCGCCTGCAGCGAGTCGTCGATGAGCAGCACGAACGGTCGCCCCGGCGTCAGCTGGCTCATCACCAGCTGACGCAGCACCAGTTCACCCGAGCGGGGGTCGCGCACCGGCGCGTTGACGAGCAGGTCGTCGGGTGTGAGGTTCGCGGCCGGTACGTAGACCAGCTCGGTGTCGGGGCGGGTGCGCGCGAGGTACGAGAAGAACGTCGACGTCTTGCCGATGCCGTGTTCCCCGAAGACCTGGCCGGTCTGGCCGAGGTCGATCATCGCGTCGATGAAGGACTCGAGACGCGAGGCGGTCTGCTGCGGTGCTTGCGTGGTCATGTGCCGGTTCCTGTGCTCGGTTACCGCGATCCGGTGGTCACGCGATGGCAGGCCATCGCCGGGGTGTGCGTCTCGGGCCACTCGCTGCCGCCCTCGGTGATCAGCCATATCCACTTGCCGGGCTCGGCGGGCGTGATCGCCGGCGCGTAGCCGTCGGTGAGGACGACGACCGCGTCCGGAGTCTCGTCGAACCGGCGGCCCTTCACCTCGGTGCGCCCCTCCACGTAGTCGGCGACCGCCTGGAAACTGGTGCCTCCGCCGCCGTACACCCGTTCGCCGGGCCGGAACGGCATCACCACGCCGTCGAAGGACAGCCAGTGCGCCGCCACCCCGTCGATCCGCCCGACCAGATCGGTGAGCCACCGCACCACGTGGTCCGGCATCGACCCCGAGGTGTCGTACGCGATCACCAGGACCTTCTCGCGGACCGGGCCGCGCCGCGCCAGCATCGGGTCCTGGCCGAGCGCCGCGAGCAGCGCGCCGCGCTTCTTGGGGTACACCAGCCGCTCGCCGTCCCGGAGTTTCGAGGCGAGCACGTCGACCAGCCAGCGCTGCCACCAGTGGACGGTCCGCGTGCGCGTGGTCTCGCCGCGCAGCGCGCCCGCGCCCAGGGTGCCCCACAGCCGGGCCGCCCGCGCCGAGTCGCCCTCGGTACGGCCCATCAGGTCGAGCAGCTCCCGCTCCGCGCCGGTGTGCCCGCGCCGGGCCGCCAGCAGGGAGTTGAGCAGCGCCGAGGACGTCACCGCGTCGACGGTCTCCTGGTCGGCGGGGACCCCGCCCGCCAGGTGCACACAGAGCCGACGCTCGACGACCGGCGGGTGGTGCATCCGCTTCAGCTCGCCGTACACCCGCATGTCCGTCTCGGTGAACGTCCCGTACTCCACCGGCTCCCGGCCGTGGGCCGTCAGGTCCTCGACGTAGGCATCGTGGATCCGCCGCGGGTCGACGCCCGTGGGGCGGCCGTCCAGCAGGGGCAGTGCGTCGCGCTCCAGCCGGACCAGGGCGACATGGTTGACGGCCACCTCCGCGGCCAGTTCGAACACCGGGTCCTCACGCAGCTCGGGCTCGGCCAGCAGATGCCGGTGCACCAGATGCCGCGCCTCGTGGAAGAGGACGAACTTGACGCCGTCCAGGCCCAGTCGGACGAAGAAGTCCGGGTTGTACAGCAGCAGACAGGTGCCGTCGCCGGAGGCCACCACGGCCGCCGTGTCCACCGCCGTCGTCGGGATCTGGTGATGGCACTTCGTGTACAGCCAGGACGCCACCGCCGACTCCGTCAGCCCGAAGTCCAGCAGCGCGGCCTCCTTCAGCCGCCGCGCCTCCTCGACGACCTCGGGACGGGCCGGCCGATACGCCTCCAGCGCCCGGCGATCGGTCAGATCCACCACCGGCGCACGCCGCCCCCGCTCCCCGTACCCCATGCCACAGCCCCCCGTGCGATCGCTCCCCCAGCACCTCATTGGTAGCAGCCCCCACCGACAACGGGCCAAGGCATTAAGCTCCACGGCAAGGGCGGGGCCGTAGCGCAGCGGCAGCCGCACCGGTCTCCAGAACCGGAACACGCTGGTTCGAATCCAGCCGCCCCGCCCCCCTTCCCGGCCGTGCTCAGGCGAGGGCGCCCGCCGTCATCAGCAGTTCCGGGGCTGTCCCGTGGAAGGTCTCGGCGATCTGGGCCAGCACCGCCCAGGCGTCCTCCCGGTCGCCGAGGTGGTCGTGGACGAGCGGGCGCAGGGCGTGCTCGGCGTCGGGGACGCGGGCCGGGAACATCAGCCGGCCCATGGCGAGGACTTCGAGCACACGGACCGCCGGGCCGTGGCCGGTGGCGTACGCGGCGGGTCCGTCCAGCACGCCGGCCTCCCGCAGCCGGTGCGTGAACCTGGGGTGGGAGCCGAACCGGGCGCGCAGCGCGGGCGGGCAGTCCGGGCGTATCGAGAGCACCCAGCGGGTGTAGCCCGGCAGCGGCTGTTCGACGTGCGCCTCGGCGACCGCCGTCCAGTCGTCCCGGGTCAGCACCATGGAGCAGGCCTCGCGGGCCCGGGTCATGGAGTCCCCCGTGCGCAGGGCGCCGACGAGGCCGTGGCGGACGTAACTCTCGGGGATCTCGGGTTCCTCGCCCGCCAGCGCGGGATCCACCGGCACGGGGGCGGTGCGGCCGGGGCCGAAGGGCAGCCCGCGCACGACGGCCCGCCGCAGGCCCGCGTTCCTGCCCAGGTGGGGCCAGACGAGCGCGTTCAGCTGCGGGTCGTCCTGTTCCAGCGTCCACAGTGCGACGGACGACGGTACGGGGGACCAGTTCCACGCCCGTCTGATACGGCGCCGGGCCAGTCGGGCGGGCTCGTCGGCGGGCAGGTCGATGCGTGCCCGGACGCGGGCCGCGGTGTCCTCGTCGGTCAGGCCGACCAGAAAGCCGACCGCCAGACGTGTGGTGTCGTCGAGCATGGCGGCATGATGCCGCAGGGTACCGACAGGGCGCACCGGCAATTCGATGCGCCCCGCACGCCCCGGCTCAGGCTCCGGCGCGCGCCGCCATGCGCGCCTTGCGCGCCGCCAGCTTCTCGTCGAACTTCGCCGCCTCCGAGTCCAGGCCGCCCATGAACAGGCCCAGCTCCTCCTGGGCCTGGCGGCCGTCGGCGCCGAGGCCGTCGATGTCCATGACCTTCAGGTGGCGCAGCACGGGCTGGAGGACGTCGTCGTGGTGGATGCGCATGTTGTACACCTCGCCGATGGCCATCTGCGCGGCGAACCGCTCGAAGCCGGGCATGCCGTGGCCGGGCATCCGGAAGTTCACGATGACGTCCCGCACGGCCTGCATGGTGAGGTCGGGGGCGAGCTCGAAGGCGGCCTTGAGCAGGTTGCGGTAGAAGATCATGTGCAGGTTCTCGTCGGTCGCGATCCGGGCCAGCATGCGGTCGCAGACCGGGTCGCCGGACTGGTGGCCGGTGTTGCGGTGCGAGATGCGGGTCGCGAGCTCCTGGAAGGCGACGTAGGCGACCGAGTGCAGCATCGAGTGGCGGTTGTCCGACTCGAAGCCCTCGCTCATGTGCTCCATCCGGAACCGCTCCAGCTGGTCCGGGTCCACCGCGCGCGAGGCGAGCAGGTAGTCGCGCATCACGATGCCGTGCCGGCCCTCCTCCGCGGTCCAGCGGTGCACCCAGGTGCCCCAGGCGCCGTCCCGGCCGAACAGGGAGGCGATCTCGTGGTGGTAGCTGGGCAGGTTGTCCTCGGTGAGGAGGTTCACCACGAGCGCGATCCGGCCGATCTCGGTGACCTTGGACTGCTCCTTGTCCCAGGCCTCGCCGTCCTCGAAGAGGCCGGGGAAGTTGCGGCCGTCGCTCCACGGCACGTACTCGTGCGGCATCCAGTCCTTGGCGACCTTCAGATGCCGGTTGAGTTCGGTCTCGACCACTTCCTCGAGCGCGTACAGCAGCTTGGCGTCGGTCCAGACGGCGGGGCTGCCGAGGTGAGGGGAGGTGATCGTCACGAGGTACTCCAGGGGGACAGAAAAACGGAGCGGAACACTCCGGCGAGCGATGCCGGAACCTACGGGATCGTAGGCTACGAAACCGTAGGTTACGAAGCCGTAGGTTAAGGGTGCTGTAAAGATCGCTGATCAGCCAGGCTCCCCAAGGGATTTCGAGGGGTGCCGAACACCCCCGGGATCCGCAGGTCCCGGGGCTGAAGAGGTGATCGGGTCACCCGGTCAGGCGTACAGTTCCCGAAGTCGCACCGAGAGGCAAGTCACACATCCCTCGAGTTTCTCGAACTCGCCGATGTCGACCGTGACGGGCTCGAGGCCGAGGTCGGCGAAGAGCTCCGCCGACTGCGGCGCGGCGGCCGACATGAGCAGCTTCGGGCCGCCCAGGAGCACCACGTGCGAGCCGGCCTCCTCGGGCACCGACAGGAACCGCGGGAACAGCGAGGGCCGGTCCACCTTCGGGATGTGCCCGATCACCGTGCCGTCGGGCAGCGCGGTGACCGCCGACTTCAGATGCAGCACCCTGCTCACCGGTACGGCGACCACCCGCGCCCCGAGCGGCTCGAACGCCGCCCGCACCTGCTGCAGCCCGGCGGCGTTGGTCCGTCCGCCGCGGCCGACGTAGATCGTGTCGCCGACCTTCAGCACGTCGCCGCCGTCCAGCGTGCCCGGCTCCCAGATCCAGTTCACCGAGCAGCCGAGGCGGGCCACGGCCTCCTCGACCCCGTCGGTCTCCGCGCGCCGGGACTCGGCGCCGGAGCGGGCGATCAGGGCGACGTTCTTGTACATGACGACGGTGTCCTCGACGAACACGGCGTCGGGGCAGTCGTCGGCCGGGTCGACCTCGATCGTCTCCCAGCCGTGCGCGCGCAGTGTCTCCGTGTACGCCTCCCACTGTTCGAGCGCGAGGTCGACATCGATCTTCTCGCGCTCGATGTGGGTCACCAGCCCTTCGGCGAGGCGGGGGCCGGGGCGGCGGACGAGGGCTTTCCTGCTGGGCACGGACGGGTCTCCGAATCGGCGAGGGCTCGGGCCCGCCCGGCGGATCGCGCCGGAGGTCCGACCGGCGCCCCTGACACGGCGCCGGTCAGCCATCATGCAGCGCGGCTCCACCAGGACAAAACCCCTGGCGCCCGCCCGTGCCCCTCCCGAGACCGGCCGCCTAGGCCGGGTCCGCCACCTCCTCGAGGCTGCTCTCGCGCAACTCCCCGTCCAGCAGCAGCCAGCGGGTGATCCCGATCGACTCCAGGAACGGCAGATCGTGACTGGCCACGACGAGTGCGCCCTCGTAGGACTCCAGGGCCGTGGTGAGCTGCCGCACACTCGCCATGTCGAGGTTGTTCGTCGGCTCGTCCAGCATCAGCAGCTGCGGGGCCGGCTCGGCGAGCATCAGCGCCGCCAGGGCCGCCCGGAAGCGCTCCCCGCCGGACAGCGTCCCCGCGTTCTGGTCCGCGCGGGCGCCCCGGAACAGGAACCGGGCGAGCCGGGCCCGTACCCGGTTGTTCGTGGCGGCCGGCGCGAACCGGGCCACGTTCTCGGCGACCGTCAGCGTGTCGTCGAGGACGTCCAGGCGCTGCGGCAGGAAACGCAGCGGCACGTGCGCGTGCGCCTCGCCCGCGACCGGCGCCAGTTCCCCGGCGATGGTGCGCAGCAGGGTCGTCTTGCCCGCGCCGTTGCGTCCGACGAGCGCCACGCGCTCGGGTCCGCGCAGATCGAGACCGCCCGCCACGCGCGCGCCGTAGGCGAGTTCCAGGTCCCGCAGGGTGAGCACCTCGCGCCCCGGCGGGACGGCCGTGTACGGCAGCTCGACCCGGATCTCGTCGTCGTCCCGCACGGCCTCCGCGGCCTCGTCGAGCCGTTCCCTGGCCTCGGTGAGGCGCTCCTCGTGCAGGATGCGGTGCTTGCCCGCGGACTCCTGCGCAGCGCGCTTGCGCGCCCCCATGACGATCTTCGGTTCGCGTTTCTGCTCGAACATCTTCTGCCCGTAGCGCTTGCGGCGGGCGAGCTTGACCTGGGCGTCGGCCAGTTCGCGTTTCTGCCGGCGCAGATCGCCCTCCGCGACGCGCACCATGCGCTCGGCGGCCTCCTGCTCGCCGGCGAGCGCCTCCTCGTAGGCGGAGAAGGTGCCGCCGTACCAGGTGATCTCCCCGCCGCGCAGGTCGGCGATCTGGTCGACGAGCTCCAGCAGTTCCCGGTCGTGACTGACCACGACCAGCACGCCCGGCCAGGAAGCCACGGCCGCGTACAGCCGCCGGCGGGCGTACAGGTCGAGGTTGTTGGTGGGTTCGTCGAGCAGCAGGACGTCCGGGCGGCGCAGCAGCAGCGCGGCCAGCCGCAGCAGGACGGACTCGCCGCCGGACACCTCGCCGACGGTGCGGTCCAGGCCGATGTGGCCTAGGCCGAGTTCGCCGAGGGTGGCCAGGGCGCGTTCCTCCACGTCCCAGTCGTCGCCGAGGGCCTCGAAGTGCTCCTCGGCGGCGTCGCCGGCCTCGATGGCGTGCAGGGCGGCCCGCTGTACGGCGATGCCGAGGACGTCGTCGACCCGCAGACCGGTGTCGAGCGTGACGTTCTGCGGGAGGTGGCCGACCTCGCCGGAGACCCGCACGGTGCCCTCGGTGGGGGTCAGCAGCCCGGCGATCAGCTTCAGCAGGGTCGACTTGCCGGAGCCGTTGACGCCGACGAGCCCGGTCCGGCCGGGGCCGAAGGAGACGTCGAGGCCGTCGAGGACGGGCGTGCCGTCGGGCCAGGAGAAGGAGAGGGCGGAGCAGGTGATGGATCGTGTCAAAGGGGCCTCGCGGTGTGCGTGTGCGGTCAGGGGCATACGCGTGTCGAGACACCGGAGGGCGGCGACCACCGTGGGAGCGGGAGCGCGGGCATACGGAGAGCCCTGTTGCGCAAAGGACGGCTCGAGAACGCCGAGGTCGCACGCAAGCGCCCGCACGGGTGCGGGGCATGGTGTCTCAGGACCTCAGACGAGCAACGTCCTTCTCCAATCGACGGCAACAGGACCGCTTCAGACGATAGGAGGGGCCGGCAGCACCGTCAAAGGATTAAAACCGGCCGCCCGCGGTTCAGCAGGCGTCCCGCATCAGTTCCGCGAGGTCGTGGTCGAGATCCAGCTGGAGGTGCTCCAGACCGACCGGCACCAGCTCCCCGGTGGCGCCCAGGAAGCGGCGGATGTCCGACGAGTGGACGTGCACGACGGCGGTGCCCTCGGGGGCGTGGAACTCCAGCACCGTGCGGTCGTACCCGTACGGGCGGACGCGGACGTCGCCGTGGCCCTCGGCCTGCTCCAGGCCGGCGGCGAGCAGGTCACGGGCGAAGGTCCAGCAGACCTCGACGCCCTCCAGGGTCGCGGGGGCCGGGAAGGTCATACGGACGGCGAACGGGTCGCTCCGGTCGTAGTGCAGCATGGCGGGGATGCTCGGCATCCGAGGCGCGGCGGCGACCAGGCGGGCCTCAACGGGCTGCTCGATGACGGTGGACAACGCCTTGCTCCCTTGCTGACGACGGGACGGACTTCCGGCCGGACGGGGACCGGATACAGGAAGAGACGCTGTAACCGGCCGATCCGTGCACACCGATGGCGAGTGACCTCGGTCACCGCCTTCATGCACGGGAGTGACGCACCTCTCCTGCCGTGCCGGACAGGGCGGTTGAGGCGGCCGGGGCCCTCTGGACGCCACCGGGGCCGTGGGCTAGCTTCCCCCGCCATGAGGCGCTTGGGGAAGACGCGACGCACGGTAAGGACGGTAAGAACTGCCCGGGGGAAGGCGTGGGCCGCCGCGGTGGCCTGCGCGGCGGCGCTGGCCGCGCTGCCCGCCGCACCGGCCCGGGCCCAGGCCCACGGGGACCCGCACTGGGCGGCGAAGGACACCGGCAGCACCTCGGTCCGCTTCCGCGGGCTGTCCGCGGTCGACCGGCGCACCGCGTGGCTGTCCGGCACCCGGGGCACGGTGCTGCGCACCACGGACGGCGGGGCGAGCTGGCGGAACGTCTCTCCGCCGGGCGCCGCCGACCTGCAGTTCCGCGACATCGAGGCGTTCGACGCGCGCCGCGCGGTGGTGCTGGCGATCGGCGAGGGAGAGGCCTCGCGGGTGTACCGCACCGAGGACGGCGGAGCCACCTGGACGGAGTCCTTCCGCAACACCGACGCGCGGGCGTTCTACGACTGCATGACCTTCTTCGACCGCCGCCACGGCCTCGCGATGAGCGACCCCGTGGACGGCAGGTTCCGCATCCTGTCGACCGCGGACGGCGGCCGGTCCTGGACGGTGCTGCCGGACACCGGCATGCCGGCCGCCCTGGACGGCGAGGCGGGCTTCGCGGCCAGTGGCCAGTGTCTGGTCTCCGCCGGGCCGAAGGACGTGTGGCTGGCCACCGGCGGAGCGGCACGCGCGCGTGTGCTGCACTCCGCCGACCGGGGACTGACCTGGACGGCCGCCGACACCCCCGTCCCGGCGGGCGACCCCGCGCGCGGGGTGTTCGCCCTCGCCTTCCGCGACCGTACGCACGGCCTCGCCGTCGGCGGCGACTACCGCGCCGACCAGCCCTCCCCGGACTCCGCCGCCCGCACCGGCGACGCGGGCCGCACCTGGCGCCCCGCCGCCACCGCGCCGCCCGCCTACCGCTCCGGCGTGACCTGGCTCCCGCACCGCCGCACCGCCGCCCTCGCCGTCGGCCCCACCGGCACCGACCTGACCACCGACGGCGGCCGTACCTGGCGCAGCCTCGACACCGGCTCGTACGACACCGTCGACTGCGCCCCGGGCGGCGGCTGCTGGGCGGCGGGCGAACAAGGGCGGGCGGCACGGCTGGAGAACTGACCGATCCGGGGTACCCGGACCGCGTACACGAAGGCACAGCGCGGCCGGAAGGAGTGAGCGCACATGTCACGCGGTGCGAGCCCCGAGCGGGAGCGCCAGTACGAGCACATCAAGGAGAGCGCGCGGGACCGGGGCGAGAGCCCCCGCCGCGCCGAGGAGATCGCCGCGCGGACGGTCAACAAGGAACGCGCCCGGTCCGGCGAGTCGAAGACCGCGAGCCGCACCTCAACCGAGGACATCTCGTCCGGCAGGCGGGGCGGGCTGCGGTCCGGCAAGGGCTCCCAGGGGCCCACCTACGACCAGCTGTACGAGGAGGCCAAGCAGCGCGGCATCAAGGGCCGTTCGGACATGAACAAGAGCCGGTTGCAGCGCGCCCTGGACGACAGGAAGGGCTGACGGACCGCGGGGAGACCTGATCGCGGGCCCGCGCGCGGGAGCCGTACGCTCGTCACCACCATGACGACCGTAGACATTCCCGCGGGCTGGCCCGCGACCGAGGAGGAGGCCCGCGCCGTCCAGGACGAGCTGCGGGCCCGCGTGCTGCTCGACGAGCCCGGCCCGCCGCCGGGGACCGGGCGGGTGACGGGGGTCGACGTCGCCTACGACGACGAACGGGACGTCGTCGCGGCCGCGGCCGTCGTGCTGGACGCGGCGAGCCTCGACGTCGTCGCCGAGGCCACCGCCGTCGGCCGGATCTCGTTCCCGTACGTGCCCGGTCTGCTCGCCTTCCGTGAGATCCCGACCGTGCTGGCCGCCCTCGACGCCCTGTCCGTCCCGCCCGGCCTGGTCGTCTGCGACGGCTACGGCCTCGCCCACCCGCGCCGCTTCGGTCTCGCGAGCCACCTCGGGGTCCTCACCGGCCTGCCCACGATCGGCGTCGCGAAGAACCCGTTCACCTTCACGTACGACGACCCGGACGCGCCGCGCGGATCGTCCTCGCCGCTCCTCGCGGGCGCCGAGGAGGTGGGGCGCGCCCTGCGCACCCGAGAGGGGGTCAAGCCCGTCTTCGTCTCCGTCGGCCACCGTACGACCCTGGGGACGGCCTGCGCCCACACCCTCGCCCTGACGCCGCGGTTCCGCCTCCCGGAGACGACCCGCAGGGCCGACGCGCTGTGCCGGAGCGCGCTCCGGGAGGCGACGGGGCAGGCCTGACGGGCCGTACGGGCACCGGCGTCTGAGTACGTCGTCTGAGTATCCGTACGGATGCCGGCGCCGCCCGCCGACGGCCAGGCTGTGCCCATGACCACGCACCGGGCCCCGAAGCCCCTCGCCGACCCCGACCGGCCCGTCGAGCGCGCCGTGAACGCCGCCCTGATCCTCGCCGTGCTCGCGGGCCTCGGCTGGATCGTCGGAATGATCTACACGCTCGTCGAATGGCCGATGTGACCGATGTGAGGCTCCGGGAAAGGGGTGCTCAGCGGCTCGCCGCCACCCGGAAACGGATGCCCGCGCGGATCAGTCGCTCGGTCAGCGCGTCGCCCATCGCCACCGCCGTGGTGACCTGCCCCGCCGTCGGCGGCAGGTCGTCGCAGGCCAGCGCCAGCGCACCCTCGGCGAACATCTTCGCCGTCTCGTCGTAGCCGGGGTCGCCGCCCGAGACCTCCGTGAGCACCCGCCGGCCGCCGCCCTCGCCGACGAACCTGACCGAGAACCAACTGCGCGCCCGCTTCTCCGCACTGGGCCCCTCGCCCGGCTTGAGCCGGTCCGACAGCCAGCGCCGGGCGGGCGGCAGCTGCGCGGCCGCGACGACCGTCCCGACGGCCGCGACCCCGCCCACGGCGACCGGCAGCCGCCGTACGGCCGCGTAGTGGCGGTAGCGGAAGTCGGGGCCGTAGCGGTCCAGCGCCTTCGCCGACCGGCACACGATCTGCGGGTCCACCGTCGGCAGCGGCAGCGCCCAGGCGCCGACCTCCGGGGCGAACCGGGGCGCCCCCGCCGGCGCCGACGCCCGCCGGCCCATCAGACGCGGCTCGTGCCGGCGCCGGTCCCGCGCGGCCGAGGCCACCTGCCTGCCGCGCGCGAACTGTCCCAGCGCGGAGGCGAACGTCCCGCCCGAGAAGGCGGCGTCCGCCGTCACATAGCCGTCCACGATCAGCGGCACCCCCTCGGGCAGCTGCCGGACGGTGAAGTACACGCCGAGATCGTGCGGGACCGAGTCGAAGCCGACGGCGTGCACCAGCCGTGCCCCCGTCTCCCGCGCGCGGGCGTCGTGCCGGACGTACATCAGGTCCAGGAACTCCGGCTCGCCGCTGAGGTCGAGGTAGTCGGCGCCGGTGTCCGCGCAGGCGGCGACGAGCTCCTCGCCGTACTCCACATAGGGGCCGACGGTCGTGGCCACCACGCGCGCGTGCTCCGCGAGGGCGCGCAGCGACGCCGGGTCCGCGACGTCGGCGGTGAGCACCCCGGCCGTCGTGCCGAGCCGCCCGCGCAGCCGCTCCAGCTTCTCCCGGCTGCGGCCGGCGATCGCCCAGCGCAGATCCTCGGGCGCGTGGGCGGCGAGGTACTCGGCGGTGAGCGTCCCGACGAATCCGGTCGCGCCGAAGAGCACGATGTCGTACGGACGGTCCGTCCTCTTTAGCCTGCTCATGACACCCCTTGCCCGTTCATGACACCTCTTGGTCCCGCAGCCCGCGCCGCTGTCGGTGGCTGAGGCTAGCGTGAGGAGTGCGCAGGCCGACGACGAGCCCGGAGGCAGCAGGTGACCGTGGACCGGAACGCCCTGAAGAAGTGGGAGAAAGTACGCGAGTTCGCGCTCGGGCTGCCGGGCGCGACCGAGGAGTACCCCTGGGGCGAGACGGTCGCCAAGGTCAACAGGAAGGTGTTCGTCTTCCTCGGCGTCGACGACGGCAGTCACCCGCTGGGCGTCACCGTCAAGCTGCTCTGCGACCGGGTCGAGGAGAGCTACCGCACGATCGCGCCCAAGCGGCTCATAGCGGAGCTGGACGCCCGCTGAGCAGGCGCAGGTCGGGCACATCGCGCCTAAACTGGCTAAGCGCTTGCTCGCTCGGCTCTTGTGCCCACTGGAACACGTTCTTAACATCACGGGTGTTACATCGGTTGTGTCACAGCAAGGGGGCTGGATGACGACGGGACACACGTCCGGGCAGGGCCCGCTCGCCGGAGTGCGCGTGGTGGAGCTCGCCGGCATCGGCCCGGGCCCCTTCGCCGCGATGCTGCTGGCCGACCTCGGCGCCGACGTCGTGCGCGTGGACCGCCCCGGCGGCCCCTCCCTCGCCGTCGACCCGGCCTACGACGTCACCAACCGCAACAAGCGCTCGGTCGTCGTCGACCTCAAGGCACCCGACGGCCCCGCGCGCGTGCTCGACCTCGCCGCCCGCGCCGACGTGCTGATCGAGGGCAACCGGCCCGGCGTCGCCGAGCGGCTCGGCGTGGGCCCCGAGGACTGCCACGCCCGCAACCCCCGGCTGGTCTACGGCCGGATGACCGGCTGGGGCCAGGAGGGCCCCCTCGCCCACCGCGCCGGCCACGACATCGCCTACATCGCGCTCACCGGCACCCTCGGCATGATCGGCGCCCCGGACACCCCGCCGCCCGCCCCCGCCAACCTCCTCGGCGACTACGCCGGCGGCTCCCTCTACCTCGTCGTCGGCGTCCTCGCCGCGCTCCACCACGCGCGCGTGAGCGGCACCGGCCAGGTCGTCGACGCGGCGATCGTGGACGGCACCGCCCATCTCTCCGCGATGATCCACGGCATGCTCGCGGCCGGCGGCTGGCGGGACCGGCGCGCCGCCAACCTCCTCGACGGCGGCTGCCCGTACTACGGCACCTACGAGACCGCCGACGGCGGCTACATGGCGGTCGGCGCCCTGGAGCCGCAGTTCTACGACGCGTTCACGGACCTCCTCGGCCTCGGGGACTTCCGCGACGCCCGCAAGGACTGGACCCGCTGGGGCGAACTGCGCGAGGCGGTCGCCGCCCGCTTCAAGTCCCGCACCCGGGACGAGTGGACGGCTCTCTTCGAGGGCTCCGACGCGTGCGTGGCGCCCGTGCTGTCGCTGCGCGAGGCCCCGCACCACCCGCATCTCGCCGCCCGCGGCACCTTCACCGACCACGGCGGCATCACCCAGCCGGCCCCCGCGCCCCGCTTCTCCGCCACCCCCACGGCCGTCCGCTCCGGCCCCGCGCAGCCCGGCGCCGACACCGGCGAGGTGGCCCGGGACTGGGACATACCGGGGCTCGCGAACGACCTGGTGAAGACCCCCGTGAAGGACCTCCCGCGCCAGGGCGACTGACCCCGTTCGGCCCACCCTCCCCCGAAAGGCTTGACCAGTGAGCACCGAAGCGTACGTGTACGACGCGATCCGCACCCCGCGCGGGCGCGGCAAGGCGAACGGCGCCCTGCACGGCACGAAGCCCATCGACCTCGTCGTCGGCCTCATCCACGAACTGCGCGACCGCTTCCCCGGCCTCGACCCGGCCGCGATCGACGACATCGTCCTCGGGGTCGTCGGCCCCGTCGGCGACCAGGGCTCCGACATCGCGCGCATCGCCGCGATCGCCGCCGGACTGCCGGACACGGTCGCGGGCGTACAGGAGAACCGCTTCTGCGCCTCGGGTCTCGAGGCCGTCAACCTGGCCGCCGTCAAGGTCCGCTCGGGCTGGGAGGACCTGGTCCTCGCGGGCGGCGTGGAGTCGATGTCCCGGGTGCCGATGGCCTCCGACGGCGGCGCCTGGTTCAACGACCCGATGACCAACCTGGCCGTCAACTTCGTCCCGCAGGGCATCGGCGCCGACCTCATCGCCACCATCGAGGGCTTCTCCCGCCGTGACGTCGACGAGTACGCGGCACTGTCGCAGGAACGGGCGGCGACGGCCTGGAAGGAGGGCCGCTTCGACCGCTCCGTCGTCCCGGTCAGGGACCGCGCCGGACTCGTCGTCCTCGACCACGACGAGCACCCGCGCCCCGGCACCACCGCCGACTCCCTCGCGGCCCTGAAGCCGTCCTTCGCCGACATCGGCGAACTCGGCGGCTTCGACGCGGTGGCGCTGCAGACGTACCACTGGGTGGAGAAGATCGACCACGTCCACCACGCGGGCAACTCCTCCGGCATCGTCGACGGCGCGTCCCTGGTCGCCATCGGCTCCAGGGAGGTGGGCGAGCGCCACGGCCTCACCCCCCGCGCGCGGATCGTCTCCGCGGCCGTCTCCGGCTCCGAGCCGACCATCATGCTCACCGGCCCCGCCCCGGCCACCCGCAAGGCCCTCGCCAAGGCCGGCCTGACCATCGACGACATCGACCTCGTCGAGATCAACGAGGCGTTCGCCGCGGTGGTGCTGCGGTTCGTCAAGGACATGGGCCTGTCCCTGGACAAGGTCAACGTCAACGGCGGCGCCATCGCCCTCGGCCACCCCCTCGGCGCCACCGGCGCGATGATCCTCGGCTCCCTCGTCGACGAACTGGAGCGCCAGGACAAGCGCTACGGCCTCGCCACCCTCTGCGTCGGCGGCGGCATGGGCATCGCCACGATCGTCGAGCGCGTCTGACCCTCCCCAGCGGCACCCACAGACTTCTACGGAGACCCCGTCATGACCGAGAGCACCACCATCCGCTGGGAACAGGACCGCACCGGCCTCGTCACCCTCGTCCTCGACGACCCGAACCAGTCCGCGAACACCATGAACGCGGCGTTCCGCGCCTCCCTCGCGGCGGTCACCGACCGCCTGGAGGCCGAGAAGGACACCATCCGGGGCGTCATCCTCACCTCGGCCAAGAAGACCTTCTTCGCCGGCGGCGATCTGCGCGACCTGATCCGCGTCACCCCCGAGACCGCCCAGGAGCTGTTCGACGGCGGCCTGGAGATCAAGCGCAACCTGCGCCGCATCGAGACCCTCGGCAAGCCCGTCGTCGCCGCCCTCAACGGCGCCGCCCTCGGCGGCGGCTACGAACTCGCCCTCGCCTGCCACCACCGCATCGCCCTGGACGCCCCCGGCGCCAAGATCGGCTGCCCCGAGGTCACCCTCGGCCTGCTCCCCGGCGGCGGCGGAGTCGTCCGCACCGTCCGCCTGCTGGGCATCGCCGACGCCCTCCTGAAGGTCCTCCTCCAGGGCACCCAGTACAGCCCGCACAAGGCCCTGCAGAACGGCCTGATCGACGACGTGGCCGCCACCCCCGAGGAACTCCTCGCCAAGGCCCGCGCCTTCATCGACGCGAACCCCGAGTCGCAGCAGCCCTGGGACAAGCCGGGGTACCGCATCCCCGGCGGCACCCCCGCCCACCCGAAGTTCGCCGCCAACCTGCCCGCCTTCCCGGCCACCCTGCGCAAGCAGACGGGCGGCGCCCCCTACCCGGCGCCGCGCGCCATCCTCGCCGCGGCCGTCGAGGGCTCCCAGGTCGACTTCGAGACCGCGCAGGTCATCGAGGCCCGCTACTTCGTCGAGCTCGCGGCCGGCCAGACCTCGAAGAACATGATCCAGGCGTTCTTCTTCGACCTCCAGGCCGTCAACTCCGGCGCCAACCGCCCCCAGGGGATCGAGCCCCGCCCCGTCCGCAAGGTGGCCGTCCTCGGCGCGGGCATGATGGGCGCCGGCATCGCCTACTCGTGCGCCCGCGCGGGGCTGGACGTCGTCCTGAAGGACGTCACCCCGGAAGCCGCCGCCAAGGGCAAGGGCTACTCCGAGAAGCTGTGCGCCAAGGCCGTCTCCCGGGGCCGTACCACCCAGGAGAAGGCGGACGCGCTGCTCGCCCGCATCACCCCCACCGCCGACCCCGCCGACCTGGCGGGCTGCGACGCCGTCATCGAGGCCGTGTTCGAGGACACCGCCCTCAAGCACAAGGTCTTCCAGGAGATCGAGCCGATCCTCGCCCCCGACGCCCTGCTGTGCTCCAACACCTCCACGCTCCCCATCACCGCCCTCGCCGAGGGCGTGGAGCGCCAGGAGGACTTCATCGGCCTGCACTTCTTCTCGCCCGTCGACAAGATGCCGCTGGTCGAGATCATCAAGGGCGAGCGCACCGGCGACGAGGCGCTCGCGCGCGCCTTCGACCTGGTCCGGCAGATCAAGAAGACGCCGATCGTCGTCAACGACTCGCGCGGCTTCTTCACCTCCCGGGTGATCGGCCACTTCATCAACGAGGGCGTCGCCATGGTCGCCGAGGGCATCGAGCCCGCCTCGATCGAGCAGGCCGCCGCGCAGGCCGGCTACCCGGCCAAGGTGCTGTCCCTCATGGACGACCTGACGCTCACCCTCCCGCAGAAGATCCGCCGCGAGTCGAAGCGGGCCGTGGAGGAGGCGGGCGGCACCTGGACCGCCCACCCCGCCGAGGCCGTCGTCGACCGCATGGTCGACGAGTTCGGCCGCCCCGGCCGCAACGGGGGAGCGGGCTTCTACGAGTACGCCGAGGACGGCAGGCGCGGCGCCCTCTGGCCGGGCCTGCGCGAGCACTTCACGCGCGCGGGCGCCGAGATCCCCTTCCGGGACATGCAGGAACGCATGCTCTTCGCCGAGGCCCTCGACACCGTCCGGCTCCTCGAGGAGGGCGTCCTGACCTCCGTCGCCGACGCCAACATCGGCTCCCTGTTCGGCATCGGCTTCCCCGGCTGGACCGGCGGCGTCCTGCAGTACGTCAACGGCTACGACGGCGGGCTGCCCGGATTCGTGGCACGCGCGCGTGAGCTCGCCGACCGCTACGGCGACCGCTTCACCCCGCCCGCGCTGCTCGTGGAGAAGGCGGAGCGGGGGGAGACCTTCACCGACGCCCGCTGACATCCCGCGCGCCGGACCCCGTAACCCTCCGAGGGCTCACGGGGTTCGGCCCGTGGGCCCCGCCGCGTAACGCTCCTCGCGCCCCGGTCCAAGAACAGCCGTAGGACCCCGGGAGAGAGAGGGACGCGAGTGGACGGCGCGAAGCGGTCACGATGGGACTGGCTGGACGCGCTGCGCGCCGTCGCGGCCCTCGTGGTGGTGTTCGACCACGCGTCCGCCACCTTCCTGCCCGAGTTCCGGCGGGACCTCATGCCGCACTTCAACACCAGCCGCTACGGCATCACGGTGTTCTTCCTCGTGAGCGGTTACGTCATCCCCGCCTCGCTGGAGCGCCGGGGCTGTGTCCGCGGCTTCTGGACCGGCCGGATCCTGCGCCTCTACCCGCTGTGGGCGCTCGCCGTCGGCACGGTCCTCGTCCTCGGCCTCGTGGGCGTCGCCCCCCTGCGCACCGACCACGGCGGCCGCAGCGCCCTCGCCACGGCGCTCGCCCACCTCACCCTGCTCCAGGAACTGCTGGGGACACCCGGTCTGCTGCTCGTCCTGTGGACGCTGTCCTACGAGATGGCCTTCTACCTGCTGGTCGTCGCCCTCTTCACGGTCCGACTGCACCAGCGGTCGGCGGCGGTCGCCGTCATCCTGGCCCTGCTCGCCGCCGTCGGCGCGCTCGTGGGCGGCTCGCTGCCCGGCTCCGCCCTGGCCGGTCTGATCGGCACCGGTCCACTGATCGCCGTCACCGCGGTCGCCCTGGCCGTCGCCGTGTGCTGCGCGAGCGCCGGCCCGCCCGCGCTGCGCGTCGCCGGGGGAGTGCTGGGCGGGCTCCTCGCGCTCGCCCTGGTGGCGTTCGACAGCACCGTGCCGCAGTGGGAAAGCCTGGTGATCCTCGCCGTGATGTTCCTCGGCACCGCCGTCCACCGGGCCGAGACCGGCGGGAGCACCTGGCGGGCCGCGGCCTGCGCGGCGGCCGTGGTGCTCCTGTGCGCGGTGGGCAGCGCCTGGCGGTACGGCGACGGCCACTACTTCACCCGGCGCGGCTGGATCACGGCGTTCCTGCTGGCCGTGCTCACCTTCGCCGCCGCCTTCGCGGCGCGCCGGCGGCGGATCCCGCGCGGGGCGGCCGCGCTGGGCGTGATCAGCTACTCCGTCTACCTGCTGCATCCGGTGCTGCTCACCGCGGTCGACGGCACCATCGGCCGGCAGCGGCGCGACGAGCCCCTGCTCCTGGTGGCCTTCGTCGCGGTGCTGCTGCCGCTGTGCGCGCTGACGTACCGGTGGGTCGAGGCACCCGGCCAGGCGTGGGGCCGCCGACTGGCCCGCCGCGCGCCGGCCGCCCCTCAGCCGCCCGTCTGCGCCTCCGACAGCCACAGCCGCAGCTCGTCCCGCAGCGAGCGCTGAAAGGTCGTCAGCAGGGCCTGCACGACCAGCGGGCGCATCTGCGCGGTCAGCGAGCGCACGTCCTGCGCGTCCCGTTCGGACACCGCCTCCCGCAGCAGCCCCGACAGCTCCTGCGCCGCCGCGCGCGAGTGCTCGATCAGCGTGCTGCGCGCCGCGAGGATCACCTCCTGCGACAGCGGTACGTCGAGCAGCCGCACCCCGAGCGGCAGCAGACCGGAGTCGACGCGGTAGCCGCCGTCGCCCGCGGCCTCGACGACGTCCATCGCCACCAGCCGTCGTACGTCCTCCTCGGACAGCGGCCGCCCCGCCCGCCGCCGGAGCTCCTCGCCGCTCACCGACTCGTCGGTGCCCGGCGCCCAGGAGGCCACCACCGCCCGGTGCACGGCGAGGTCGTGCGCGTCGAGGCCGGGCGGCAGCTGCCCCAGGTAGCGCTCGATCGCCGCCAGGGTCATGCCCTGCCGCTGCAACTCCTCGATCAGCTCCAGACGCGCGAGATGTTCCGGACCGTAGTGCCCCACCCGGCGCGGACCGATCACGGGCGGCGGCAGCAGGCCCCTGGTGCTGTAGAAGCGGACCGTGCGGACCGTGACCCCCGCGCGTGCGGCCAGCTCATCGACCGTGAGGGGCGGCTCGTCGGTCTCGATCGTCATGGGCAGCAGTATCGCCGTCGCGAGGGCGGCCGTGTGAGAAGTAACGCGCCGGCCTCACGAAGTAGCAGGCCAGGGCCACTGTCAGTGGCATCGCCTACGGTGGCGTCATGGCGGAGATCACATATGTCCGGGGTGACGCCACCGTGCCGTCGGTGAAGGGCACCAAGGTGATCGCCCATGTCTGCAACGACATCGGGGGATGGGGGAAGGGCTTCGTCCTGGCCCTCTCCCGCCGCTGGCCGGAGCCGGAGGCGTCGTACCGTGCCTGGCACCGCGAGCGCGCCTCCAACGACTTCGGGCTGGGCGCGCTCCAGCTCGTGCGGGTCAAGCCCGACGTGTGGGTCGCGAACATGATCGGCCAGCGCGGCGTGCGCACGGGCAGCAAGGGCGTGCCCGTGCGCTACGAGGCCATCGACACCGCGCTGGCCCGCCTGGCCGACCGCGTCCTCGACCTCGACGCCTCCGTCCACATGCCCCGGATAGGCTGCGGCCTCGCCGGCGGCAAGTGGTCGCGCGTGGAGCCGCTCGTCGCCGAGCGGCTCGTGCGCCGCGGGATAGCCGTCACCGTGTACGACCACGGGGACGGCTGAGCAGGCGTCAGTTCTGCTTGCGCCGGGCCGCCGTGAGTCCGATCACGCCGACGAGCGCGACGAGCGAGCCGAGCAGGGTCAGCACGGGAACCTGCCCGATCAGACCGATACCCAGTCCCACGGCCCCGACGAGCGTCAGGACTCTCCACACACCGAGACCCTCGTTGCTGTTCCCCGCACCGGCCATGGCCCGCCCCGTTTCTTCGCGCGCTGCACGATCCCTGCCCGGCTTGATACCCACACCGGCCCGGACTCAGTGCTCGTGCACCCCGTTCGTCGCCTCGATCTTCTTCCAGGACCGCGGCTGCACCGCCGCGGCCGGTGCCGCGACCCCGGCCCGCGCCGCCGGCGCGGCGGGCTTCGTCGGCTGGTACAGCCAGGTGTCGAACAGGGCGCCGAGATCCTTGCCGGAGACCTGTTCGGCGTAGGCCCGGAAGTCGGCGACGTCGGCGTTGCCGTAGGCGCGGCTCTGCGGCCAGCCCTTGAGCACGGCGAAGAACGCCTCGTCGCCGATCGCGCTGCGCAGCGCCTGCACCGCGAGCGCCCCCCGGTCGTACACGGCGATGTCGAACTGCTTGTCCGCGCCCGGGTCACCCGGCTTCACGGTCCAGAACGCGTCGTCGGCCGGGTGCGAGGCGTACACGTAGTCGGCGAGCTCCTGCGCCGTGCCCTCGCCCTCGTGCTCGGACCACAGCCACTGTGCGTACCGGGCGAAGCCCTCGTTGAGCCAGATGTCCTTCCAGCCCTTGACGGAGACCGAGTCGCCGTACCACTGATGGGCCAACTCGTGCACGACGACGGAGGTGTTGGAGCCGTTCGCGAACTGCCGCGGGCTGTAGTACACCCGGCCCTGCGTCTCCAGCGCGAACCCGGTCGTGGTGTTCGGCACGTAGCCGCCGGCCGAGGAGAACGGATACGGCCCGAACACACCGCTCAGCCAGTCGACGATCTCCCCGGTGCGCTCCACGCTCGCCCGCGCCGCCCCGTCCTGGTCGCCGAGGTCCTCGCTGTAGGCGTTGACGACCGGGACACCGCCCTCGGAGGTGCCGGTGGTGATGTCGAACCTGCCGAGCGCGAGGGTGGCCAGATAGGTCGCCTGCGGCTTGTTCTGCCGCCAGGTGTAGCGGGTCCAGCCCAGGCGGGAGGTCGTCGACTGGAGGGTGCCGTTGGAGATCGCCCGGGTGCCGTCCGGCACCGCCACCGACACGTCGTAGGTCGCCTTGTCCGACGGGTGGTCGTTGCTCGGGAACCACCACCAGGCGGACTCGGGCTCGTCCGCCGCGACCGCGCCGTCCGGGGTGCGGTGCCAGGTGGAGAAGCCGTACGCGCTCTTCGTCGACGGCACCCCGGAGTACCGGACGACGACGGTCAGCGGCGTCCCCTTCGCCGGCGAGGTCTTCGGGGTGACGACCAGTTCGTGTTCACCGGAACGGGCGAAGGCGGCGGTCGCGCCGTTGACCCGTACCTCGCTCACGTCCAGCAGGAAGTCCAGGTCGAAGCTCGACAGGTCCTCGGTGGTCCGCGCGAGGATCGTGGCGGTCCCCGACAGCTCGTCCGTCGCCGGACGGTACGTCAGCCGCAGGTCGTAGTGGGAGACGTCGTACCCTCCGTTGCCGTACGCCGGATAGTAGGGGTCGCCGATGCCCGGCGCACCGGGGGAGACGCCCGCGGCGGACGCCGGGATCGCCAGCAGGACGGACGCGGCGGCGAGTGCGCCGGGCACGAGGAATCTGCGGTGCACGAGAGCTCCAAGTCGTGGGGGTACCAGGGCTGTTCGAAGCCTATTGACTCCCTGTGCCCGGCCCGCGTCCACCGCCGCCCCTGTCACACGATCGCCATTCGGCCGTCATGGGCGCACCACCCGCATGGACGTGTTCCGGCCACCGCGCCCCCGGCGCTCACAGGCGGCTCACAAACGCCCTCTTCTGCACGGGTGTTGACCGATGTACCGTCCCGCGCATGCCGACACGCACGCGCTTCACGATCTGGAGAACGCTCGCGACCGCCGCCCTCACCCTTCTGGTGGCAGGCTTCCTCACCCCGGTGACCGCCCACGGCGCCCCGCGCGAGAGCAGGCCCGTCTACTCCTACGCGCAGGCGATCCGCGAGGCCGTCTGGGTGGACACCGGCCTCGACGGCGACGGCGACGGGAGACACGACCGCGTCGCCGTCGACATCGTCCGCCCCCGCGAACCGGCCGCCCAGGGCCGCAAGGTGCCCGTCATCATGGACGCCAGCCCCTACTACTCCTGCTGCGGCCGCGGCAACGAGAGCCAGCGCAAGACGTACGACACCGCGGGCGACGTCGTCCAGATGCCGCTGTTCTACGACAACTACTTCGTCCCGCGCGGCTACGCCTTCGTCGGCGTCGACCTGGCCGGCACCAACCGCTCCGACGGCTGCGTGGACGTCGGCGGCCGCTCCGACATCCTCTCCGCCAAGGCCGTGGTCGACTGGCTGAACGGCCGCGCCAAGGCCTACACCACCCGCACCGGCACCACCACGGCGCGGGCGGGCTGGACCAACGGCAGAACCGGGATGATCGGCAAGAGCTGGGACGGCACCATCGCCAACGGCGTCGCCGCCACCGGGGTCGAGGGCCTGAAGACCGTCGTCCCGATCTCGGCGATCTCCTCCTGGTACGACTACTACTTCTCCCAGGGCGCCCCCCTCTACGACTCCGGCCCCGACTGGCTCTCCGACTACGTCGACAGCCCCGACGCCCGCGCCCGGTGCGCCGCCGTCCAGCGCGCACTCGTCGACGGGGCTCCGCGCACGGGCGACCGGACGTCCCTGTGGACCGAGCGGGACTACGTCAAGGACGCCCGCAAGGTCCGGGCGAGCGTGTTCCTCGTCCACGGTCTGCAGGACCTCAATGTCCGCACCCGGCACGTAGGCCAGTGGTGGGACGCCCTCGCGAAGAACGGCGTCGAGCGCAAGATCTGGCTCTCCCAGACCGGCCATGTCGACCCCTTCGACTTCCGGCGCGCCGCCTGGGTCGACACCCTGCACCGCTGGTTCGACCACGAACTCCTCGGCTACGACAACGGCATCGACCGCGAGCCCATGGCCGACGTCGAACGTCACCCCGACCAGTGGGTCACCTCGGCGGTCTGGCCGCCACGCGGCACCCGGCCCGTGACCCTGCGCCCGGCCGCCGGCACCCTGCCGGGCGTCGGCACCCTCGGTCTGCGCCGGGGCACCGGCACCGAGACCTTCACCGACGACCCGCGGCTGAGCGAGACCGACTGGGCCGCGCAGACCGACACGTCCACCCCCGCCAAGGCGGGCTTCGTCACCGGGCCGCTCACCCGCGGTCTGCGCCTGTCCGGCTCCTCACAGGTCACCGTCACCGCCACCCCGACCACGGCGACGGCCCACCTCAGCGCCGTCCTCGTGGACCTCGGCCCCGACACCATCCGTGACTACGCGGCGGGCGGCGAGGGCATCACCACCCTCACCGACCGCACCTGCTGGGGCGAGAGCACGGCCGGTGACAGCGCCTGCTTCAAGGAGACCAGGGCGAAGACCGCCGACGTCGACTTCACGGTCCTCAGCCGTGGCTGGGCCGACCTCGGCACCTACGCCGACCCCGGCAAGGGCGTCCCGCTCACCCCGGGCCGGCGGTACACGATCACCCTCGACCTGGCCGCCACCGACCATGTCGTCCCGGCCGGACACCGGCTGGCGCTGATCGTCGCGGGCACGGACAAGGACCTCATCGACCCGCCTGCGGATACGCCCACGCTGAGTGTGGATCTGGCTCGCACGTCGGCCAGGGTGCCGTTCGTCGGGGGTAGCGCTGCGTTTGCGGCGGCCACGTCCGGGGCTGCGGGGGGTGGGCTCGACTCCGGTCCGTTGGACGGTGTGCGTGGGTTGCGGGGGGCGTATCGGATTCCGTAGAGGCTGTGGTGTGTCGTCGGCCGGCTGCGGGTGCGTCGTGGCTGGTCGCGCCCACGCGGCGGAGCCGCACAGCGATACAGCCCCGCGCCCCTTCAGGGGGTTGCAGCCAAGGTCGCCGCCTCCTCGGCGCAGCCCCAGGCCACCGTGACGCCGGCGCCGCCGTGGCCGTAGTGGTGCACCAGGACCCGGCCGTCCGGCAGGGTCTCCCGCTCCAGTCGCACCGCGGGCCGCACCGGGCGCAGGCCCACTCGGTGGTCCAGGATCCGGGCATCGGCGACCTCCGGGCGCAGGGCCGCGCACCGCCGTACGATCGCCTCGGCCTGGGCCGGGTCCGGCTCCGGGGACCAGTCGTCGTCCTGGGCCGTGCCGCCCAGGAGGAGGCGGCCGGGCTGGGGGAAGAGATAGGCCAATTCGCCGCCCGACGTCCCGGCGACGAGCCAGGTGTCGATGCCGGGGTTCTCGACCACGACCAGCTGCCCGCGCTGGGGCCGCACCGACCGGTCGCCCGTCAGTTCCCGCGCGCCGAGGCCCGTGCAGTTGACGACCACCGGTGCCTCGGCCCCGGCCAGATCGGTCACCGTGCGTTCCTCGACCGAGCCACCCGCCCGGCGCAGCCGCTCCCGCAGCCAGGGCAGATGCACCGCCATGTCGATCAGCGGCAGCCGTGCCCACATCGCGTCCCCGCCCGGGTACTCCCGCTCGGTGGCCCGGCGCAACCCGGCCGGCCGGCCCGGCGGCGCCCAGCCCCGGACCTCGGCGGGATCGACCCCGCCCATCGCGCCCTCGACCAGCCGTACGCCGGTCTCCTCGGCCCGGCCGGCCAGCTGCTCGTACACCTGAAGCGAGCGCAGCGACCACCGGCGCGCCGCCGCGAGCGGTTCGATGTGGTACGGCCACCAGAGCGCACCGGCGACCGCCGAGGTGGTCCGCTCCACCGGGTCCCGCGTCCAGAGCCGCACCCGCCGCCCGCGCTCGGCCAGGACGAGGGCCGTCGTCAGCCCGACGACCCCGCCGCCGATCACCACCACATCGTCCCGCCCGGCACTGTCCACGGGCGGACGGTAGCCGAGGAGACGGGGGTACGGCGAGGGCGGCCGGGAAACCCGCGCGCCCGGCCGGCCGCGCGCCCACTAGGATCTACGACCTGTGACCGCCACCCTCGTCGTCAAGAACCTCGCCGCCGGACACGGCGACCGCTCCCTCTTCTCCGGGCTGGACCTCGTCGTCGCGCCCGGTGACGTGATCGGGCTGGTCGGTGCCAACGGCGCGGGCAAGTCCACCCTGCTCAGGCTGCTCGCCGGGCTCACCACGCCCGAACAGGGCGAACTCAGGCTCTCCCCGCCCACCGCGACCGTAGGCCATCTGCCCCAGGAGCCGGAGCGCCGCCCCGGTGAGACCGTCCGGGAGTTCCTCGCCCGTCGTACCGGTGTCGCCGAGGCCCAGCGGGCCATGGACGAGGCGACCCAGGCCCTGGTGGACGGCGCACCGGGCGCGGACGACGCGTACGCGACGAGCCTGGAGCGCTGGCTCGGGCTCGGCGGGGCCGACCTCGACGAGCGGGCGGAGGAGGTCGCCGACTCCCTCGGCCTCGGCGTCGGCCTGGACCAGCCGATGACCGCTCTGTCCGGCGGCCAGGCAGCCCGCGCGGGCCTCGCCTCCCTCCTGCTGTCCCGCTACGACGTCTTCCTCCTCGACGAGCCCACCAACGACCTCGACCTCGACGGCCTGGAGCGCCTCGAACGCTTTGTGACCGGGCTGCGCGCGGGCACCGTCGTCGTCAGCCACGACCGCGAGTTCCTCACCCGCACCGTCACGAAGGTCCTCGAACTCGACCTCGCCCAGCAGCAGATCAACCTCTACGGCGGCGGCTACGACGCCTACCTGGAGGAGCGGGACGTGTCCCGTCGGCACGCGCGCGAGGACTACGAGGAGTACGCCGACAAGCGCTCCGCCCTCCAGGACCGCGCCCAGATGCAGCGTTCCTGGATGGACAAGGGCGTGAAGAACGCCCGCCGCAAGGCGAACAACGACAACGACAAGATCGGCCGCAAGTTCCGCAGCGACGCCAGTGAGAAGCAGGCCGCGAAGGCCCGGCAGACGCAGCGGATGATCGAGCGCCTGGAGGTCGTCGAGGAGCCCCGCAAGGAGTGGGAGCTGCGCATGGAGATCGCGGCCGCCCCGCGCTCCGGGGCGGTGGTCGCCACCCTGCGGGACGCGGAGGTACGGCGGGGCGGCTTCACCTTCGGCCCGGTGACCCTGCAGATCGACTGGGCCGACCGGGTCGCCGTCACCGGCGCGAACGGCGCGGGCAAGTCGACGCTGCTCGCCGCGCTCCTCGGCCGGATCCCCCTCGACGGCGGGCACGCGGCGCTCGGCTCGGGTGTCCTGGTCGGCGAGGTCGATCAGGCGCGCAAGCTGTTCCACGGCTCGGAGTCCCTGCTGGACGCCTTCTGCGCGGCAGTCCCCGACACCGAACCGGTCGAAGTGCGCACTCTCCTGGCCAAGTTCGGTCTGAAGTCGGACCACGTCCTGCGCCCGGCGGCCACCCTGTCACCCGGCGAACGCACCCGCGCCGCCCTCGCCCTCCTCCAGGGCCGCGGCGTCAACCTCCTCGTCCTCGACGAGCCCACGAACCACCTCGACCTCCCGGCCATCGAACAACTGGAGACGGCCCTCGACACCTACGAGGGCACGCTCCTCCTCGTCACCCACGACCGCCGCATGCTGGACGCGGTCCAGGTGACCCGCCGCCTGGAAATGGCGGATGGCAAGCTGACGGAACGCTAGACACCGGGCCTGAAGCGGGTGCCTGGGCGCTGCGGGCGGGGCAGCCACGGGTACGTCGTGGCCGGTCGCGCAGTTCCCCGCGCCCCTCAGGGGCGCTGCCCTCCGGCCTCGTTTTCAGGTGAGACGCGTGGCCAGGTCCGGGTAGTCCTGTACGAAGCCGTCCCGGTCGAAGGTGATCTCGGTGCGGAAGCTGCCGGACGTGAACCGTACCCGGGTGCCCCGTACGTCCGGTCCGAGGTGGGTGTAGGTCTGCCAGGAGGGTCGTACGGTGAGGGCCGGTACCGACACCCAGGCCGTCAGCAGGCGTCGCTCGCCCGGTGTCCGGTGCAGGCCGTGCCGGAGTACCGGCGGGGTGTTGGTGAGGGGGCACAGGCCCAGATCGCAGTCGACGGCGTCCCGGAAGCCGGGCAGCGGCTCCCCGTCGGCCGTCCAGCCGCCCCGGCCGTCGTGCCGCAGGTCCAGCGACCTGGTCCGCTCGGCGGTCTCCACGGTCACCCGCAGCCGCCGCGTCACGAAACCGTCGGCGGTGTCGAGGTCGTACGACACCCAGTACGGCTCCGGCAGTGTCCCGACCGCGCGTCCCCGGGCCCGGAGCAGGCCCTCTCCGGTCTCGGTCCACGCGGTCTCGTAGCCGCCGCTCGCCGTGACGGTCCAGGTGAGGACACGCGAAGTGGTCATACCGTCACTGTACGAGGGGCGAGGGCCCCGGCGCCCTGTCGGGAACCGGGGCCCCGCGGTCAGGTCAGCCGCGGCCCTTCTTCGGGTCGAGCAGGCCCGCCCGGCGCAGTGCGTCGGCCATCGCGCTGTTCGCCGGCGGCGGGGCCTGGCGCGCGGCGCCACCCCCGCGCTGGCCGCCGTTCCCGCCGCGCCGGTCGCCCTGCTGCTGCCGCTGCTGCGGCGGACGTCCGCCGCCCCGCTGTGGCCGGCCCCCGCCGGAGGAACGGTCCTGGCCCTGCGGGGCCGCGTCGTCGTCCAGCCGGAGCGTCAGCGAGATCCGCTTGCGCGGGATGTCGACGTCGAGGACCTTCACCTTGACGATGTCACCCGGCTTGACCACGTCCCGCGGGTCCTTGACGAACGTCTTCGACAGCGCGGAGACATGCGCCAGCCCGTCCTGGTGGACACCGACGTCGATGAACGCCCCGAAGGCCGCCACGTTCGTCACGACGCCCTCCAGGACCATCCCGGGCGCCAGGTCGGAGATCTTCTCCACGCCCTCCTTGAAGCTGGCCGTCTTGAAAGCGGGCCGAGGGTCGCGCCCCGGCTTCTCCAACTCCTTCAGGATGTCGGTCACGGTCGGCAGACCGAAGGTGTCGTCCACGAAGTCCGCCGGGCGCAGTGAGCGCAGCGCACCCGTGTTGCCGATGAGGGAGGCCACCTCCTGGCCGGAGGTCTTCACCATCCGCCGGACGACCGGGTACGCCTCGGGGTGCACGCTGGAGGCGTCCAGTGGGTCGGAGCCGCCCCGGATCCGCAGGAAGCCCGCACACTGCTCGTAGGCCTTGGGGCCGAGCCGCGACACCTTCTTCAGTTCCGTACGGGACGAGAACGGCCCGTTGGCGTCCCGGTGCGCCACGATGTTCTCGGCGAGTCCCGAGGTGATGCCGGAGACCCGGGCGAGCAGCGGCGCCGAAGCCGTGTTGACGTCCACACCGACGCCGTTCACACAGTCCTCCACCACCGCGTCCAGCGAACGCGACAGCTTCACCTCGGACAGGTCGTGCTGGTACTGGCCGACGCCGATCGACTTCGGGTCGATCTTCACCAGCTCGGCGAGCGGGTCCTGCAGCCGGCGCGCGATGGACACCGCGCCGCGCAGCGAGACGTCCATGTCGGGCAGCTCCTGCGAGGCGAACGCGGAGGCCGAGTACACCGAGGCGCCCGCCTCGGACACCATCACCTTGGTGAGCTTCAGCTCCGGGTGCCGGGTGATCAGCTCACCGGCGAGCTTGTCGGTCTCGCGGGACGCCGTGCCGTTGCCGATCGCGACCAGGTCGACCGCGTGCTCCTTCGCCAGCCGCGCCAGCTTGGCGAGCGCCTCGTCCCACTTGTTCGCCGGGACGTGCGGGTAGATGACGTCCGTCGCGACGACCTTCCCGGTCGCGTCGACCACCGCCACCTTCACACCCGTACGGAAACCGGGGTCGAGGCCCAGCGTCGCGCGCGTGCCGGCGGGCGCCGCGAGCAGCAGGTCCCGCAGGTTCGCGGCGAACACGTTCACCGCCTCGTCCTCGGCGGCCGTGCGCAGCCGCAGCCGCAGGTCGATGCCGAGGTGGACGAGGATGCGGGTCCGCCAGGCCCAGCGCACCGTGTCCGTCAGCCACTTGTCGCCCGGCCGGCCCCGCTCGGCGATGCCGAACCTCGACGCGACGATCCCCTCGTACGACGAGGGACCGGGCTGCTCGGAGGGCTCCTCCGGCTCCAGGACGAGATCGAGGACCTCCTCCTTCTCGCCCCGCAGCATCGCGAGGATCCGGTGCGAGGGCAGCTCGGTGAACGGCTCCGCGAACTCGAAGTAGTCGGCGAACTTCGCGCCCGCCTCCTCCTTGCCGTCGCGCACCTTGGCGGCCAGCCGCCCGCGCCCCCACATCCGCTCGCGCAACTCGCCGATCAGGTCGGCGTCCTCCGAGAACCGCTCGGTCAGGATCGCCCGCGCGCCGTCCAGCGCGGCCTGCGGATCGGCGACGCCCTTGTCGGCGTCGACGAACGCGGCCGCCGCCGCGAGCGGCTCCACGCCCGGGTCGCCGAGCAGGCCCTCGGCCAGCGGCTCGAGACCCGCCTCGCGCGCGATCTGCGCCTTGGTGCGCCGCTTGGGCTTGTACGGGAGGTAGATGTCCTCCAGCCGCGCCTTCGTCTCGGCGCCCCGGATCTGCGCCTCCAGCGCGTCGGTGAGCTTGCCCTGCTCGCGCACCGACTCCAGGATCGCCGTCCGCCGCTCCTCCAGCTCCCGCAGATAGCGCAGCCGCTCCTCGAGCGTGCGCAGCTGCGCGTCGTCGAGCATCTCGGTCGCTTCCTTGCGGTAACGGGCGATGAAGGGCACCGTCGAGCCGCCGTCGAGCAGCTCCACGGCGGCCTTGACCTGCCGCTCCCGTACGCCGAGCTCCTCGGCGATCCTGCCTTCGATGGACCCTGCTTCGAGGGATCCCGGTGTCGTCACGAGCCCGTACCGCCTTCTCCACTGAGGTTGCGCCGCAATTGTGGCAGGTGGCACCGACAACCCGCCGCTGCCCCGACGACATCGCCCCGCATGGCAGAAAAGGTGGGGTATTCGTCATTGCCGCCCTCCGCGCTCCCCGCGAAGAATCGTGCCCATGGCGCAGCGACCCGTCCGCACCGTCCGCACTGCCCGCACCGTCCTGTTCATCCTGTTCGACGACGTCCAGAGTCTCGACGTCACCGGCCCCCTGGAGGTCTTCACAGGCGCAGAGCGCCACACCCCGGGGTCCTACCGGGTCCGCACGGCCTCCCTGGACGGTTCCCCGGTGCGCACCTCCAGCGGGCTGACACTCGTCCCGGACGAGGCCCTCACGCGCGCGCGTGCCCCGCACACCCTCGTCGTCCCGGGCGGCCGGGGCACCCGCCGGGACGACCCGGAGCTCACCGACTGGCTGCGCACGCACGCCCCGCGCGCGGAGCGTCTGGTGTCCGTGTGCACCGGCGCGATCCCGCTCGCCGCGGCCGGGCTGCTCGACGGCCGCCGGGTGACGACCCACTGGGCCTACGGCGACACCCTCGCCCGCCACCATCCCGCCGTCCGGGTCGATCCCGATCCGATCTACGTCCGCGACGGCCACGTCTACACGTCGGCGGGCGTCACCTCCGGCATCGACCTGGCGCTCGCCCTGGTCGAGGAGGACCTCGGCCGGGACGCGGCGCTGGCCGTCGCCCGCCATCTGGTCGTCTTCCTGCGCAGGCCGGGCAACCAGGCCCAGTTCAGCGCCCAGCTCGCCGCCCAGACCGCCCGGCGCGAGCCGCTGCGGGAGGTCCAGCACTGGATCACCGAGCACCCCGACGCCGATCTGAGCGTCGAGACGCTCGCCGCCCGCGCCCGGCTCTCCCCGCGTCATTTCGCCCGTGCCTTCCGCGCCGACACCGGCACCACCCCCGGCCGCTACGTCGACCGGGTCCGCCTCGAACACGCCCGCCGGCTGCTGGAGGACACCGCCGACGGCGTCGAGGAGATCTCCCGCGCCAGCGGCTACGGCACCCCGGAGGCGATGCGGCGCGCCTTCCTCAGGGCGCTCGGCACGGCCCCCGCGGAGTACCGCCGCCGCTTCCGCCCGGCATCCGCCCACTGAACCACCGGGAAGGAACCCGATGCAGAACACGCTGCAGAACCCGATGCAGATCGCGATCCTCGTCTACGACCGTTTCACCGCCCTGGACGCCGTGGGCCCCTACGAGATCCTCGCCCGGACCCCCGGCGCGGAGACCGTGTTCGTGTCGCCCCGCCCCGGGCCCGTCCGCACCGACCGGGGCAGCCTCGCGGTCGTCGCCGACCGGGCACCGGCCGACGTACCGCACCCGGATGTGCTGGTGGTCGCGGGCGGGCCCGGGCAGAGCGACCTGATGGAGCACGAGCCGCTGCTGGAGTGGCTGCGCGCCGCGGACGCCACCAGCACCTGGACGACCTCCGTGTGCACCGGCTCCCTGCTGCTGGCCGCCGCCGGACTCCTGCGGGGCCGCCGCGCCACCTCGCACTGGCTGGCCCTGGAGCGGCTGGCGGCGTTCGGCGCCGAACCCACCGGTGAACGCGTCGTCTTCGACGGCAAGTACGTGACCGCGGCCGGCGTCTCCTCCGGCATCGACATGGGGCTCGCCCTGCTCGGCCGGATCGCGGGCGACGACCACGCCCGGACCGTACAGCTGGCCACGGAGTACGATCCGCAGCCGCCCTACGACGCCGGCGCCCCGCACAAGGCCCCCGCGCACCTCGTCGACGCGCTGCGGGCGCGCAGCCGGTTCATCCTGACGTGACGGTCCAGGTGAAGCGGGGTTCCCGGCGCTCCAGGAACGCGGCGACCCCTTCCGCGGTGTCGCCGCCGAGCCGGGCCTGGGCGGCCCAGTGGGCGTCCCGGTCCGTCCGGCCGTTCGCGAACTCCTTCGCGGCCGCCTGGGTGAGCCGGGAGCGCGAGACGAGGACGCGGGTGAACTCCGCGACCCGTTCGTCCAGTGCGTCGGGGGGCAGCACCTCGTCGACCAGACCGGTGCGCAGCGCCCGCTCGGTGTCGATCAACTCACCCGAGAACAGCAGGTACTTGGCGGCGGCCGGGCCGACCAGCGCCACCAGCCGACGGGTGGCGGAGGACGGGTAGACGATGCCGAGCTTCGCCGGGGTCACGCCGAACAGCGCCCCCTCCTCGGCGAACCGCAGATCGCAGGCCGCCGCGAGCTGCGCGCCCCCGCCCACGCAGTGCCCCTTCACGGCGGCCAGCGTCGGCTTGGGGAACGCGGCGAGGGCGTCCTCCGCCTGTACGGCCAGCGTCTGAGCCTCGTCCGGCGAGCCCTGGAGCGTGGAGATGTCGGCGCCCGCGCAGAAGGTGCCGCCCGCGCCCGTCAGCACCAGCGCCCGCACCTCGGGATCGGCGGCCAGCGCCTCCAGCAGCGGCGGCAGCGCGGCCCACATCGCGGCGGTCATGGCGTTGCGCTTCGCCGGGTGGTGCAGGACGACGGTGGCGACGCCGTCGGTGACGCCGTGCAGCAGTTCGGGCTCCATGGCCCGGATGCTAGCCTCCGCGCTCCCGGCCCGGTCACAGCGGCCTCCGGGGACGAAGCGGGCAACCGCCGTCGAGACCGGCCTAGGGGGCCGCCGAACCCGTACAACCCGAAGAGTGAGCGAAAGCGGCATCATCGGATCAGGAACGGTCGTGGCCATGGCTGATCCGGGCGAGAACGGTCGGGAACACTCGATAATGGCTGACTTCTGGTCAGTCGCGCGGGGTGACGCGGCTCTTTACCAACACTCGACGTGTGGTGACAATCGAGCGCGAGGGTGGCGACCGGACGATGGACAACCACGGGCGCGGGCCCGACCCACGCCCAGAGGGCGGCGCGGACGACGCACCTCTCGAGTCCCTGGCGGACCCAGGGCGGCGGCCGCTGCCCTACGAAGGAGTCTGGCGGTTCACCGCACCCGCCCTGGACGCCTCCGTCCCCCAGGCCCGGCACGCCGTGCGCGACCTGCTGCTGCGCCAGGGGGTGCCGGTCTCGGAGGACCTGGTCCAGGGGCTGCTGCTGATCGTCTCGGAACTGGTCACCAACGCCGTCCGGCACGCGGCGCTGCTGTCGCCGACGCTCGCGGTCGAGGTGGCCGTCGGGGCCGAGTGGGTGCGGGTGGCCGTCGAGGACAACCACCCCTACCGCCCGACGGCCCTGGAGGCCGACCACGAGGAGACCAACGGCCGCGGGCTGCTTCTGGTGCGGGAGATCACCAGAGAGGCGGGCGGGGTCTGCGACGTCGAGCACACCGCCGGCGGCGGCAAGGTGATCTGGGCCGCCCTGCCGCTCAAACCGCTGCGGATGCCCTGAGGTTCACCAGCCGGCCGACGGCCCCGTCAGCTCCCGTACCGCGGGCCGGGCCGCGTCCAGCACGGTCATGAACCAGGCGGAGAAGGTGTCCTTCGCGTGCCGCTCGGCCAGCTCGTCGGGTGTCACGAACGCCGTGTCGCCGACCTCCTCGGGGTCCGGCCGCAGCGGCGACTGCACCATCCCGACGAAGAGGTGGTTGTACTCCTGCTCGACCAGGCCCGACGCCGGGTCCGGATGGTTGTAGCGGACCGTGCCCGCCTCCGCCATCAGCGACGGGGACACCCCCAGCTCCTCGAACGTGCGCCGCGCGGCCGCCGCGAAGGGCGCCTCGCCCGGATAGGGATGGCCGCAGCAGGTGTTGGACCACACACCGGGGGAGTGGTACTTGCCGAGCGCCCGCTGCTGGAGCAGCAGCCGGCCCCGCTCGTCGAACAGGAACACGGAGAAGGCGCGGTGCAGCAGGCCCGGCGGCCGGTGGGCCGCGAGCTTCTCCTCGGTGCCGATCGTCACGCCGTCCTCGTCGACCAGTTCCAGCAAAATCGCTTCCGCGGCGCCGCTCGACGAGCTCTGCGTCGCGGTGGCAGGTGTGATCGGCATACCCATCCTTAGCATCGGTCCTCGCGTCCCCAGTCTGCCGTACGAGCCCGGCCCGCCCGGCGCTTCACACAAACGCCGCGCCCGTCCCGCGCGCGGCGGCGGGCTCCGCGGGTGATCTTGCCCGGGGCCCCGGGTGAGGAACCGTCCTGAACCGGTGTGCGAATTGCTCAGTGGCAGAGCCGGGCCTCGTGCTCCGCGTGGCCGACCGGCTCCAGCTGGAAGGTGCAGTGCTCCACGTCGAAGTGGTCGCCGAGGCAGCCCTGCAGCTCGTGCAGCATCTTCTCGTGACCGATCGCGTTCAGCACGTCCGAGCGCACCACCACGTGCGCCGACAGCACCGGCATCCCCGAGGTGATCGTCCAGGCGTGCAGATCGTGCACGTCCTCCACCCCGTCCAGGGCGACGATATGGGCCCGCACCTCCGCCATGTCGACGTCCTTGGGCGCCGCCTCCAGCAGTACGTCGAGCGTCTCGCGCAGCAGCTTCACCGTGCGCGGCACGATCATCAGGCCGATCACCAGCGAGGCGATCGGGTCGGCGTACTCCCAGCCCGTGGTCAGGATCACCACGGCCGAGATCAGCACCGCGACCGAGCCCAGCGCGTCCGCCGCCACCTCCAGGAACGCCCCGCGCACGTTCAGGCTCTCCGCCTGGCCGCGCATCAGCAGCGTGAGCGAGATCAGGTTCGCGACCAGACCGATGGCGCCGAACCAGATCATCAGCCCGCCCTCGGTGCCGGCCGGGGTGACGAACCGCTGCACCGCCTCGTACAGGACGTACCCGCCGACCCCGAGCAGCAGCAGACAGTTGGCGAGCGCGGCCAGGATCTCGGCGCGGGCGTACCCGAAGGTGCGGTTGGTGCTCGCCGGACGGTTCGCGAAGTGGATGGCGAGCAGCGCCATGCCGAGGCCCAGCGCGTCCGTCGCCATGTGCGCCGCGTCCGCGATCAGCGCGAGGGAGTCCGCGAGGAGTCCGCCGACGATCTCGACCATCATGACGCCGAGCGTGATCGCCAGTGCGACGCGCAGTCTGCCGCGGTACGCCGCCGCGGCCGTACCGGTGGTCGGCGCGTGCGTGTGTCCGTGGCCGTGGTCGTGCCCAGCCCCCATGGAAAGCACCCTCCTGTGGTCGCCCGGGATCACAGTGAACTACGGGTGGGGGGTATCCGGCAACGCGGCACTGAACACCGTTGTCATGTGCCCTGACCTGCGCAAACGAAGCGCAGGTCAGGGCACCCTCACCGGCCGCTCAGCCCTGGTGGAGCTGCCAGCCCCGCCAGGCCGACTCCACCATCTCGCGCACCCCGCGCCGGGCCGTCCAGCCCAGCTCCCGCGCGGCCAGCTCCGCCGAGGCGACCGCGCGCGGCGCGTCCCCCGGGCGCCGCCCCTCGACCACCGCGGGCCGGGCGTCCCCGGTCACCTCGCCGATCAGCGTGACCAGCTCGCGCACCGAGACGCCCTCGCCGCGCCCGATGTTCACGGTGAGATCGCCTCCGTCGCCGGCCGGCCGGCGGGCCGCCGCGAGATGCGCCTCGGCCAGGTCGGCGACATGGATGTAGTCCCGTACGCAGGTGCCGTCCGGCGTCGGGTAGTCCTCGCCGAAGATCCGCGGGGCCTCGTCGCGGGTCAGCCGGTCGAAGACCATCGGCACGATGTTGAAGGCCCCGGTGTCGGCCAGCTCGGGCGCCGCGGCACCGGCCACGTTGAAGTAGCGCAGGCACGTCGTCGTGATGCCGTGCGCCCGCCCGGCGGCCCGCACCAGCCACTCCCCGGCGAGCTTGGTCTCGCCGTACGGGTTCACCGGGGCGCAGGGGGTGTCCTCCGTGATGAGGTCCACCTCCGGGTTGCCGTAGACGGCCGCGGACGAGGAGAACACGAACCGCCGCACCCCCGCCTCGGCCACCGCCTCCAGGAGCGTGGCCAGACCGCCGACGTTCTCCCGGTAGTAGCGGGTGGGCCGCGCCACCGACTCGGCGACCTGCTTGTGCGCGGCCAGGTGCACCACGCCCGTCACGGCGTGCCCGGCCAGGACCTCCTTGAGCAGGGCCGGGTCCAGCGCGGAGCCCCGCACCAGCTCCACGTCGGCCGGCAGCCGGGCCGGGAACCCGGCCGAGAGGTCGTCCAGGACGACGACGCGCTCCCCGGCACCCGTCATGGCCCGCGCCACATGGGCCCCTATGTATCCGGCTCCGCCGGTGATCAGCCACGTCATGGCCGCCCACCCTATGTCGCGGCCCCGCGCCGCCCCCAATGTCCCCTATGTCGGGCACATGGCTCCCGGGTTCGTGGTCCGCGGCCGTCGCGGTTTGTCGGGCGGGCCGCCGATCGATGATGATGATCTCGGCAAAGGCCGGTTCACACCGTGCCGTCCGACCGCCTGACCGGAGCTGAACGGCCGGTGAACGCGGCCTTCCCGGCATCGGATAGCCTCTGCCGACATGCCGCCCGCCCGGCCCCGACCGGGGCAGGCCCAGGGCGCCCCATCGTGCACACGACCGGCGCGGACGCGTCGGGACCCAGGGAGTGAGTTCGGTTTGCCGACCGCCATCCTCACCGGTCAGCCGGTCCCCGGATCGTCGATCGAGGGCGATCTGCGCTCCCTCGGCTTCGACGTCCGGCAAGCCGCCGACGCCGCCGACACCGCGGAGCTGCTCGCCGGGGTGCCGGCCCGGGAACGGGTCGCCCTCGTCGACGCCGGCTTCGTCGGCCATGTGCACGCCCTGCGCCTCGGGCTCACCGACCCGCGCTTCCCGCTCGCCGCGATCCCGGGCGCGCTCACCGCGCAGGCGGCGGGCCGGCCGGCCCTCATCCGCGCGCTGGCCCACGAGAACTCCGCGAGCGGCGGCACCGCGCATGGGGGTGCCCCCGCGCGAGCGAAGTCGAGCGTGGGGGACGTGGACAGCCTCGCGGACCGCGTGGTCACCGCCCTCGACACCGACGGCGAGGGCGTCCACCGCCCCGAGCTGGGCAGCCTGGTCGCCGAGGTCCCCGCCGACCCGCAGGCCCGCAACGAGGCACGGCAGGCCGTCGCCGCCGTCGACGACGAGGCCGTACGCCTGAAGTCGGCCGTGAAGGCCCGCGACGGGTTCTTCACCACCTTCTGCATCAGCCCGTACTCCCGCTACCTCGCCCGCTGGTGCGCCCGCCGGGGCCTCACCCCCAACCAGGTCACCACCGCCTCCCTGATCACCGCGCTGATCGCGGCCGGGTGCGCGGCCACCGGCACCCGGGGCGGGTTCGTCGCGGCCGGCGTCCTGCTCATCGCGTCCTTCGTGCTGGACTGCACCGACGGCCAGCTCGCCCGCTACTCCCTGCAGTACTCCACGCTCGGCGCCTGGCTCGACGCCACCTTCGACCGGATCAAGGAGTACGCCTACTACGCCGGCCTCGCCCTCGGAGCGGCCCGGGGCGGCGACGACGTATGGGCCCTCGCGCTCGGCGCGATGATCCTGCAGACCTGCCGGCACGTGGTCGACTTCTCCTTCAACGAGGCCAACCACGACGCCACCGCCAACACCAGCCCCACCGCCGCCCTCTCCGACCGGCTCGACAGCGTCGGCTGGACGGTCTGGGTGCGCCGGATGATAGTCCTGCCCATCGGCGAACGATGGGCCATGATCGCCGTCCTGACCGCCGCGACGACCCCTCGCATCACCTTCTACGCGCTGACCGCCGGCTGCGCCTTCGCGGCGACGTACACCACGGCCGGGCGGGTGCTGCGCTCGGTGACCCGCAAGGCCCGGCGCACCGACCGGGCCGCGCAGGCGCTGGCGGACCTGACCGACAGCGGCCCCCTCGCCCAGGGCGTGGCCCGCATCGTGCGCGGCAAGGGCGCCCACCTGGCGCCGCTCAGCGCGGCCGGCGGCGTCGTCCTGGTCGTGGCCGGAGCCCTGGTGTGGGGACCGGGCTGGTGGACCGTCCTGATGGCCGCGGCCTACACCCTGCTGTCGGCCGAAGCCGTCTCGCGCCCCCTCAAGGGCGCCCTCGACTGGCTCGTCCCGCCGCTCTTCCGCGCCGGCGAATACCTCACCGTCCTGATCCTCGCGGCGAAGTCCGAGGTGAACGGAGCCCTTCCTGCGGCTTTCGGGCTGGTGGCCGCCGTCGCCTACCATCACTACGACACGGTGTACCGCATCCGCGGCAACGCCGGAGCGTCGCCGGCCTGGCTGGTGCGCGCCGTAGGGGGGCAGGAGGGGCGGACGCTGCTCGTCGCGGTGCTGGCCGCCCTGCTCACCGCCCCGCAGTTCGAGGTCGCGCTCACGGTCCTGGCCGTGGCCGTCGCCCTCGTGGTGCTCGTCGAGAGCATCCGCTTCTGGGTGTCCGCAGGGGCCCCCGCCGTACACGATGAAGGAGAACCCGCATGATCGGCCTCGTGCTGGCGGCCGGCGCCGGACGGCGTCTGCGCCCCTACACCGACAGCCTGCCCAAGGCGCTGGTGCCGGTGGGGCCCGCGGGCATAGAGGGCGAGCCCACGGTCCTGGACCTGACCCTCGGCAACTTCGCCGAGATCGGGCTGACCGAGGTCGCGGTCATCGTCGGCTACCGCAAGGAGGCCGTGTACGCGCGCAAGGACGCCCTGGAGGCCAAGTACGGCCTCAAGCTGACCCTCATCGACAACGACAAGGCCGAGGAGTGGAACAACGCCTACTCCCTGTGGTGCGGCCGTGACGCCCTCAAGGACGGCGTGATCCTCGCCAACGGCGACACCGTGCACCCGGTCTCCGTCGAGAAGACGCTGCTCGCGGCGCGCGGGGAGGGCAGGCGGATCATCCTCGCGCTGGACACCGTGAAGTCCCTCGCCGACGAGGAGATGAAGGTCGTCGTCGACCCCGAGCGGGGCATGACGAAGATCACCAAGCTGATGGATCCGGCCGAGGCCACCGGCGAGTACATCGGCGTCACGCTCATCGAGGGCGACGCCGCCCCCGAGCTGGCCGACGCGCTGAAGGCCGTGTGGGAGACCGACCCGCAGCAGTTCTACGAGCACGGCTACCAGGAGCTGGTGAACCGCGGCTTCCGGATCGACGTCGCGCCGATCGGTGACGTCAAGTGGGTCGAGATCGACAACCACGACGATCTCGCCCGCGGACGGGAGATCGCGTGCCAGTACTGACCCGGCTCATCCCCTCGCCGGTCGTCGTCGACATCCGTCCGGGTGCCCTCGACGACCTGGGATGCGTCCTCGCCGACGAGCGCATCTCGCACTCCGGCAAGCTCGCCGTCGCCGTCAGCGGCGGCTCGGGCTCCCGGCTGCGCGAGCGGCTCACGCCCCTGCTGCCCGGCGCCACCTGGTACGAGGTCGGCGGCGGCACCCTCGACGACGCGGTCCGGCTGGCCGGCGACATAAAGGCCGGCCACTACGACGCCGTCGTCGGCCTGGGCGGCGGCAAGATCATCGACTGCGCCAAGTTCGCCGCGGCACGGGTCGGCCTCCCGCTGGTCGCCGTCCCCACGAACCTCGCGCACGACGGTCTGTGCTCCCCGGTCGCCACCCTCGACAACGACGCGGGCCGCGGCTCCTACGGGGTGCCCAACCCGATCGCCGTCGTGATCGACCTGGACGTCATCCGCGAGGCCCCGGTGCGGTTCGTGCGCGCCGGCATCGGCGACGCGGTGTCCAACATCTCGGCCATCGCGGACTGGGAGCTCGCCAACCGGGTCAAGGGCGAGAAGATCGACGGCCTCGCCGCCGCGATCGCCCGCCAGGCCGGCGAGGCGGTGCTGCGCCACCCCGGCGGCATCGGCGACACCGGCTTCCTCCAGGTGCTGGCCGAGGCGCTGGTCCTCAGCGGTATCGCGATGTCGGTGTCGGGCGACTCCCGCCCGTCCTCCGGCGCCTGCCACGAGATCAACCACGCCTTCGACCTGCTCTTCCCCAAGCGGGCCGCCGCCCACGGCGAGCAGTGCGGCCTCGGCGCGGCCTTCGCGATGTACCTCCGCGGAGCCCACGAGGAGTCGGCGTACATGGCCGAGGTGCTCCGGCGCCACGGACTGCCGGTGCTGCCGGAGGAGATCGGCTTCACCGTGGACGAGTTCGTCCGCGCGGTGGAGTTCGCTCCCGAGACCCGGCCGGGCCGCTACACGATCCTCGAACACCTCGACCTCAAGACCGAACAGATCAAGGACGTCTACGCCGACTATGTCAAGGCCATCGGTAGCTGAACTCAGACCGGTCGTCCACCCCCCGGGGGTCAAGGACCGGCGCAGCGGTGAGCACTGGATGGGACGCCTCTACATGCGTGAGGTGTCCCTGCGGGTGGACCGCTACCTGGTGAACACCAGGGTCACGCCCAACCAGCTCACGTACCTGATGACCGTCTTCGGCGTGCTCTCGGCCCCGGCACTGCTCGTGCCGGGGATTCCGGGCGCCGTGCTCGGCGTGCTCTGCGTCCAGCTGTACCTGCTGCTGGACTGCGTGGACGGCGAGATCGCGCGCTGGAAGAAGATGTACTCGCTGAACGGGGTCTACCTCGACCGCGTCGGCGCGTACCTCACCGACGCCGCCGTGCTCGTCGGCCTCGGGCTGCGCGCCGCCGACCTGTGGGGGAGCGGCCGCATCGACTGGCTGTGGGCCTTCCTCGGCACCCTGGCCGCGCTCGGCGCGATCCTGATCAAGGCCGAGACCGACCTGGTCGGCGTCGCCCGCCACCAGACCGGCAAGGAGCCGGTCAAGGAGGCCGCCGCCGAGATGCGCTCCTCCGGCATGGCGCTGGCCCGCCGGGCCGCCGCCGCGCTGAAGTTCCACCGGCTGATCCTCGGCATCGAGGCGTCCTTGCTGATCCTGGCCCTGGCGATAGCCGACCAGATCCGCGGCGACCTCTTCTTCACCCGGCTCGGCGTCGCCGTCCTCGCGGGCATCGCCGTGCTCCAGACCCTCTTGCACCTGGTGTCGATCCTCGCGTCGAGCAGGCTCAAGTGACCGCCCTGAAGGTCGGGGCGGTGATCATCACCATGGGCAACCGCCCCGACGAGCTCAGGGCCCTGATCGACTCGGTGGCCAAGCAGGACGGCGACCCCGTCCAGGTCGTCGTGGTCGGCAACGGCTCGCCCGTGCCGGACGTCCCCGAGGGCGTGCGCACGGTCGAGCTGCCCGAGAACCTGGGCATCCCCGGCGGCCGCAACGTCGGCATCGAGGCCTTCGGCCCGGCCGGCCGGGACGCCGACGTCCTGCTCTTCCTGGACGACGACGGCCTGCTGGCCCACCACGACACCGCCGAGCTGTGCCGGCGGGCGTTCGCGGCCGACCCGGGGCTCGGCATCGTCAGCTTCCGCATCGCCGACCCGGACACCGGCGTCACCCAGCGCCGGCACGTCCCCAGGCTGCGGGCCTCCGACCCGATGCGCTCCTCCCGGGTCACCACCTTCCTCGGCGGCGCCAACGCCGTCCGTACGAAGGTCTTCGCAGACGTGGGTGGACTGCCGGACGAGTTCTTCTACGCCCATGAGGAGACCGACCTCGCCTGGCGGGCCCTCGACGCGGGCTGGATGATCGACTACCGGTCCGACATGGTGCTGTACCACCCCACGACCGCGCCCTCGCGGCACGCGGTCTACCACCGCATGGTGGCGCGCAACCGGGTCTGGCTGGCCCGCCGCAACCTGCCCGCCGTGCTCGTCCCGGTCTATCTCGGGGTGTGGCTGCTGCTCACCCTGGCCCGGCGGCCCTCGCGGTCCGCGCTGAAGGCGTGGCTCGGCGGCTTCCGGGAAGGCTGGACCACACCGTGCGGGCCGCGCAGGCCCATGAAGTGGCGTACGGTGTGGCGGCTGACCCGACTGGGCCGCCCCCCGGTCATCTGACAAGCTCGTCCCAGAGGACTCCCGGCCGGACCGCGAGTCCCCCGGCTCATGCCCAGCCCCCTCAAGGCCGGGCATCGCGAAGACGAAAGTTTCCTACTTGTGAGTGAGACAACGCATGACGGCGGAGTCGCGGTGAGCGCGCTTCCGTCGCCCGACGAGGGCCTGACGGCCGCCCAGCTGGCCGCCAAGTACGGGCTGGCCGTGAGCGGCGCCCGGCCCGCGGTGCGGGAGTACGTCCGCCAGCTCTGGGGACGCCGGCACTTCATCCTGGCGTTCTCCCGGGCGAAGCTGACCGCGCAGTACAGCCAGGCCAAGCTCGGCCAGCTGTGGCAGGTGGCGACTCCGCTGCTGAACGCGTTCGTGTACTTCATGATCTTCGGCGTGCTGCTCAACGCCAGCAGGGGCATGCCCAAGGACGTGTACATCCCGTTCCTGGTCACGGGCGTCTTCGTGTTCACCTTCACGCAGAGCTCCGTGATGAGCGGGGTCCGGGCGATCTCCGGCAACCTCGGCCTGGTGCGCGCCCTGCACTTCCCGCGCGCCTCGCTGCCGATCTCCTTCGCGCTCCAGCAGCTTCAGCAGCTGCTGTACTCGATGCTGGTGATGTTCGTCGTCGTGATCGGCTTCGGCAGCTACCCGGACGCCTCCTGGGCGTTGATCGTGCCGGTGCTGATCCTGCAGTTCGCCTTCAACACCGGACTGGCGCTGGTGTTCGCCCGGGCCGGCGCGAAGACCCCCGACCTCGCCCAGCTGATGCCGTTCGTGATGCGGACCTGGATGTACGCCTCCGGCGTGATGTTCTCCATCCCCGTCTTCCTCGCCGACAAGCCGCAGTGGGTGGCCAACGTCCTGCAGTGGAACCCGGCCGCCATCTACATGGACCTCATGCGCTTCGCGCTCATCGAGGAGTACGGCGCCGAGAACCTCCCCGACCACGTCTGGGCCGTCGCCGGCGGCTGGGCCCTGCTGCTCGCGGTCGGCGGCTTCCTGTACTTCTGGAAGGCGGAGGAGAGGTACGGCCGTGGCTGACCAGGTACCCGGGCAGCACATCCCCACCGTCATCGCCGACGACGTGCACATCGTCTACCGCGTCAGCGGCGCCAAGACGGGCAAGGGCAGTGCCACCGCCGCGCTGAGCCGGATGATCAGGCGGGGCTCCGACGACGAGGCACGCGGGGTGCGCAAGGTGCACGCGGTACGGGGTGTCTCCTTCGTCGCCTACCGGGGCGAGGCCATCGGCCTGATCGGCTCCAACGGCTCCGGCAAGTCCACCCTGCTGCGCGCCATCGCCGGTCTGCTGCCGCCGGAGAGCGGCAAGGTCTACACCGACGGCCAGCCCTCGCTGCTCGGCGTCAACGCGGCCCTGATGAACGACCTCACGGGCGAGCGCAACGTCATCCTCGGCGGGCTCGCCATGGGCATGTCCCGGGAGCAGGTCAAGGAGCGCTTCCAGGAGATCGTCGAATTCTCCGGCATCAACGAGAAGGGCGACTTCATCACCCTGCCGATGCGCACCTACTCCTCCGGTATGCAGGCCCGGCTGCGCTTCTCCATCGCCGCGGCCAAGGACCACGACGTCCTGATGATCGACGAGGCCCTGGCCACCGGCGACCGCAAGTTCCAGAAGCGTTCCGAGGAACGCATCCGGGAGCTGCGCAAGCACGCGGGCACGGTGTTTCTGGTCAGCCACAGCAACAAGTCGATCCGCGACACCTGCGACCGCGTCCTGTGGCTGGAGCGCGGCGAACTCCGCCTGGACGGACCGACCGACGAGGTCCTCAAGGAGTACGAGAAGTTCACGGGCAAGTAGCCCGAAAGCGACCGGGGCCCTGCCGGAACTGTCCGGTGGGGCCCCGCGTCTGCAAAGGAAACGTCAACTCCGCGTCGGCGTAGGAATCTTGACGCCAATCGGTGTGTTGTTGTGATCTGCGGGACACCCGCGCGATCCTCGCTGCGTTGTACAACGTAAGCTGTGACAGGTCCCGAAACGCGTCAAGTGGGGCGATAATGCGCGACACCCTCGGTCGAGGCTGCCGTGCGGACGGCCGGGCGGCGTGTCCGAAATAGTGTGTCTTGGGTCGGCGGTGTAGAACGGGAGATGTGACGGCAATGGCTACGGAAACTCCCCAGCTCAACGCAGCATGTGCCGTCCCTGTCCCGGGTGGCGACCGGTGACGGCGCCGACCGTGCCCCGCGCCCGCGGCCCGGAGCGCGGCACCCTCGACAAGGCCGCGGACGAGAACTTCCCGGTCGCCCCGTTCTTCCTGCCCAGGGCCTGGCGCGAGGACCTGATGGCCGTCTACGGCTTCGCCCGCCTGGTCGACGACATCGGTGACGGCGACCTCGCCCCAGGCGGCGCCGACGCCGCCCTGCTCGGTGCCCCGGCCGCCGACGCCGAGGACCGCATGCTCCTCCTCGACGCCGTCGAGACCGATCTGCGCCGGGTCTTCGAGGCGTCCCCTGGATCCCGCGGGGGACCCCGCCATCCCCTGCTGCGCGCCCTGCTGCCCACGGTCCGCCGGCACTCCCTCACCCCCGAGCCGTTCCTCGGCCTGATCGCCGCCAACCGTCAGGACCAGCTCGTCAAGCGCTACGAGACCTACGACGACCTCCTCGCCTACTGCGAGCTGTCCGCCAACCCCGTCGGCCGTCTCGTGCTCGCCGTCACCGGCACCTCGACCCCCGAGCGGATCCGCCGCTCCGACGCGATCTGCACCGCACTGCAGATCGTCGAACACCTGCAGGACGTGGCCGAGGACCTCGGTCGTGACCGCGTCTATCTGCCCGCCGCCGACATGAAGCGCTTTCATGTGCGGGAGGCGGATCTCGCCGCGCCCTCGGCGGGCGCCTCGGTGCGCGCCCTGGTCGCGTACGAGGCGCAACGCGCCCGCGATCTGCTGAATGAAGGCGCCCCCCTCGTGGGTAGCGTCCACGGCAGGCTGAGGCTGTTGCTCGCAGGGTTCGTGGCGGGGGGAAGGGCGGCGATCCACGCGATCGCCGCCGCCGAGTACGACGTACTTCCCGGCCCGCCCAAGCCCGGCAAGCTCCGGTTGCTGCGCGAGGTGGGCGTGACCCTGCGAGGAGAGGGGTGATCCGGACCGTGGAGTCGTCACCGCACGTGTCCGCACCGGTACTCGCCGCCTACAGCTACTGCGAGGCCGTCACCGGACAGCAGGCCCGTAACTTCGCCTACGGGATCCGGCTGCTGCCCACACCGAAGCGCCGCGCCATGTCGGCGCTGTACGCGTTCTCCCGCCGCGTCGACGACATCGGCGACGGAGCGCTGGAGGACAAGGTCAAGTCCGCCCGTCTCGAGGACACCCGCGCATTGCTCGCCCGGGTCCGCGACGGCGAGGTCGACGAGGACGACACCGACCCCGTCGCGGTCGCCCTCGCCCACACCGCGCGCGTCTTCCCGGTCCCGCTGGGCGGCCTGGACGAACTGATCGACGGCGTCCTGATGGACGTACGCGGCGAGACCTACGAGACCTGGGACGACCTGAAGGTGTACTGCCGCTGTGTGGCGGGCGCCATCGGACGCCTCTCGCTCGGCGTGTTCGGTACGGAACCGGGGACGCGCGGCGCCGAGCGCGCGCCGGAGTACGCCGATACGCTCGGGCTCGCGCTCCAGCTGACGAACATTCTGCGGGACGTCCGTGAGGACGCGGCCGGCGGCCGGACCTATCTGCCCGCCGACGACCTCGCCAAGTTCGGCTGCTCGGCCGGGTTCGACGGGCCGACCCCGCCGGAGGGCTCCGACTTCGCGGGACTCGTGCACTTCGAGGTGCGGCGGGCCCGGGCCCTGTTCGCCGAGGGCTACCGGCTGCTGCCGCTGCTCGACCGGCGCAGCGGCGCCTGTGTCGCCGCCATGGCGGGCATCTACCGCCGTCTCCTCGACCGCATCGAACGCGACCCCGCCGCCGTGCTGCGCGGCCGGGTCTCGCTGCCCGGCCGGGAGAAGGCCTATGTCGCCGTGCGCGGACTGTCCGGACTGGACGCCCGGCACGTCTCGCGGCAGACCGTCAGGAGGCACGCCTGATGGGCGCCGTGGGCGACACCGTGGGCCAGGGTGATGCCGCCGGGGAAAGCGCAGGAACCGATGGAAAGCGGCACGCAACCCTCCGCTGCGGCGCGGCGTCCCTGAGTGCGACCGCCCGCCGTGCACAGTTCACCTACCACGGCAGGGCGGCAGGGGAGGGTGCACGATGAGTGACGAACGGCAGGGCGCCGACGGGCGGCACGCGGTCGTCGTCGGCGGCGGGCTCGCCGGCACCACCGCCGCGCTCGCGCTCGCCGACGCGGGCGTGCGCGTCACCCTGCTGGAGGGCCGGCCCCGCCTGGGCGGTCTGGCCTTCTCCTTCCGGCGCGGCGACCTCACCGTCGACAACGGCCAGCACGTCTATCTGCGCTGCTGCACCGCCTACCGCTGGTTCCTCGACCGGATCGACGGCGCGGCCCTGGCACCGCTGCAAAAACGTCTCGACGTGCCCGTCGTCGACGTGGCACGGCCCGAGGGGCGGCGGCTCGGCAGGCTGCGGCGCGACGCCCTGCCGGTGCCCCTGCACCTCGGGCGCAGTCTCGCCACGTACCCGCATCTCTCCCTCGCCGAACGCGCGAAGGTGGGCCGGGCCGCGCTCGCGCTCCAGGGGCTCGACCTCGCCGACCCGGCCCTGGACGCGCAGGACTTCGGCAGCTGGCTGACCGCGCACGGCCAGTCGGCCCGCGCCGTCGAGGCCCTGTGGGACCTGGTCGGGGTCGCCACCCTGAACGCGGTCGCGGGCGAGGCCTCGCTGGCCCTCGCCGCGATGGTGTTCAAGACCGGTCTGCTCTCCGACCCGGGCGCCGCCGACATCGGCTGGGCCCATGTCCCCCTCGGCGAACTCCACGACCGGCTGGCCCGCAAGGCGCTGGACTCCGCGGGCGTGCGCACCGAGGTCCGCGCCCGCGTCACCGCCGTCTCCCCCGAGGGGGACGGGCGCTGGAGCGTGCGGATGCCCGGCGAGACGCTCACCGCCGACGCCGTCGTCCTCGCCGTACCGCAGCGCGAGACCCACGAACTGCTGCCGGCCGGGGCGCTCGACGCCCCCGAGCGGCTGCTGGAGATCGGCACCGCGCCCATCCTCAACGTCCATGTCGTCTACGACCGCACGGTGCTGGACGCCCCCTTCCTCGCCGCGCTCGGCACCCCCGTGCAGTGGGTGTTCGACCGCACCGACGCCTCCGGGCTGCGCGACGGCCAGTACCTCGCGCTGTCCCAGTCCGCCGCCCAGGACGAGATCGACACCCCCGTCGCCGACCTGCGCGCGCGCTATCTTCCCGAGCTCGAACGGCTGCTGCCCCGCACGCGCGGCGCCGGCGTGAGGGACTTCTTCGTCACCCGGGAGCGCACGGCCACGTTCGCCCCCGCCCCCGGCGTCGGGCGGCTGCGTCCCGGCGCCCGCACCAAGGTTCCCGGCCTGTACCTGGCCGGAGCGTGGACCGCCACAGGGTGGCCCGCGACCATGGAGAGTGCGGTCCGCAGCGGTGTGAACGCGGCGGACGCCGCGCTCGGCGCCCTCGGCCGGCCCCGACCCCACCGGCTCTTCGCGTTCGAGGAGGCGGCCTGATGCTCGATCAGCACGGCTCGGCACACCCCCGCACCCCCTCCGGTACCGCAACAAGAGGAGAAACTGTGCCCACTGTGCCCCCGGCCTCGCCGGCCGCTCGCAGGACCGCGGTGGACGTGACCGCGCTCCTGGAGCGCGGCCGCACCCTGGCCACTCCGGTGCTCCGGGCGGCCGTCGACCGGCTGGCGCCGCCCATGGACACGGTCGCCGCCTATCACTTCGGCTGGATCGACGCCCAGGGCAACCCGACCGACGGCGACGGCGGAAAGGCCGTGCGCCCCGCCCTCGCGGTGCTCTCCGCCGAGGTGACCGGCGCCGCCCCCGAGACCGGCGTGCCCGGCGCGGTCGCGGTGGAGCTGGTCCACAACTTCTCGCTCCTGCACGACGACCTGATGGACGGCGACGAGCAGCGCCGGCACCGCGACACCGTCTGGAAGGTGCACGGCCCCGCCCAGGCGATCCTGGTCGGCGACGCCCTGTTCGCCCTCGCCAACGAGATCCTCCTCGAACTCGGCACCGCCGAGGCCGGCCGCGCCACCCGCCGGCTGACCACCGCCACCCGCGCCCTGATCGACGGTCAGGCCCAGGACATCTCCTACGAGCACCGCGACCGCGTCAGCGTCGAGGAGTGCCTGGAGATGGAGGGCAACAAGACCGGCGCCCTGCTGGCCTGCGCCAGCTCGATCGGCGCCGTGCTCGGCGGCGCGGACGAGCGCAGCGCCGATCGCCTGGAGAAGTACGGCTACCACCTCGGCCTGGCCTTCCAGGCCGTCGACGACCTCCTCGGCATCTGGGGCGACCCGGTCTCCACCGGCAAGCAGACCTGGAGCGACCTGCGCCAGCGCAAGAAGTCCCTGCCGGTCGTGGCGGCGCTCGCGGCGGGCGGCCCCGCCTCCGAGCGGCTCGGCGAGATCCTCGCCGCCGACGCCAAGAGCAGCGACTTCGCGACCTTCTCCGAGGAGGAGTTCGCGGCCCGCGCCGCGCTCATCGAGGAGGCCGGCGGCCGCGACTGGACCGCCGGGGAGGCCCGCCGTCAGCACACCGTCGCCATCGAGGCCCTGAACGCCGTCGACATGCCCGAGCAGGTGCGGGACCGGTTCACGGCGCTCGCCGACTTCGTCGTCGTACGAAAGAGATGATCACTATAGGTCGAATAGTCCTCGCGTAGTCGCCGGCCGGTGCAGCGAGGCGAGATGCGCACCGGCCGACGGCGTTCCCACAGCAGCACGACGCGCACGACTGCACGAAGGGGAAGCCATGACAGCGACGACCGACGGAAGCGCCGGGGCGGCCCTGCCGCCCCGGGCGGCCGCGGCCAGCGACACCGACACCGACATCACCGTTCCCGTGACGGCCGGGGTACAAGAAGCCGCCGAACGCGCGACGCGGCGTGCCGCCGACTTCCTGCTCGCCCGGCAGGACCCCGAGGGCTGGTGGAAGGGCGACCTCGAGACCAACGTCACCATGGACGCCGAGGACCTCCTCCTCCGGCAGTTCCTGGGCATCCGCGACGAGGCCACCACCCAGGCCGCCGCCCGCTTCGTCCGCGGCGAGCAGCGCGAGGACGGCACCTGGGCCACCTTCTACGGCGGCCCGCCCGAACTCTCCGCCACCATCGAGGCGTACGTCGCCCTGCGCCTGGCCGGTGACGCCCCCGACGCCCCCCACATGGCGAGGGCCTCGGAGTGGGTCCGGGCCCAGGGAGGCATCGCCGCCGCCCGGGTCTTCACCCGGATCTGGCTGGCCCTGTTCGGCTGGTGGAAGTGGGAGGACCTGCCCGAACTCCCGCCGGAGCTGCTGTACTTCCCGAAGTGGTTCCCGCTCAGCATCTACAACTTCGGCTGCTGGGCCCGGCAGACCATCGTCCCGCTCACCGTCGTCTCGGCGAAGCGCCCGGTACGCCCGGCGCCGTTCCCGCTCGACGAGCTGCACACCGACCCCGCCCGCCCCAATCCGCCGCGGCCGCTCGCCCCGGTGAACACCTGGGACGGCCTCTTCCAGCGGCTCGACAAGGTCGTCCGCGGCTACCGCACGGTCGCGGTGCGCCGGCTGCGCAGGGCCGCCATGAACTCCGCCGCCCGCTGGATCATCGAGCGGCAGGAGAACGACGGCTGCTGGGGCGGCATCCAGCCCCCGGCCGTGTACTCGGTGATCGCCCTGCATCTGCTCGGCTACGACCTCCAACACCCCGTGATGCGCGAGGGCCTGAAGTCGCTGGATCGTTACGCCGTGTGGCGCGAGGACGGCTCCCGGATGATCGAGGCCTGCCAGTCCCCGGTGTGGGACACCTGCCTCGCCACCATCGCGCTCGCCGACGCCGGGCTGCCCGCCGACCATCCCGCGCTCGTCAAGGCCGCCGACTGGATGCTCGGCGAGCAGATCGTACGGCCCGGCGACTGGTCCGAGAGCCGACCCCAACTCCCGCCCGGAGGCTGGGCGTTCGAGTTCCACAACGACAACTACCCGGACATCGACGACACCGCCGAGGTCGTCCTCGCGCTGCGCCGGGTCCGCCATCACGACCCCGAGCGGGTGGAGAAGGCGATCGGGCGCGGGGTGCGCTGGAACCTCGGCATGCAGTCCCGGGGCGGGGCCTGGGGGGCCTTCGACGCCGACAACACCAGCCCGTTCCCCAACCGGCTGCCGTTCTGCGACTTCGGCGAGGTCATCGACCCCCCGTCGGCCGATGTCACCGCGCACGTCGTGGAGATGCTCGCCGTCGAGGGGCTCTCCCACGACCCGCGCACCCGGCGCGGCATCCGCTGGCTGCTCGCCGAACAGGAGCCGGACGGCTCGTGGTTCGGCCGCTGGGGCGTCAACTACGTCTACGGCACCGGGTCGGTGGTGCCCGCCCTGACCGCGGCCGGACTGCCCGCCCGCCACCCCGCCATCCGCCGGGCGGTCGCCTGGCTGGAGCGGGTCCAGAACGACGACGGCGGCTGGGGCGAGGATCTGCGCTCCTACCACGACCCCGCCCGCTGGAGCGGCCGGGGCGCCTCGACGGCCTCCCAGACGGCCTGGGCGCTGATGGCCCTGCTGGCGGCGGGGGAGCGGGACTCCGGCGCCGTCGAGCGGGGCATCGCCTGGCTGGCCCGGACCCAGCGGGAGGACGGCTCGTGGGACGAGCCCTACTTCACCGGCACCGGCTTCCCCTGGGACTTCTCCATCAACTACCACCTCTACCGTCAGGTCTTTCCGCTGACCGCGCTCGGCCGGTACGTCCACGGGGAGCCGTTCACCAAGAAGCCCGCTCCCGTCGGGACCACGTCCGTCGGGATCACGTCCGTCGGGACCGCTCCCGTCCAGGCCGCCCCTGCCGAGGCCGTTCCCGCCGAGTCCGCTCCCGTCGAGGTCAAGGGGAGCTGAATGAGCACGCAGCCCGTCCCGGCCCCGCTGCTGATCGCCTGCGCCCTCGGCATCGAGCACCTCGCCCTGCGCATGGGCGACCGCAGCGGGGCCGGCGGGCCCGTCACCGTCCTGCGCACCGGCATGGGCCCGAAAGCCGCCGAGCGCTCCGTCACCCGGGTCCTCGCCGACCCGGTGCTCGGCGGGGCGGCCGTGCTGGCCACGGGCTTCTGCGCGGGACTCGCCCCCGGTATGCACCCCGGCGACCTGGTCGTCGCCGAGGAGACCCGCGACCCGCGCGGCACCGTGCCCTGCGTGGGCACCGAGCTGCTCGTCAAGGAACTCGTGCGCACCCTGCCCGGCCGGACCGTCCACACCGGCCCCCTCACCGGCTCCGACCACGTCGTACGCGGTCACGAACGGGCCGATCTGCTGGCGACCGGCGCGATCGCCGTCGACATGGAGTCGGCGGCCACGCTCCTGAGCGCCGTGCGCGCGGACGGACGCCCGGTTGCGGCCGTCCGGGTGGTCGTGGACGCTCCAGAACATGAACTCGTCCGGATCGGCACGGTTCGCGGTGGAATATCGGCTTTCCGTGTCCTTCGTTCCGTCCTGCCTGCATTCTTCGAATGGCACCGTAATGTGCTGCTCCCCCGGAGGTGAGCCGAATGGCCATGCCGCTGCGCCAGTCCATCAAGGTCGCTACATATCTGGCTGAACAGAAGCTCCGCAAGCGGGACAAGTTCCCCCTGATCGTGGAGCTGGAACCCCTCTTCGCCTGCAACCTGAAGTGCGAGGGCTGCGGCAAGATCCAGCACCCGGCGGGGGTGCTCAAGCAGCGCATGCCGGTCGCCCAGGCCGTCGGAGCGGTCCTGGAGTCCGGTGCGCCGATGGTGTCCATCGCGGGCGGCGAACCCCTGATGCACCCGCACATCGACGAGATCGTCCGGCAGTTGGTGGCGAAGCGGAAGTACGTCTTCCTCTGCACCAACGCCATGCTGCTGCGCAAGAAGATGGACAAGTTCAAGCCCTCGCCGTACTTCGCCTTCGCCGTGCACATCGACGGGCTGCGCGAGCGGCACGACGAGTCGGTGGCCAAGGAGGGCGTGTTCGACGAGGCGGTGGCCGCGATCAAGGAGGCCAAGCGGCGCGGCTTCCGGGTCACCACCAACTCGACCTTCTTCAACACCGACACCCCGCAGACCATCATCGAGGTGCTGAACTTCCTCAACGACGACCTCAAGGTCGACGAGATGATGATCTCGCCCGCCTACGCCTACGAGAAGGCACCCGACCAGGAGCACTTCCTCGGCGTGGAGCAGACCCGCGAGCTGTTCAAGAAGGCCTTCGCGGGCGGCAACCGGAGCAAGTGGCGGCTCAACCACTCCCCGCTCTTCCTGGACTTCCTGGAGGGCAAGGTCGACTTCCCGTGCACCGCGTGGGCGATCCCGAACTACTCGCTCTTCGGCTGGCAGCGTCCCTGCTACCTGATGAGCGACGGGTACGTCCCGACGTACCGCGAGCTGATCGAGAAGACCGACTGGGACAAGTACGGCCGCGGCAAGGACCCGCGCTGCGCCAACTGCATGGCGCACTGCGGCTACGAGCCCACCGCCGTCCTCGCCACCATGGGCTCGCTCAAGGAGTCGCTGCGCGCGATGCGCGAGACGGTCTCCGGGAACCGGGAGTGAGGCCATGACCGCCGTCCCTCTCGGTGTCCCCGAGGTACCGGCCCGGCCGGTCGCCGCGCGGCGCGCCGCGCGGCAGATCCAGGTCGGGCCGGTGGCGGTCGGGGGCGGGGCCCCGGTGTCGGTCCAGTCGATGACGACGACCCGTACGTCGGACATCGGCGCGACGCTCCAGCAGATCGCCGAGCTGACGGCGTCCGGCTGCCAGATCGTCCGCGTCGCCTGCCCCACGCAGGACGACGCGGACGCCCTCGCGACGATCGCCCGCAAGTCGCAGATCCCGGTGATCGCGGACATCCACTTCCAGCCGAAGTACGTGTTCGCGGCGATCGAGGCGGGCTGTGCCGCGGTCCGCGTCAA
>NZ_JBEXXE010000041.1:0-32047 GCF_040630255.1 Streptomyces sp. NPDC005820
TACGTCAAGGGCGCGAACGACACGCTGGAGCAGCTCGCGGAGGCGCGGGACAAGGAGTCGTGGGGCTCGATCAACGGCCTGGAGAAGAACCTGGCGTTCCACCTTTCCGGGCACATCCTGCACTCGATCTACTGGCACAACATGACCGGCGAGGGCGGCGGCGAGCCGCTGGCCGCCGACGGTGTCGGCGACCTGGCGGACGCGATCACCGAGTCCTTCGGCTCCTTCGCCGGCTTCAAGGGCCAGCTCACCAAGGCCGCGGCCACCACCCAGGGTTCGGGCTGGGGCGTCCTCGCCCACGAGCCGCTCAGCGGGCACCTGATCGTCGAGCAGGTCTACGACCACCAGGGCAACGTCGGCCAGGGCTCCACCCCGATCCTGGTCTTCGACGCCTGGGAGCACGCCTTCTACCTCCAGTACAAGAACCAGAAGGTCGACTTCATCGACGCCATGTGGGCCGTCGTCAACTGGCAGGACGTGGCCCGGCGTTACGCCGCCGCCAAGGAGCGCGGCGACAGCCTGCTGCTCGCGCCCTGACGTATGAGAACGTCCTGCTCGTGATCGTCTTCTCAACCTTCACTTGCAGGCGGTAGGACGGGGGGCTCCCGCGAGGACGTGACTCGCGGGAGCCTCTCCGCCGTTGAAGGGGCTTCCTCGCCCAGCGTGTCCCACTCGGCCGTGCGGTCGCACCAGCGGTGCAGGAGCACACGGTCGTGGCCGACCGCGAGCAGGCCCGCACCGGTGGTCCGGCGGTACTCCTCGACGACGGCGACCAGTGCGGCGGCGGTGGAGGCGTCGAGCATCGCCGTCATCTCGTCGCACACCAGCCAGCGCGGGCGCAGCACGAGGGCGCGGGCCAGGCAGGCGCGTTGCAGTTGGCCGTCGCTGACTTCGTGCGGGCGCCGCTGAGCAGGTCGGAGGTCAGGCCGACGGCCGCGGCCAGTTCGGTGACCCGCTCGGGGGCGGCCTCGCGGCGTCCGGTGGCGCGCAGGGGCTCCGCGATCAGGTCGGTGAGTCGCAGCCGGGGGTCCGCGGAGAGCCGGGGCTGCTGGAAGACGATCCCGACGGCGGTGCGCTGTTCGCGCGGTGCGCGGTGGCGCCGGCGGTGTACCGGGGCGCCTTCGAGGAGGAGGGTGCCGGAGTCGGGGCGGTGCAGGAGGGCGGCGACACGGGCGAGGGTGGACTTGCCGGAGCCGCTGGGGCCGAGCAGGCCGACGGCCTCGCCGGGGGCGACGGTCAGGGAGACGCCCCGCACCACGGGTGCGTACCGGTCGTATCCGGCGGTGATGCGGTGCAGTTCAAGCGCGGAGGTCCTCCTGCACGTACGGGTGGTGACAGGCGACCGTGTCCGCCATGAGCGGCAGCCGGGCGCATGTGTCGGTGGCCCGGTCGCAACGGGCGGCGAAGGCACAGCCGTCGGGGAGGCCCGAGTTGGGTTCGAGTCCCACCCGCCTCACTGTGCACCCCTGTGACCTGCGGAAACGTCTCACCGTTGACCGGCGGTCATATCCCGGTGAACTGGACTGCTTCCGTGCAGGCCGTCTCCCGGCACCCGAGGTCACCGGGCAGCACTTCCGAATCCTTGTGTCCTGCCGGCGTCCCGAATTCGACACCGAGACGCTCGCACAGCCCACCCACCACGCCGCCCTCGCGCAGGTCAGCGCGAACCCAACGCCCGCTGCCCAAGCGCTCAGTGGAGCGGCGACTTCAGCTGGCTCTCGACAAAGGTGAAGCGGCTGGCGAACTGCGCCTCCAGCGATTACTGCAACGGCACTCAGCCGGCTGCGGGTTCAACGGGCAACGACTCAACCGGGTCCAAGCTCACTGCCTGCGATGGTGCCGGATCCGACCCCTATCGGGCGGCTCGCATCTCCTGGGCGCCGACACCCAGAACATCAACGGCAGAAGAAGGGCACCCGGCGTCGAGCCACCGTTCTCCACCGGCGCCAGGCCCACGGCCTGGCGCCTTCTTACGCCCGCATGGAAGCCGGCGGCCCGTTGTCGCATACGCCGACACCACACCATGATCAAAAGCTCGGCAACGATTACGAGCCGTTGGTACCGGGCGTCGGCTCGGACCGGGTGACAGCCATCTCGACTGCATCGCAGGGCCATGGCCGCGAACGAGCCGCGTCACGCTGCGGGGGTGCCGGACACCGCCCCCGTTCACTTCGGAACCATCACGGGTCTTGTCACTAGCGTGAGCGCTGTGCCAATGTCCGCCATGGTTACGTAAACATGGCCGGTTCAGGCGGTTCCAAGTCTGTACCGGACCCAGGTTCATCAGGTTCATCAGTGCCTCGGCTCAGGTGACGAACCCGTACTCCGCCCCTCCGCGTTTTCCCGTCACTGGAGACGACATGACCAAGACCTCGACGAGGTCCAGAAGGCTGGCCAGCGTGCTCATGGCCGGCCTCGGTGCAACACTCATGTTCCTGAGCGCCCCCGCTCCCGCCCTCGCCCAGTCGGCCGCCGACACGTCAGCCGCCTCGCACGCGTCGGTGAAGCCCTCGCCGAAGGGCGGTACCAGTGACTTCCGCGGAGTGAACTGGGCCGACCCACGCGACAACTACGCCAGTGACGCCGTGGTGCCGAGCGGGCTGTCGGTGACCGACAACTACCGCACCGTGTACCGCACCACGGACAGGATGGTGCGCGGCTTCAAGAAGAACCTGGGCGCCAACACGCTGCGACTGCCGATCAACCCGGCCACCGTGGGCACCACCTGGTGGAAGTCGTACCGTGCGACGATCGACGCGGCCACGGCCTGCGGCGACAAGGTCATCGTCAGCTACTGGGAGGCCGACACCAGCAAGGACGGCCTGGTCGACGACACGGCCGCCTGGAAGACGATGTGGAACACCGTGGTGCGGGAGTACAAGCACAACCCACGGGTCTACTTCGAGCCCATGAACGAGCCGCACGGCTACACGCTGGACCAGTGGGTGTCCGTCACCAGCGGATGGCTGGCCCAGCACAAGGACGTCCCGCGCGGCCGCGTCGTGATCAGCGGTACCGGCTACAACGACAACGTCACCGGCGTCGGCGCGGCACGCGAACTGCGCGGAACCCTGCTGTCGTTGCACTTCTACGGGTTCTGGAACAGCTACACCAAGCAGTCTGACTGGACCGCCGACCTCGAAGCCCGGATCGGCAAGTACGCCGGGCGGACCATCATCGACGAGGCCGGCGCCCCGATGACCATCGGCCTGAACTACGGCGCGTGGAACGGCAACATCTACACCTCATACCTCGCGTCGGTGGCCAACACCGCCCGCAGCAAGGGGATGGGACTGGTGTACTGGCCGGGCCTGCGCTTCGGCGACGCCTACTCGATCGAGTCGCTGGACTCCAAGGGCAACCTCGTGGACAACAGCGCCACCGGAGTAGCTCTGCTGCGCTGGGGTTACGGCTTCGGCAAGACCCCGCCGGTCAACGACCTGCCGCCCGCCCCTCCCGGCGAGGTCCTGCGCGGAGTGGGCTCGAGCCGCTGCGTCGACGTACCCGGCTTCAGCACGGCCAACGGCACCCAGCTCGACCTCTGGGACTGCAACGCCGGCGGCAACCAGTCCTGGAACTGGGACGCGGACAAGCAACTCACCGTCTACGGCAACAAGTGCATGACGGTGGGAGGCACCGGAGCCACGGCGGGGGACCCCGTGGTCATCACCGACTGCACCGGCGCGGCGGCACAGCAGTGGAACGTGAACGCGGACCTCTCCGTGTCCAGCGTCGCGAACCCGGCGCTCTGCCTGGACGCGGCCGGAGCGGGCACCGGCAACGGCACATCGGTCGACGTCTGGTACTGCAACGGCGGCAGCAACCAGCAGTGGACCAGGAGCTGACGCCGGCGCGGAACCATCAGCGCCGTCGCGCTTCGCCCCACGGCGAGGCCGGCGGCGCTCCGGTGCTCACGCGGACCACCAGCCGGGTACATCAGGTGACCGGCACCGCGTCGAACACGTTGTGGTGCACGCGGACTTGAGCCTGTCCCGGAGGGCGGAGGCGAGGTTGCTCAGGAGATATGTCGGCGGCGGGTGTTCCCCGTCCGCCCGTTGCGCAGGATGACGTCGGCGAGTGCGCGCTCGCGGAGGTAGGCAGCGGGTGTCCGGCCGTCGTGCTCGGTGGTCCACAAGTCAGGGCCGTCGTCGGCTCCGAACTTCTGGTCGCTGCTCTCTCCTCAGTGAGGTAGAGGGCGAGCTCTCGTACCGGGATGTCCTGGCCGTCGACCGTGGCCACCACGGTCGTGACGGGTGGAGCAGGTACGGCGGCCGGTGGCCGGCTGTGCCGCAGGCCGGGCAGCAGGACCGCCACGGTGATGGCGGCTGCGGCCACCAGCGCGGCAACGGGTATCGGCCAGAGCGGCACGCTGCCGCGCGCACGGTTCTTGACCGGTGTCCGGGGCCGGTGCCGCGTCGACGTGCTCATCGCCGACTCCTCTGATGCAGGCCGGCGGCGAACGCCCCTGCACCGGACCGGAAGCCGAACGCCAGGCCAACGACTTCGCCGGCGCCTTGTCTCGGCCATGGCCCTGACGTACCGCATGCACGACCTCGGCCTCCTCACCGCCTGGCAGTACCGCTCCACCTGCGCGGACCTGAGCGCACGCGGATACCGCTCGGACGAGCCACAGGGCCTGGAGAAGCGCGAGACGTCGCAGATCCTGACCAAGGTCTTCCAAGGCCTGTGGTCCAAGGGCATCCGCCCTGGTGACGTCGCCGATCCGCCCGGCGTCACGGCCGAAGAGATGGGCAGATGCTGTTCGGCCCGGCTGCGGCGACGACGGAAGACGGTGGAGACACTACGACCTGGGGGTCTCTCGCTCGCCCGGTGGGGCGGCCGCGTGCGACTGTGCCCGGACGCGGGCCCGCCCCGGTCAGACCGGGACGGGCCCTGGGGAGTGTCGGGAGGGGCTCAGTCGAGCTGGGCGACCTTGGGGCTGTCGCCGGTGGCCGAGGCGTCGGCGGGGGGCAGGGCGGTGGAGTAGACGCGGATGTTGCTGATCGATGCGTTGGCGTACTCGCCGTAGGTGCCGGAGGAGAGTTTGCGGCCGATCTGGAGGGGGCCGGTGGCGTTCCAGGGGGTGTAGGTCCAGTCCCTGGTGGCGGTGAGTTTACCGCTGCGGGGCGGGCGAAGCGTGAAGCAGTGCGCTTCGAGGCCGCGGAGATGTTCGAGCGAGGCGTCCGGCCGCCGGAGGCGGCCCGCAGGTTACGGGTGTCGCGAAAGTCGGCGTACGCCTGGCACGCCACCTGGCGCGAGGGCGGCAGCGCGGCTCTGGCCTCCAAGGGGCCCGGCGGCTTCCCGTAGGGTCCACCGCTGGTCCTCCGTCCAGCCATGCGCCGCCGGCCCCGCCTCCAGCTCGGCCTGCAGTCGTTCCGCTTGTAGATCGCTGAGCTGACGGGCCGTCGGCGTACCGCTGTTCGTGCTCGCCGGCCGGTTCCTGGAGGCGCGGGCCCGGCACGGGACCGGGGAGGCCCTGCGGTCACTGGCCCGGTTGGCCGCCAAGGACGTCTGCGTCCGCGCGGGCGACGGCTCCGAACGGCTGGTTTCCATCGAGGAGTTGAGGGCCGGACAGGTCTTCGTCGTGCGGCCCGGGGAACGGGTGGCCACCGACGGGCAGGTCACGGAGGGCAGTTCGGCCGTGGATCTGTCCCTGGTCACCGGGGAGAGCGAGCCGGTCGAGGTCGGGCCCGGTTCCGCCGTGGTCGGCGGGGCCGTCAACGCCGGCGGGCTGCTGCTCGTACGGGCCACGGCCGTCGGAGCCGACACACAACTCGCCCGGATCACCCGGCTGGTGACCGAGGCGCAGGCGGGGAAGGCGCGGGCGCAGCGGCTCGCCGACTCGGTGGCCGGGGTCTTCGTCCCGGTCGTGCTGGCGCTGGCCGCCACCGCGCTCGGATTCTGGCTGGGGGCCGGGGCCGATCCGCAGGCGGCGATCACCGCGTGCGTCGCGGTCCTCGTCGTGGCCTGCCCCTGTGCGCTCGGCCTGGCGACCCCGACCGCGCTGATGGCCGCGACCGGCCGCGGTGCCCGGATGGGTGTCCTGGTCACCGGGCCGCAGGCGCTGGAGGGGCTCCAGCACATCGACACGGTCGTGCTCGACAAGACCGGCACGCTCACCAGCGGTCACATGACGGTCGCCGAGGTCACCGCCGTACCGGACGGGCTCGGGCTCGACGTGGTGCTGCGGTGGGCGGGGGCCGTGGAGCAGGGGTCGGAGCATCCGCTCGGCCGGGCCGTCGCCGCGTATGCCCGGCGGGAGTCGGGCGAGCCACGGCTGCCGGAGGTGAGCGGGTTCGCCGCGCTGCCCGGGCGCGGGGTGCGGGGGCGGGTGGAGGGGCGGCTCGTCGAGGTCCTCGCGCCCGACGAGGACGTGCCGGTCGCCCTGGCGGATGCCCTGGCCGGGGCCGAGTCCGCCGCTCGTACGCCCGTCCTGGTCCGGGTGGACGGCACGGTCGAGGCCCTGATCGAGATCGGGGACGTCGTACGGCCCGGCAGCCACCGTGCGGTGGACCGGCTGCGGCGGCTCGGCGTACGGCCCGTACTGGCCACCGGTGACCGTGCGGCGCCCGCCCGGTCCGTCGCCGAGGCCCTCGGCATCGAGGAGGTCCACGCCCGCCGCACTCCCGAGGGCAAGGCCGATCTCGTAAGGGAGCTGAAGGAGCAGGGCCACCGGGTCGCGGTCGTCGGCGACGGGGTGAACGACGCCGCCGCGCTGGCCGGCGCCGACCTCGGGATCGCCATGGGCACCGGCACGGACGTGGCCATCGGTGCCGCCGACGTGACCCTCGTACGCGGCGAGATCGACGCCCTCGCGGACGCGGTCCTGCTGGCCCGGCGCACGCTGGGCACGATCCGCGTCAACCTGGTGTGGGCCTTCGGCTACAACGCCGTCACCGTCCCGCTCGCCATGGTCGGCCTGCTCAACCCGATGCTCGCCGCTGCCGCCATGTCGGCCAGCTCGGTCCTCGTCGTCGCCAACAGCCTGCGTCTGCGCGCCTGGCGGCCTGCGTCGCCCCCTGCCCGAAGGAGTGACCGATGACCGGACAGCACCTCTGGCGGCCGACCGGCCGTCGGCTCACCGACACCTTCCTCGCCGCGCTCGCGCCGGTCGCCGCGTGCGGGCTCGCCCTGGGCGGGCTGAGCGCGTGGACCGCCTCCGGCCACGCGGGCAGCCCGGCCCGCATCAAGGTCACCGACGGGAAGATGTTCGTGCCGTCCGGCGGGACCCCGGTCACGGCGGCGTTCTTCCGGATCACCAACAGCGGGGGTTCGGCCGACCGGCTGCTGAAGGTGACGACCGCCGAGGGCGGGGCCGACACCCCCACCCTGAGCCGTCACGTCATGACCGGTGCCAACACGGCCTCCGACCGGACCGTCGACTCCGTCGCCGTCCCGGCCGGGGACAGCCTCGCCATGTCCCCGGCCGGCCTCGACGTGGTGGTTCCCGCGAAGAAGGACTGGAAGTCCGGTGACCTCGTCGCCTTCACGCTGCACTTCGAACACAGCGGCGCGGTGCAGACCCTCGCGGTGGTCGTCCGCCCGGGTCAGTAGCTCAGAAGCGGGTCACGTCGCGGTCCACTTCTGGTTGCTCTGGCCGTTGCACGTCCACAGGAGGAGCTTGGTGCCGTTGGCGGTGGCCGCGTTCGAGGCGTCCAGGCACAGGCCCGAGAGGTCGTTGGTGAGGGTGCCGTCGGAGTGGGTCGTCCACTTCTGGTTGGTCCCGCCCGTGCAGCTCCAGATGATGACCTTGGTGCCGTTGGCGGTGCCGTTGTTGTCGGCGTCGAGGCACTTGTTGCCGTAGACGACGAGTTCGCCGCGGGAGGTGTGCGTGAAGGTCTGGTTCTGGCCGCCGCCGCAGTCCCACAGCTGTGCCTGGGTGGCGTCGGTGATGGTGTTCCTCTCCAGGTCCACACAGCGGCCGGAGGCGGTGCCGACGAAGGCGGTGCCGTCGGTGCCGGGGACGCCCTGGACGCGGATGGCGTCGATGTCGGGGGCGGTGGCGCCGGAGACGGCGGCGAAGCGCACGGTGTTCGCGCCCTTGGCCAGGTGCGCCAGGACCGAGACGGTCCGGTAGGTGGTCGCGGAGCCGGTGGGCGGGAACGACACGACGTAGGCGTACTGGTCGTTGACCTTGAGGGTGGCCTTGCGGGCCGTGCCGCCGCCGTTGGCGTAGGTGATGTCCACCAGCTCGGTGCCGGCGGTCGAGGCGTTCACACCAGTGAGGACCGGGGTGGTGGCCGCGGTGGTGTCCTCGTACGTCGTTCCGGACGCCTCGGTGCCGGAGACGGTCAGCAGGACGGCGTCGTTCGCCGGGACGGTGGTGGTGTAGCCGGTGGCGGACGAACCGGCGTCGGTGCCCGTCCAGACGTTGCGCACGGACGCGGAGGCCGAGGTGAGGCCGAGGTCGGCCCAGCGTACGGTCATCGAGGCCGCCGCGCCGGTGCGGTTGAGCAGCAGCACGGCCCGCTTGCCCGTGCCGGCGAGGATCTTGCCGTACACCTGCAGGTTCCGGGTGTCCTCGGCGACCTTGACGCCCTGCAGCCCGCGCGGGTCCTGGTCGATGGCGATCATTTCGGGGTTGGTGAGGATGTCCCGGGTCGCGGTGCTCATCGTGGCCAGGTTGTTGCCCGCCAGCAGCGGGGCGCCGGAGATCGACCACAGGCCCATGTGCAGCCGGTTCTGGGCGGCGGTCAGGCCGCTCATCCCGGTCATCAGCATGTCGGGGTCGTTGTAGGAGCCGGTGTGCTGGGCGGCCGGGTGCAGACCGCGGTCGAAGTTGGTGAGCATCTTGGCGGTGGTCGCGGTCTGGCCCCACAGGATGACGTCGGTGCTGGTGCGCCACAGGTCGCCGTGGCCGGTCGCCCAGTTCCACGGCAGTCCGGTGCCCCACTCGCAGAAGGACAGCACGAGTTCATGGCCGGTGACGGCCTCCGCCGCCTCGTTCGCGGCGGCGATCGCCTTGTACGTGGTCTCCGGGTCCAGGCCCTCCGCCTGCCCGCCGCACCAGTCGATCTTCACGTAGTCGAAGCCCCAGCGCTGGAAGGTCTCCAGGTCCTGCTGGTAGTGCCCTTCCATACCGGTGTCGGGGGCGGCCGGGCGGGTGGTGGGGTAGTAGTAGCCGCAGCCCTGCTTGCCCGCGTCGGTGTAGATGCCGGCCTTCAGGCCCTTGCTGTGGATGTAGTCGGCCACGGCCTTCATCCCGCTCGGCCACAGGTCCGCGTCGACGGCGATGGTGCCGTCGGAGGCGCGGTCGCCCTGCCACCAGCCGTCGTCGAGGTTGACGTACTGGTATCCGGCGGCCGCCATGCCGGAGGAGACCAGGGCGTCCGTCTGCTGCTTGATGACGTCGAAGTCGATGCTGCTGGCGAAGCTGTTCCAGGAGGCCCATCCCATCGGCGGCGGGGTCACGCCGATCTGGCTGGTGCTGACCGCGGCCGGTTCGACGGCCGACGGCGCCGACGGCGCGGGGCCGTGGAGGGCTGCCAGGCCGGTCAGACCGAGAGCGAGGGCCAGGACACGCGCGGTGACGCGTGACGCCCATCTGCCTGTCAGGACATTCGCCATAGGGGGTGTCTCCTGTGGTCGGTGGCCCGGATAGGGCACGAACGGGTCGATATCTCGAACCAGGTTCGGCAAGTCGGTCAGAAGGTAGGGGTGGGGATCTGACGGGTCAATGGTTCTGTCGATTCCCGTTGGATTTTGTGGGGCTGAAGGGGAGGAGGTGTCCTGCCCGCCCTATCCGTGCAGTTCGCGGTACCGGCTCGGGCTCACTCCGTACCTGGCCTTGAAGGCCCTGCTGAAGACGGCCAGGTCCGTGAAGCCGAAGTGCGAGGCGATGTCGGTCAGGGGGCGGTGGGTGTTCCGCGGCGACAGCATCGCCTCGCGGCAGGCCTGCAGACGGCGCAGACGGATCGTGGCCGCGACGGTCTCGCCGGAACGGGCGAACAGCCGGTGCAGGGTCCGGGGCGAGACGAAGAACGCCTGCGCGATCTGCTGAGGTGTCAGATCGGCGTCGTCGACATGGGCGTCGATGTACCGCAGGATGTTTTCCCGCAATTCCAGCGCCCGTGAGTCCTGATCACCCGGATCGCTTTCCTCGAGCGCGGCCGTGATCGCCAATTCCGCTATTTCGTCGGCCAGTCTGATCGCACCGCCGGAGGAGACGTCCCGATCATGGAGGAGAAGACCCGACAACAGCGGGGAAAGCAGTTGCCCGACCCCGGAATCGGCGCGGACCGTTCGCGCCGTCAACTGCTGTGACCGCGCCTCGCTCAGCGGAATCGACTCCCGAGGCCAGGTGAACACGCGCAGATGCCAGTCCGGGCGCAGATGCCAGGTGAACGGCCGGGCGGTCTCGTAGAGCGCGAAGTCCCCCGGCCGCAGCGCGCAGCTCCGCCCGTCCTGGACGAGTTCGCCCTCGCCCGCCACGACCAGGCCGATCTGCATCAGGTCGAGCGGCCGGCGCGAGGTCAGCCGGCCGGTCCGGTCGAAGGTCTGGGACGTGGCGAGGACATCGGCCGCCATGAGGTGCGCCAGCCGCCGGGTGCGCACGGTTCCGGTGAACCGCGACGAGTCGTCCGGCCTGATGTCGAGCGCCACGAAAGTGTCCCGGATGGCGTCGGTCCAGGCGGCCGGCGAATTGGTCCGCACGATCTCCGTGAGGCTCGAGTTGGACACGAGGCTGCTCCTCCCACGTGGACTGCACCGTAGGAGCGTGCCGAGCGCGGGTCAATACGCCCGGGTGCCCTCCGTGAATCGATCAGCGGGCGATCACGGGAGTGGCGCAGAGCGTCAAGCGGGCTGTCGCTGAGGGACAAACACCCGGCTCCGGGCCGCCGTACGGTCAATCACCGCCGACCCGATCTGGAGGCCCCATGCCCCGTCATATTCGTGTCACCGACTCGGAACCGCGTTTCGAAATGTGGTCGACCACTTATCCCGAAGGCGTCACCGAGATTCTGTTCGCCCAGTTCGGCGTCCAGGCCCCGAGCCTCGACGAGGCGAACAAGGCGATCGAGGAGATGCTTCCGCTGTTCGGCGCGGACGCACAGCCGACGGTTCTCGACCGGGGGCAGTACACCGACGCCTACGGGTACGCGAACGCCACGCTCATGGCGTACTGGTTCGCGCCCGAGGAGTACGAGCGCTGGGCCCGGCAGGAGGCGGTCGGGACCTTCTGGGAAACGCGGCCGGTCAGCGGACCCCTCGGCTACTACCGGGAGGCCGTGACCATACCCCGCGACCACATCGAGACGCTGTACACACCGCACGACCCCGAGGAGTACGACACCCCCGGCATCGCCCGGCATGTGCGGGTCGGGCCGACCAAGGTGCACGACTACTGGGGATCGGCGAGGGACCGTATCACCGCCTCGCGGACCGACGAACTCGAAGGCGCGCTGTACGCGTACACCCCGACCACCGAGGAGACGCTCGGCAAGCGGGTCTCCGTCACCGTGCCGGGGAACGTCTGTCTGATCCGCACCGCCCAGGACTGGCGCAGGAGCACCGTCTTCAAGGACGACTACTTCGCGAACGTCGACCCGGTGAAGGACGTCGGTGTCGACTATCTGGCCACCCACCCCGACACCGGCTGTCTGCAGACCCGCAAGATCCGTGAGCAGGCCCTCGGCGGCGAGATCATCGACCGCGCGTGCACCGTCGGCTGGTTCCTGTCCCTCGAACACCTCATGACGTGGTCGCGCGGCCACCGCAGCCATCTGGAGATCTACGGCGCCTTCTTCCAGATGATGCAGGGCAAGGACGGGCAGCCGATGGACATGTCGCTCTGGCACGAGGTCTCGGTGATCCCCGAGGGCGGCGGGTCCTCGGAGTACGTCAACTGCCACAACCGGACCGGCTTCCTGACCGTCCTCGACCACACCCCCGCGCACGTCGCCGGATAGCGGAGGAGCTGCCCCATGTCGTCGCTTCCCCCACCGGACACCGAGCGTCTCGCCGCCCTGGACCGGCACTACCGGTTCGGTCTGTCCCCGGCCGAACTCACCGAGTACGCCCCCGCGGTCGAGGCCTCGCTGGCCTCCTCCACCGCCGTCGAGGAACTCTACGCACGCCTCGGCGGGAGCACCCCGCCGCCCGAGCGGGCCTGGGCGCCGGCCGGGCCGGAGCACAACCGCCTCGGCGCCTGGTACGTGACCACCTCGCTCACCGGGGCGCCGGACGGCCCCCTCGCCGGGCGCACCGTGGCGGTCAAGGACAACATCGCCGTGGCGGGCGTGCCGATGATGAACGGATCCCGTACGGTCGAGGGCTTCGTACCCCGTCAGGACGCCACCGTGGTCCGCCGGCTGCTCGACGCCGGGGCCACCATCACCGGCAAGGCCGTGTGCGAGGACCTGTGCTTCTCCGGGGCCAGTTTCACCTCGCGGCCGGGCCCGGTCCGCAACCCGTGGGACGAGACCCGCAACGCCGGCGGGTCCTCCAGCGGCTGCGGCGCCCTGGTGGCCACCGGCGAGGCCGATCTGGCCGTCGGCGGGGACCAGGGCGGCTCGATCCGTATCCCGGGCGCCTTCTGCGGGATCGTCGGACACAAACCGACGCACGGACTGGTGCCGTACACCGGCGCGTTCCCCATCGAGCGGACCATCGACCACCTCGGGCCGATGGCCCGTACGGTGGCCGACGCCGCGGCCCTGCTCGGTGTCCTGGCGGGCCCGGACGGCGCGGATCCCCGGCAGCCGGGCGTCATCGCACCGGTCGACTACCCGGCGGCACTCGCCGAACCCGCGTCGGGACTGCGGGTCGGCGTGGTCGCCGAAGGATTCGGTACGGCCGTGTCGGACCCGGCGGTCGACGGCTCCGTCCGTGCCGCGATCGACGTCCTGCGCGGCGCCGGGCTCGACGTGGCGGAGGTGTCGGTCCCCTGGCACACCGACGCGCTCCACGTGTGGAACGTGATCGCGACCGAGGGCGCCGCCTACCAGATGCTCGACGGCAACGCCTACGGCATGAACACCGACGGCTTTTACGACCCTGAGCTGATCGCCCACTTCGCCCGCCGACGGCTGGAGCGCGGCCACGAGCTGTCCCGGACGGTGAAGCTGGTGGGGCTGTCGGGGCGCTACACCTTCGAGGAGGGCGGCGGGAGGTACTACGCCATGGCCCGCCGGCTCGTCCCCGAGGTGCGCGCGGCCTACGACGCCGCGCTGGCCCGGTACGACGTGCTGGTCATGCCCACGCTCCCGTACACCGCGCCCGCGCTTCCCCCGGCCGACGTCACGCTGGCCGACTATCTGACCACCGCGCTGTCGATGGTCGGCAACACCGCCCCGTTCGACGTGAGCGGCCACCCGGCCTGCACGGTGCCGGCCGGACCGGTCGGCGGTCTGCCGACGGGCCTGATGATCATCGGCCGGCGCTTCGACGACGCCACCGTCCTGCGGGTGGCGCACACCTACGAACAGGCCGTCGGAGGCTTCCCCGCACCGCCGGTCCCCGCGAGCAACGGAGTGGCCGTATGAACGGAGTGGCCGTATGAACGGTGTATTCGACCTCGGCGGCACGGACGGGCTGGGCCCCGTCCTGACCGAGGACAACGAACCGGTCTTCCGCGCCGACTGGGAGAAGGCGGCGTTCTCCCTGTTCGCGAGCTGCTTCCGGGCCGGGCTGTTCAACGTCGACATGTTCCGGCACGGGATCGAGCAGATGGACCCGGCGGAGTACCTGCTGTCCAACTACTACGAGCACTGGGTGCACACCGCCGAGCACTTCGCGGCGAAGGCCGGGATGATCGACCCCGCCGAACTGGCCGCGCGGACCGCGTTCTTCCTCGCGCACCCGGACGCGGCACTGCCGCAGCGCGAGGACCCCGAGCTGCTGGCCTTCGTCGACGCCGCCGTCACCGGCGGGGCGCCCGCGGCACGCGCGTCGGACAGGGCGGCCGGGTTCACGGTCGGCGACGTCGTCACCATCGCAGGGGACAGCCCGCTCGGACACACCCGCCGGGCCCGCTACGTCAGGGGCCGCACCGGTGTGGTCACCGGGGCGCACGGCACCTTCATCTACCCCGACAGCGCCGGCAACGGCGGCGGTGACGCGCCCGAGCACCTCTACACCGTCCGCTTCACGGCACGTGAGCTCTGGGGCGAGAAGGCCGGCGACCCGAACGCCACGGTCTGCTACGACGCCTGGGAGCCCTACATGACTCTCGCCGAAGGGAAGAAGTGAGCATGGCACCGACCGACACCCGGCTGCGGACGCAGGCGGAGATCACCGCGCGGGTCAAGGCGCTGGAAGCGCTGCTGATCGAGAAGGGCGTCCTGACCACCGCCGCGGTGGACCGGCTGACCGAGATCTACGAGAACGAGGTCGGACCCCAGCTCGGCGCCAAGGTCGTGGCGCGGGCCTGGACCGACCCCGACTTCAAGGCCCGGCTGCTCGCCGACGCCTCCGCCGCCTGCGCGGAGATGGGCATCGGCGGCCTCCAGGGCGAGGACATGGTCGTCGTCGAGAACACCGACACCGTCCACAACGTGATCGTCTGCACGCTGTGCTCGTGCTATCCGTGGCCCGTGCTCGGGCTGCCGCCCAACTGGTACAAGGCGCCGCCGTTCCGGGCCCGTATCGTCCGGGAGCCGCGCAAGGTGCTCGCCGAGGACTTCCGGTTCCCGATCCCGGACTCGGTGGAGATCCGGGTCTGGGACTCCAGCTCCGAACTGCGGTACTGGGTGCTGCCGCAGCGGCCCGCGGGCACCGAGGGCCTGAGCGCCGAGCGGCTTCGGGCGCTGGTCACCCGGAACTCGATGATCGGCGTCGGCCCCGTCGCCGCCCCGGCGTCATGAGCGCCGCGCAGCGGCCGGACGCCGCCGGACCCGAGGACGCGCGTCGCCGGGTGGAGGACCTCGTGTGCGGTCTGCCGGGCGCCGACCGGCCCTTCGAAGCGCCGTGGGAGCTGCGGGCCTTCGCGATGGCGGTCGCCGCCCATGACGGCGGCCACTACGCGTGGAGCGAGTTCCAGCTGTCGCTCATCGAGTCCATCCGGCGCTGGGAGAAGGAGCCGGACGGCGAGCCGTGGAGCTACTACGCCCACTGGCTCGCGGCACTGGAGAGCGTCCTCGCCGGTCGGGGCACCCTGTCGCAGGCGAGCCTCACGGACCGGACACGGACGGTACTGGCCACCCCCCGTGACACCGACCACCATCGGGCCCACCGCGACCCGGTGGCCGTCTCACCGGCCCGGGCGGCCGGTTCGCACCACCGGTAGGGGAGTGCCCGACCGGGGCTCCAGGGTGGGGATGGGGTTGTTTCTGAACCACTCGCCGAGGAACGCGAGGAAGACGGTGACCTTGCGTGGGGTCGGCCGGCCCGGGGCGTAGATCGCGTACAGCGGGCGCTCCGGGACGAGATGGCCGGGCAGCACCGGCCGGAGCGTGCCGGCCAGCAGGTCGTCGTAGACCGAGCGCTGCGGCAGCAGGGCGATGCCACGGCCGTGGACCGCCGCCTTCTGCAGGGCGAGGTAGGAGTTCGAGGAGTACACCACCTTGCGGATCTTGTGCAGCGTGGAGGACGATCCGTGCCCCAGCCGCCAGACGGGTTCGTTGACGTGCACGAGGCAGTCGTGGGCGGCCAGTTCGTTGGGGTGCGCCGGGGCCCCGCACCGGTCGAGGTACTCCGGGGCCGCGCACAGCGCGAACGGGAGGGAGGCGACCTTCTTGAGGTGGACGCTGGAGTCCCGCAGATCGCGGGTGTGCAGGGCGACGTCGAAGCCGCTGTCCAGGAAGTCGTAGGTGCGGTCCGACATGCCGCCCAGTTCGAAACGCACGACGATCTTCGGATGGGCGGCGGAGAAGGCGGCGATCGCGTCACCGAGGTCGAGGCTGCCGATCCACTTCGGGGAGACGACGCTCAGGCCCCCCTCCGCCCGGTCGTGCAGCTGCGCGATGCCCGCGTCCTCCGCCTCTATCTCCTTGAGGATGCGGGCGGCGAACTCGGCATAGCGCAGCCCCGGCTCGGTGAGGCTGACGGAACGGGCCGTCCGGTTGACGAGCCGGACCCCGATCTGCCGCTCCAGCTCCGCGACATGGCGGGAGACGAGCGACCCCGAGGAACTGAGGGCCCGGGCGGCTCCGCTGAAACTGCCGAGCTGGGCGACCGTGACGAAGCTGCGCATCAGGAGCATGCGGTCCATGACGTTTCTCCCGTCGTCCGTGGCCCGACTGGATCCACTAAATCGATCCAGTGGAGGGTCGAGGTTAACAGAGCCGTCGGTGGCTCAGCGGGCGCCGGCCCGCCGCCGGGCCACCGGCACCCGCATCAGGTCGTCGCCGACCAGCGCGGGCCCGCCGTACCCCGCGCGGTGTGCGCTGTCGCGCAGCAGCCGGTGCCAGGTCGCCTCGGGGACGTCGGTCCGCCGGCCAGGTCCGAGGTGGGTGGCGACCAGGGCGCGGGCGTCCGACTCGGCGGCGATCCGGCCGAGTTCGGCCACATCGGTGTGGGTGGCCAGGATGTGCTCGATCAGGGCCGCCGGCAGACCGAGGCCGGCCAGACCGGCGGGGTGGAGGGCCTCGTGGACCAGGACGTCGGTGTGCCGGGCGAGCCGGATCAGGTTCGGGCTCGGGGAGGTGTCGCCGGAGAGGACGACACTGCCGTGGTCGGTGTCGAAGCGGTAGGCGTAGGCGGGGTACACCGCGCCGTGCGGGACCAGGACGGCGGTGACCCTGACGTCGTCGTTCTCCATGACGGTGAAGGGCGCCATGTCCGGCGCGGTGTCCGTCGCGGAGGCGCCCACGTGGGACGGGGGCAGGACGTCGTGGACCCGGAGCAGCGTGGCCGGGTCGATGCCGAAGTGCTCGGTCATGAAGAAGGCGGGCGCGGCGGCGTACGCCTGTCCGGCCGGCCTCCATGTGCGGAAGGCCTTCATGTCGTCGCCCGAGTACGTCGCCGGCAGGGTGTTGGCGATCCAGCCGGACTCCGTGGCGACCGAGGCGTAGGCGCGGGCGCCGACCTGGCGCAGCCCGAACTCCTCGCCGGCCTCCAGGATGATGTCCCGCACCGAGGCGAAGTCCGCGTAGGGCCCGGTGAACTCGTAGCCGGGGAAGCCGGACATCCGGTGGTTGAGCGCGGTGACCTCGTGCGGGCCGACCTTGAAGCGGCCCATGTGGAAGAAGGGGATGTCGGGCATCGGGCCGCCGTTGACCTTCTCGAAGATCGCCGCGGCGTGCGGGCCCTGGAGCTGGAGCCGGAACAGCTCGCGGCCCTTGGGGCTGTTCACCGTACGCTCGTCACGGCGGACGGTGACGTCCCAGTCGCCGGTCTCGGCGTGGAACTGCACCCAGTTCAGGGCCGGTGGGCGGCCGACGACCCGGACGTGGTGGTCGCCGACGCAGAAGAGGATGGCGTCGCCGATCATCTGGCCGTCGGGGCGGACCGTGATGAGCTGCTTGGCGCTGCCGGGGCCGAAGCCCTGGAAGCTGTTGGCGCCGAGGTGCTCCAGCAGCCGGTAGGTGTCGGGCCCCCGCACGATCAGGTCGGGCATGTGGTGGGCAGGTCCATCAGCGCCACGCCTCCTGTTCGTCACGCCAGTTGCTGAACTCCGCCCGGATCGGGAACGGATAGGCGCCTGAGCGTCCCTGCCGCAGCAGTGCGAGCGGTCCTCCGGCGTTGTTGATCTCTTCTTCGAGGCTGGGCATGGCATTCCTCGCGATCGCTGACGCACGGCTCCGTCGCCGTGCTGGGGGAGAAGGAATGGGTTCGGGTGCTACCGGCCGGAGCCGTGGGACCACCGGGCCGCGCGCAGGGTGTTGGCCAGCAGCAGGGCGATGGTCATCGGCCCCACGCCGCCGGGCACCGGGGTGAGGCGCGCGGCCAGGCCGTCCAGTTCGGTGGCGCGGACATCGCCGGTCAGCCCGGTGCCGGTCCGGTGGATGCCGACGTCGACGACCGTGGCGCCCGGCTTGACGTGCTCGGGCCCGATGAGCCCCGGTACTCCGGCGGCGACGACGAGGATGTCGGCCGGCCGGGTCACGGCGGCCAGGTCGGGGGTGTGGCGGTGGGCGACGGTGACCGTGGCGTCGCGCCGCAGGAGCAGCTGGGCCATGGGCCGGCCGACCAGTTCGGACCGTCCGACCACCACCGCGTGGGCGCCCTTGACGGTGACCCCCTCCGCGTCGAGGAGTTCCATGACGCCGCTGGGGGTGCAGGGGCGCAGGCCGTACGCGCCGCGGGCCAGCAGACCGGCGCTGGCGGTGGTCAGGCCGTCGACGTCCTTGACGGCCGGGATGCGGTCGATGAGCGCGGCGCTGTCGAGCCCCGCGGGCAGCGGGAGCTGGAGCAGGATCCCGGAGACCTCGGGATCGGCCGCGAGCGCGTCGAGGACGGCGGCCACGTCCTCCTGCGTCGCGTCCGCGGGCAGCGCCCGGTGCACGTCCCGCATCCCCGCCGCCCGCACCGCGCGCCGCTTGTTCGCGACGTACACGGCACTGGCCGGGTCCTCGCCGACCAGGACCGTCGCCAGTGCGGGCACGATCCCTGTGGCGGCGACGAAGGAGGCGGTCTCCTCGGCCACCTTCGACCGGACGTCCCGGGCGGTCTTCCTGCCGTCGATCGTTGAAGTCATGGGGGACTCGTCTTTCTCCGGAGCCTTTCTCCGGAGCCTTTCTCCGGGGCCGGTTCAGGCGAAGACGATCGTGTGGTTGCCGTTGCGGATCACCCGGTCCTCGGCGTGCCAGAGCACGGCGCGGGACAGGACGGCGCGTTCGACGTCGGCGCCGCGGCGCTGGAGGTCGGCGGCCGTGTCGGCGTGGGTGACGCGGACGACGTCCTGCTCGATGATCGGGCCCTCGTCGAGATCCTCGGTGACGTAGTGGGCGGTGGCGCCGACGAGCTTGACGCCCCGCTCCTTGGCCTTGGCGTAGGGGCCGGCCCCGATGAAGGCGGGCAGGAAGGAGTGGTGGATGTTGATGACCGGGACGCCGACCCGCTCGATGAAGTCGCCCGACAGGATCTGCATGTACCGGGCCAGCACGACGAAGTCGACGTTGCCCTGCAGCAGCCGCAGATGCTCCGCCTCGGCGGCCGACTTGTCCGACCCCTGGCAGGGGACGTGGAAGAAGGGGATCCCGAACGAGCGGACCTCCTCGGCCACATCGGGATGGTTGGAGATCACCATGGAGACGGTCACCGGGAGTTGGCCCTGCCGGTGGCGCCAGAGCAGGTCGAGCAGACAGTGGTCCGACTTCGAGGCGAAGATCGCCACCCGCTTGGGCACCGACAGATCCCGCAGCGTGTACGTCAGCCCGTAGTCCCGCGCGAGCCGGACGTCCAGGTCCTCCTCGACGGCCGGCAGCGCGGCCCGCAGGTCGTCGAGGCCGAACACGGTCCGCTGGAAGAAGGCGCCGCCCTGCGGATTGTCCGAGTACTGGTCGAGGGAGACGATGTTCGCGCCGTGCTCGGCCAGCACCGCGCCGACGGCGCCGACGATGCCCGTCCGGTCGCGGCCCTGCACGATCAGCGAGGCGTGGTGGCGCGGGGCCGCCTCCCGCCGGGCACGCGCCGGGGCGTCCTGGGTGAGCGTCACGTCAGCCCTCCTTCCTGAACCGGGCGGCCCACTCCGAGGTGGCCTTCAGCCCGCCGAACGTGTAGAAGTGCACCTTCAACTCGCCGTGGCGCGCGGCGTCGTACTCCCGGGCGAGCGTGCGCAGGAACCGGTCGGGGCCCGCCGTCCCCATGAGGTTGGTGAGGGAGAACCCGTACTTCTTCGCGATGGAGGCGCTGGTGCCGACGCCGAAGCGGGAGGCGTACGTCATCAGCCGCTTGACGCCGGCGGGTCCGGGCACCCCGATCCGGATCGGGAGGTCGACCCCGCGCGCCCGGGTCTCCTCCACCCAGCGCAGGACGGGGTCGACGTCGAAGCCGAACTGGGTGATGACGCTGCCCGCGAGGCATTGCTCCGCGAGCGCCCCGCTCTTGTCGGTGAGGGCCGACCACAGGGCGGGCCCGGCGATGGCCGGATGCCCCTCCGGGTAGCCGCTGACGCCGACGCCGCGCACGCCGTACCGCTCGAGCAGTCCGCTGCGGATGACAGCCAGCGCGTCCTCGTACGGACCCTCGGGGCGGACCGGGTCGCCGCCGACGACGAACACGTCCTCCCCGGTGCCGTCGGCCCGCAGCCCGGCCAGGAACTCTTCGAGGGCGGCCCGCGAGGGCAGTCGACGGGCGGATATGTGCGGTACGGGCACGAAGCCGAGGCGTTTGACGGCCCGGGCGGCGGCCAGCCGCAGGGCGAGGTCCTCGTTGCCGAGGAACGTGACGTTGACGCGGGTGCCCGGCGGGATGAGGTCACGCGCCTCCTCGAGCTTCGGCACGTCCTTGCCGGTCATCTCGAGGGAGAAGTCCTCCAGCAGCGATGCGCGCACCGACGCCGGGGCCGGAAGGCCAGGGTTCATGGTCGTCCCTCACTCACGCGTTGCGGCGGTAGAACGTGCGCGCGTGCTCGTTGAACGGCGCGGGCCGGACCGTGGCGCGGATGCGCGGGAAGCCGAGGTCCGCCTCGGGGTCGGTACCGGAACCGGGGTGCTCGCCCCACACCACGTGGACCTGGGTGCCGGGTTCGGCGTGCTCCCGGTCGAGCAGGGCGAGGGAGAGGAGGGTGCCCACCGGGTCGATGGTCGCCGTCTGCATGGTCATGCCGATCAGCCCGGTCCCGTTCTCCACCCGGTGCCGGGCGTAGGTGAGATGGAAGCCCGGGTCCTGCCCCTGGCCGACGACCTCGCGCACGTCGTCCGGGTCGAGGACCAGGGTCACCTTCGTGCGGCGCACCGAGTGCTTCGCCTTCAGCAGGGCGTCCCGGCCCACGAAGTCATGGCCGAAGTGGATCAGCTTCCCGTAGCCGAGCTCGTACGGCGAGACGTAGTAGTCCTCGATGTCCGCCGAGAAGTAACTGCCGTTCAGCGGGCGCTTGCCCTCGATGCCGAACAGGGCGAGCTGCCTGCGGTACTCCAGCAGATCCGGGTCGGTGTAGATACCGGGCACCGGTGAGGGGATCCAGCCGCTCTCCACGCTCGGTGTGGTGTAGGCGAGGGCGCCGACCTGCACCAGGCCCAGCGGCCCGCCCGCTTCGAGGAACGCCTCGTGGACGTACGCCGCGTGCTCCCACGGGCCGATGAACTCGAAGCCCGCCTGGCCCGCCATGCCGTGGCGCAGGGCGCGGAAGGCGCGGCCGTCGAGGGCGACGGGGGAGGAGTGGAAGAACTTGGTCTCCGGCAGCGGTCCGCCGAACGTCCGCTCCACCAGCTCCGCCGCCAGCGGGCCCTGGACCTGGTACCGGAACAGCTTCGGGTCGCCGCCGCCCGGACGGAACGCGGAGGACGGGTCGGTGGTGAAGGAGACGTCGTAGCCGCCCTTCTCCCCGTGGTACCGGACCCAGTGCTGCGCGGCCGGGATCCCGCTGAGGAGGTACCGGTCCTCGGCCTCGCGGGCCAGGATGCCGTCCGTGACGATGGTGCCCTCCCGCGTCACGGGGACGTACTGCTTGGCCTGGCCGATCGCGAACCGCTCGAAGTTGTTGACCCCGTGGTCGGCGAGCAGCCGGGTGGCGTCCGGGCCGTCGATCCACATGTCGTACATGTGGTGCGAGAGGTTGAGGAGGGCGACGCCCTGGTGCCAGGCGCGCTGCTCCAGGCGCCAGCCGGCGTACTCGCGGTCGACGACCTCCGGAAGCCAGGGCTCCGCATGCGGTTTCCACAGCAGTTCGACCGGCGATCCGGCCTCGTCGATGCCGTCCTGAAGACTGGGGATGGCCATGCGGCTCCTTCTCGTCGGCGTCCGCCCCGCGGGCGTCCACTACGCGGCTAAATCGATCTAGTGACGGGCCGGGGGGTGCCATGAGAGGTGCCACCGAGGGTGCCGCATCAGGTACTAAATCGATCTAGCGATGAAGCTAACAGGAGGGGTCGCCGGGTGGCGAGGGTGATGCCGCGCACGCAATGCTTGCGCGTTTCGGGTCAGGCCGAATCCCGCACGATCACCCGTCCCGGGGTCATCACCAGGTCGGCGGCGTCGAGTCCGAGGACGGTGCGCGCGGCCACCCGGCCCTTGGCCTCGGCGTCGATGTGGACGGTGGTGAGCGCGGGCGTGACCAGGGCGCCGTACTCGGTGTCGTCGTAGCCGATCACGGCGACCTCGTCGGGCACCACGCGTCCCAGGTCGTGCAGGGCGGTCAGCGTGCGCAGCGCCAGGTCGTCGTCGAAGGCGGCGATCGCGGTGACGGCCGGGTGGGCGGCGAGGAACGCCCGTACCGCCGCCGCGCCGGACTCCCGCGGCCGGGGGACCACGAGGTCGGTCACCGGGGCGAGACCCAGCCGGCGGGCGGTCTCGTCGGCGAAGTGCAGACGCGCCCCGGTCAGCGGGAACGCGTGGTCCGGCAGCGCCATGGCGATGTGGGTGTGGCCGCGCTCGGCGAGGTGCCGGATCTGCAGGGCGGCGTGCGCGGCGAAGCCGTGCTCCCAGTCCTCCTGGTCGGGCTCGTGCCCGTCCATGTACGCCTCGCCGAACCGCAGGACGGCGCGGGGCACGATCGCGTCCAGGATCCGCTGCGTCGACTGCGGTGCCGCTTCTCCGTGCCGGACGAGCAGGACGTGGTCGTGCGCGGCGAGTTCCGCGTCGAGGCCGCGGATGTAGCTGCGGGAGAAGTTGCCCTCCATACTCCAGTCGACGTTGAGGACCACGATCCGCGACGATCCCTCGCGCAGCGCCCTCGCGATGCCGTGCGGGACGTAACCGAGTTCGCGGGACGCCCGCAGCACGCGTTCGCGGGTGGACGAGGAGATCGTCTGGTTCGGGTCGTCGTTGAGCACGAAGCTCACGGTGGCGCGCGAGACACCGCTCGCCGCGGCGACGTCCTTCAGCGTGACCCGCCGTGCAGGCTCCATGACAGTGCCCCCTGTCTGTCGAAACACCCCCAGCTTAGCTAGATCGATCCAGTGTCTCGTGGGGCGGCAGGGGCAGGGGCAGGGGCAGGGGGGACGGTGGGGCGGCGGGTGTCAGGGGCGGCCGACGTCCGTCCGGCGGTTGTCCGGCTTGAACGGCAGCGCGGACACGCTCGCCCGGATCTCCCGCTGCGGGGTTCCGGGCCGGCCCCACAGGACGGTCACCTCGGTGCCCGGTGTCGCGTACGCGGGATCGATCACGCAGAGGGAGATCGTCGCGCGCAGATGCACGCTCAGCGTCCGCCCGGTGGACACCCCCACCGGTTCGCCGGCCACCAGCACCTGGTCGAAGGCGGGACCGGACTGCCGGGGCAGCTCCATCTGGTCGGGCGCGGGCGTGTCGTCGTCGCCCAGCAGCGAGGTCAGGACACCGCCGACGTCGTGGCCGTTCCAGCGCAGGCCGACCGGCGTCCGGCCCGGGATGCCGCTCGCGGCGTCCGCGACCAGCGCGTCCCGGCCGACGAAGTCCCGCCCGGGTATGCCCCGGCGGAACCCCCAGCCGAGTTCGCCCGGCTTGCGGAAGTAGTCGCCGACCCCGTTGACGGGCACGAAACTGCCACCGGGCGTGCCCCTGCGGAACTGGCGCGGCGCGCCCGGCGTGAGGATCGAGGCGGGCAGATAGTCGAGCCCGTTGGTGGCGATGCCGGCCTCGATGTGCTGCACGGGCTGTGCGCGCAGGCCGAGTTGACGGATGCCGAAGTCCCGTCCGTCGGCGACGACGGCCGACCAGATCGCGCCCGCGTGTTCGGCGGAACCGTGCAGCTCGTATCCCAGCTCGCCGGAGATCCCGGTCCGCAGCACCCGCACCGGCACTCCGCCGACCCGGGACATCCTGCTGCGGCTGAAGCCGATGTCCCGGAGGTCGTCCCCGGTGACCTTCTCCAGCACGGCCAGGGACCGGGGTCCCTGGACGCCGAAGACGAACAGATCCGGGCTGACGTCGGTCGCCGCCGCGTCCCAGCCGCCTCGGCCGAGCCGCCACAGCAGCCAGTCGCAGCTGCCGGCGGTGTAGAGGAACTCCTCCGGGCCGAGCCGGCACAACACGCCCTCCGAGGCGACCCGGCCGTTCTCGTCGAGCTGGACATGGTGCTTGATCCCACCCGGCTCGAACCGGGAAAGACTTCTCATGCCCAGCTGATCGAGGAATCCCAGCGCGTGCGGTCCCCGGACGATCACCTTGTGCAGCGCGCTCCAGTCCCCGAGGTAACAGGTCCGGACATGGGCGGCGCATTCCTCGGCCCACTGCGAATACTCCAGCGGCAGCAGGGTCTGCGCGAAGTGGCCGTACGCCCCGCGCGCGTTGGCCTCGTCCTGGGCGGCCACGGCGGGGCTGAACAGAGGTGGCCGCTCCACCACGAACGGCGCCTCGCGCAGGCGGAGGGCCGCTTCGTACGTACTGCGCCGCTGCGCGTTCGGATCCATGGCACGCTCCCGCTCCGTCGCTGAACTAGATCGATTTACCTCCGAGGTGGGCAGAGAGTACCGGGATGTGCGGGGCCGGGGCGGGGTGGCGGTCGTTGCGCGTTCCGCACGCTAAGAGGAACCCTGCCGTCGCCCAGGAGTACCCAACCGGCGCTGCAGGGTGCATTATCAGGAATCCTGATACTTGAACCTTGCAGATATGGAGCGGGATCATGTCATTGAGCTCAACAGTCCAGGCCAGAGGCGTCCAGCTGCTCCTCGGCCGGGTGATGTCCCGCGTGCACAAGGACCTGCGGTCCGCCGGAGCCGCGACCCCGGCCGAGACCCTCCGGGTGGAGACCGGCGCGGGCCCGGTGACCTGCACGGTCTACCGCCCCTCCGCCGCGGCCGAGTCCCCCGCCCCCGTGTACGTCAACTTCCACGGCGGCGGTTTCGTGGTCGCCCACCCGGAACAGGACGACCACATCTGCCGCTCCATAGCCGCCACGGCCGGCTGTGTGGTGATCAACGTGGACTACGCCGTCGCCCCGCAGCGGCCGTTCCCCGTACCCGTCACCCAGGCGTACGACGTCACCGCGTGGGTCGCCGCGAACGGCTCGGCGGGCGGCTGGGACGGTACGCGGCTCGCCGTCGGCGGACACAGCGCCGGAGCCAACCTGACCGCGGCGGTCTGCCGCCTCGCCCGGGACCGCGGCACCTTCACCCCCCGGCTGCAGATCCTCGACTCGGCCCCGCTCGACCAGCTCGCCGACCCGGCCACCAAGCGTTCCCTCATCGCCAAGCCGCTGCTCAGCCCCGGGCTGATGAGGATCTTCACCGACGCCTACGTCCCGAACCGCGCCGACCGCGCGAACCCCCTCGTCTCGCCGGGCCTGGCCGACGACCTCGCCGGTCTCCCGCCGGCCCTGGTCATCACCGCGGAGAACGACCGCCTGCGCGACGAGGGCGACGCCTACGCCAAGGCCCTGGAGGCCGCGGGCGTCCCCGTCACCCACCGCGTCTTCGAGGCCGTCGACCACTACTTCACCCACACCGGCCCGGTACCGGCGGCGCGCGAGGCGATCACCTTGATGGCGACCACCCTGCGAACGGCGCTCAGCGACTGACGCGCCCGGCATGACCGGTGGTCCGGGCGTGACCGATGAACCCGGGCTTCCACCGGATGACCTGGGCCGGCGTCGGCTGTCCCGGCCGCCTGCCGACTGTCCCCGGCTTCCACCGGACGCCTCGGGCCTTGTCGGACGTCCCGGCCTTTCGCCGGATGCCCCGGCCCCCTCCCGGAGGTCCCGGCCTTCTGCCGGAAGCGCGGCTCCCTGCCGGATGCGCAGCCCCCTGCCGCAGGTCCCGGCCGTGGACAGCCACGTTCGTGGGCCGTCCACGGTCGGTTGGTCAGTCGGTCGGTTGGTCAGTTGGTCGGTTGGTGGGTCAGTGGCCCAGGGGGATCCACGGAAGGGCGGGGCCCGGGTGGGGGGTGTGGTCGGGGTGGGGGTGGTCGGTGATGGTCACCGTGAGGGGTGGGGACGGGGGGCTCACGTTGCCGGCGAGGTCCTCCAGCAGTACGGCGAAGCCGTACTTGTCGCGGGCGAGCGCGGCGCTGACGACCTCGTAGGCGCCGCCGGAGGTGACGGTGTCCTTGCCGACCACGGCCGGGCCTTCGGGGCCCGGGGGATCGGCGGTCAGCCGCACCAGCGCGTTGGCCTCGACCGGCGAGCCCTGGAAGGCCGGCTTGGTGATCCTCGTGATGTTGTCGTCGTCGACGCCGGTGTCGCTGGACGCCAGCAGGTCCGGCGCGGCCGGGCGGACCGGCGCGACGGTGTCGAGCGTGATCAGCAGCCGGTGGCTGCTCTCCGCGCCCGAGCCGGTGGCATGGGCCGTGCCCGCGTCCGGGGCGTCGGACGGGTCGACGATCACCACCTCGGCGGTGATCTGGTTCTCCCCTTCCGTGAGGACCGGGTCCAGTTGGATCCGGTACAGCCCCGGCTTGGTGACCGGGTTCACCGGCTGGGCGAAGCCGACCCGCTCACCGTCCCGCTCCACGGCCACCTTGAAGCCGGGGGTGTCGTCGGCGAGCGTGGCGGTCGCGTCCTGCGGCGAGAACGGGATGCCGGCGGCCCGCAGCGCGGAGTCGTCCACCCGGAGGAAGAGCTCCGGCCCGGCGATCCTGGTGACGTCGTCGTTGTCGTGGCGGCCCGAGTCGGAGGTGCGGGTGAGGTCGAGACCGTAGGGTTCGGGGGCCGCGCGGCCGGAGACGGTGAGGTCGTAGGTGGCCTGCGGCGGATCGGTCGGGGAGGCGTCGCCCGGAGCGGTCGGGTCGGTGACGCCGGCGTCGGCGACCGCGATGAAGTACGGCTCGTCCTTGACCACCGGGATGGCGAGCCGGCTGGTGGAACTGCCCGGCCTGGTGTTGGCGGTGGTGCCGGTGGCGACCCGGTTGCCGTACTTGTCGTAGGCGTGGACCCGGAGCCCGGAGACCACCTCGTTGAAGGCGATCTCGGCCTGCAGATGGCCGGTGCGGCGGGGCGTGAACCGGAAGAAGTCGACGTCGGTCGCGCTGTGCAGGGTCAGACGCCGCTGGGTGACCCGGTTCCTGGTGCCGAGCGCGGTGGCGACGGCGGTGTCGATCGACTCGTTGGGCTCGAAGCGGTCGGGGTGGGCGCCGAGCAGCGAGAAGACGTCGAAGTACGTCGTCGGGGTGCCCTGGGCCGGGGTGGTGGCCGTCGGCGGCGTGGTGTTGCCGGTCCAGCTCGCGTAGCCGATCCCGTCGACCGTCCACAGCCCGTTGTACTCGCCGATGCGCAGGGTCTGCTGGGTGGATCCGGCGCCGCAGGCGAAGCGGCAGCGGGCGCCCAGGTCCGGGTCGAAGGGGGAGTCGGCGACCCGGAAGTCCCGGGTCCAGGTCTGCCCGCCGTCCCGGCTCGTGGTGCCGTAGAGCTCCAGCAGGAAGTCGTTGCTGCCGTTCGGGCCGGTGCCGCCGTTGGTCCGGCCGCTGCGGTTGTCGTACCAGGTGACGACCGCGTTGCCGTCCTGGTCGATATGGGCGGTGGGCATCACGGCGAAGGTCCGGCCCGGACCGTGGTCGACCCTGCCCCGGGTGAAGGTCCGCCCGTTGTCCGTGGAGCGGGCGATGACGACATCGGCGTCGTCGCCGCTCGCGAAGGTGTTGTCGGGGTCGTCGTTCGCGACGACGTACACGTTCCCGGGCCGGGCGGGGTCGGGCAGGACCCAGGGCTGCATGCTGCCCTGGAGCCAGAAGTCGGTCCCCGGGATGTCACCGCCGGGGGTGTCCTGCACATTGCAGGTGACCGTGGCCTGTCCCGCCCCGAAGGGGGTGGTCTTCTGCTGGATCGTGCCGGCGGCGAGATCGGCGCCGCCGGAGCCGTCGCGCAGGAGCTGGGTGCTGCCCTGCAGGGGCGTTCCGTCGGCACCCTCGGGGCAGAGATCGGAGTGGTAGGCGACGTAGAGGTCGCCGTTCGGGCCGACGGCCGCGTGGGAGGGCCATACGTTGCCCTCGCCGGCCGCGGACACGACCCGCGGTGTCGACCAGGTCGTGCCGCCGTTCACGGAGCGCGAGAACTGGATCTCCCACGGGGTGCCGAGGTGCGACCACACGAGGTAGAGGTTGTCGCGGTACGGGCCGGCGGGGTCGGCGTCGGCCACCAGCCAGGGCTTGTCGTGGTTGAACGTGCTGTTCCCGCTGACCTGGGTGGCGGTGTACGTCTGGGTCCCGGGGGTCGTCAGATCGTTGATCCGGCCGACCCCGACGCCGAAGGTGCCGCCGCCGCTGTTGAAGGCCGACGAGAGATGACTGACGAACAGCCGCCCCTGGGAGTCGAAGGCGAGGGTCGGGTCGCCGAAGCACTGGTTCACGGGGAGGCTCGACGTCCGGGTGACGGGGAAGCCGTCCTTGCCGAAGTTGTTGTCGATCCGGACGGTGCAGCCCTGCATGACGGCGACCTGGTTCGGTCTGCGGGGGTTGGCCGTGGCGTTGTGCGGCTCGAAGCCGCCGGTGGCCAGGATCCGGTCCTCACCCGCCAGAGCGGGTGCGGCGGGTCCGGCGACCACGAGGGACTGCAGCACCAGGAGCACGCCGCCGACGACGGTGAGGGCGCGCCGCTGAACAGGGGGTCTCACGGCGTGCCCCCCGGTCTCGTTCGTCTCATTCTTCTTGTTCCTCTCCTTCCGATCCGGCCGAGGCGCAGGACATCTGCCGGTGCGTTAATCGGATAAATCGGGCAAGAGGAATGTGGCATCGAGTCGCCGTCCGCGCGGACGGCTGCCGGTCGCGTCACGGCGAATTCACCCCTGAGGGGGCGGGGACGGCTCAGTTGAGGTGAGGTCGTGGGTGCGTGGGGGCAACCGGGGCCGCCTCTCGTGGGTCTAGGCAGCGTGACACACCATCAGGCCCGCCCCGACGAGGAGGCGGCGGGCCCGAGCGTCCCGAAGGGGGAGTCCATGCGAATCCACTCGGCCGTCGCCGTCGTATCCCTTGCCACCGCCGTGTCCGCCTCGATCGTCCCGGCCGCCGGGGCGGCGGACCGCGCCCCGGCCGCCCCGACGACGTTCTCGCACGTCCTCGTCAACGGCGGCAAGGACATCGTGCTCGGCCTGACCACCCGCAAGACCGTCACCCTCACCTGGACCGTGACCGACCCGGAGGGTGTCGTCGCGACCTGGGCCTTTCTGTGGCACGGTCCCAACACCGACGACGCCGACGGCCATCTGCCGCAGTACCCCCCGGCGGGCACCTGCACCGTCTCGCCCACCGATCCCACGACCTCCACCTGCACGATGTCCTTCGAGGTGAACGCCGCACGGGACCTCCGCCACAACAGCCTGGCCGGCACCTGGAACGTGCTCACCGACGCACAGGACGCCACCGACGACTGGACGGACGTGGACGTCGCGGCCACGGCGAAGATCAAGCGGAACGCCAAGGTCACGGTCAATGCCTCCCCAGAGCCGGTGAAGAAGGGCCGGACCATCACGGTCACCGGCAAGCTGACCCGCGCCAACTGGGAGACCCGCACGTACACCGGGTACCGGGGCCAGTCGGTGAAGCTCCAGTTCCGCAAGAAGGGCAGCACCACCTACACCACGGTGAAGACCGTCACCACCGGCAGCGGCGGCACCCTGAAGACCACCGTCAAGGCCACGAAGGACGGCTACTACCGGTACGTCTTCGCCGGCACGGGCACCACCGGACCGTCCACCGCCGCGGGCGACTTCGTCGACGTCAGGTGAGGTCCCGGGGTGGGGGGTGACCGGTCACATCCGTGGGTAGACAGTCCCGGACCACGGAAGGGGACCCCTCGTTGACCACCCCAGCAGAGAAGCCGGAGAAGACCGCGGAGAAGAGGGTCCTCTGGTCCCATGACGTCCTCGGGCTGCACGCCGTCGCGGATTCCGCCGGGGCGGTCCGGCTGGGGGCGTCGGGCCAGGACTGGGACCGTCTGACGCCTCTCGTCGAGGTCACCGTCACCGGCCACGGCCGCGCCTGGTCGGGGGAGCGGTTCGTCGACACCACCGTCGGCGGCCGCCTCGCCCACCGGGGCCACGAGACGGTGGTGGACGGCGACCGGCGGACCACCACCATCCGGCTGGCGGACCCGGTGACCGCCCTCGCCGCCGAGATCACCCTGTGGACCCGCCCCGGCGCCGGCTTCCTCCGCTCACAGGTGCGCCTGGTCAACGAGGGGAACGCCCCGCTCCGGCTGGAGGGCGTGTCGAGCCTGTCCCTCGGCGGGATCGTGGACGCCGACGGCGCGGTGGACGGTCTGACCCTGCACTGGGCGGACAACGACTGGCTCGCCGAGTGCCGTTGGCGGCAGGCCGCCTTCCGGGACCGGGTCGTCTCCCTGAGCCGGTCCGCCCACGGCCACGAGGGACGCGGCTGCTTCGAGCGCTCCTCGCAGGGCAGTTGGTCCACGGGCCGCCATCTGCCGGTCGCCGCGCTCACCGATCCGAGCGGGCGTGCCTGGCTCTGGCAGATCGAGTCCAGCGCGGGCTGGCGCTACGAGACCGGCGAACGCGAAGGCGCCGCGTATGCCGCCCTGTTCGGCCCCGACGACGCACACCACCAGTGGCACGAGACCCTCGGTCCGGGGCAGGAGTTCACCACCGTCCCGGCCGTGCTCGCCGGAGCCGGGACCGGTGGCCTGGACGCCGCGTTCGGCGAACTCACCGCCTACCGCCGCCGGATGCGCCGCGCCCACCCGGACCACACGGCGCTCCCGGTGATCTACAACGACTACATGAACACCCTCATGGGCGACCCCACCACCGACAAGCTCATGCCGCTCATCGCGGCGGCGGCAGCGGCGGGCGCCGAGGTGTTCGTCGTCGACGCCGGCTGGTACGACGACGACGCCCAGGGCTGGTGGGACGCCGTCGGCGCCTGGGAGGCCTCCGGCAGCCGCTTCCCCGGCGGCATCCAGGAGGTCCTGGACGCCATCGCGCGGCACGGTATGACCCCCGGCCTCTGGCTGGAGCCCGAAGTGGTCGGCGTCCGCAGCCCGCTGGCCCGCACCCTGCCGCCCGAGGCCTTCTTCCGCCGGGGCGGAATCCGCGTCACCGAGCACGGCCGGCACCACCTGGATCTGCGCCACCCCGCCGCCCGCGCCCATCTGGACCGGGTCGTCGACCGGCTCGTGGGCGACTGGGGCGTGGGCTATCTGAAGCTCGACTACAACGTCAACGTCGGCGCCGGCACCGAGAACGGCACCGAGAGCGCGGGCGCGGGGCTGCTCGGGCACCACCGCGCCCACCTGGACTGGCTCGGCTCCCTCCTCGACCGGCACCCCGGTCTCGTCCTGGAGAACTGCGCCTCGGGCGGACTCCGGATGGACTACGCGCAACTCGCCGTCACCCAGGTGCAGTCCACCAGCGACCAGCAGGACCCCGCGCGCTGTCCGCCCATCGCCGCGGCGGCCCCCACCGCGGTCGCCCCGGAACAGGCCGCCGTCTGGGCCTACCCCCAGCCGCACTTCACCCCCGACGAGATCGCCTTCACCCTCACCGGCGCGCTGCAGGGCCGTGTCCAGCTGTCCGGGTTCCTCGACCGTATGAGCCCGGAGCAGTCCGCGCTCGTCCGTTCCGCCGTCTCCGTCTACAAGGCGCTCCGCCCGGAGATCCCCGCCGGCCTTCCCTTCTGGCCGCTCGGGCTGCCCGCCTGGGAGGACACCTGGCTCGCCTCCGGTCTGCGCGGCCCGGCCACCCCCACCACCTGGCTCACCGTGTGGCGACGCGCACCGGCCCCCGGGGCCCCGCGCACCCCCGACGACAGCACCCGCACCCTCTCGGTCCCCCATCTGCGCGGCACCCGCGTCCGTCCCACGGTGCTCTACCCGGCCACCGCCGACGCCACCGCGAGCTGGGACGCCACCGGGTCCGCACTCACCGTCCGCCTGCCCCGCCCCGACACCGCCGTACTCCTGCGCCTCGACGCGACCCCGACGGAGGACACCGGACCGGGACGGACCTGAGAGGGGACCCCGACGCCGGGGCCCAGCGCCCCGCCGCCGCTCCCCGGGGCGGGGTTGGTCGCTGTGTCGTTGCTTCTCGGGCCGGGGTCGGTCGCCGCGTCGCTGCTCCCTGGGCCGGGGTCGGTCGTCCTGGTGCTGCTCCCTGGGCCGGGGTCGGTCGTCCTGGTGCTGCTCCCTGGGCCGGGGTCGGTCGTCCCG
>NZ_JBEXXE010000041.1:32141-69011 GCF_040630255.1 Streptomyces sp. NPDC005820
CGTTGCTGCTCCCTGGGCCGGGGTCGGTCGTCCTGGTGCTGCTCCCTGGGCCGGGGTCGGTCGTCCTGGTGCTGCTCCCTGGGCCGGGGTCGGTCGTCCCGGTGCTGCTCCCCGGGCCGGGGTCGGTCGCCGCGTCGCCGCTCCCCGGGCCGGGGTCGGTCGCCCCGGTGCCGGTTCCCGGGCCGGGGTCGGTCGCCCCGTCGCTGCTCCCCGGGCCGGGGTCAGTCCCCCCGGTGCCGGTTCCCGGGCAGGTGCTGTTCGAACCAGACCACCTTGCCCGTGCTCACCCTCGTCGCCCCCCCAGCGTCCGGCGAGTTCGTCGACCAGGAACAGGCCCCGGCCGCCCTCGTCGCTCGGCCGGGCGTGCCGCATCCTCGGCATCAGCGGAGAGTCGTCGCCCACCTCGCAGCGCAGCACGTCCGTGCGCAGCAGCCGCAGGGTGATCGGCCGGGTGGCGAAGCGCACGGCGTTCGCCACGACCTCGCTCACCAGCAGTTCGGTGGACTCCGTCAGGGCGTCCAGATCCCACTGGTGCAGGGTCCTGCGGATCAGCCGCCGGGCCTGGCCCGCGGTCTGCGGGCGCGGAGCCATGTACCAGTAGGCGACGGTCTCCGGCAGGATGCCCTCGAAGCGGGCGGCGAGCAGCGCGATGTCGTCGTCCCGGTCCCCGGGGCCTAGCGTGCCGAGCGCGTCATCGCACAGCTGTTCGAGCGAGGGCGGGTCGGCTGCGGCAGTGGTTGCGTGCAGCCGGGTCCGGAGCCGCTCCACGCCGGTCAGCACGTCGGAGGTGCGGGACTCGACCAGGCCGTCGGTGTACAGCAGCAGGGTCGCTCCGGTCGGCGCGTGCAGCTCCACGCACTCGAATCCGCCGCCGCCCACGCCGATCGGCGCCCCCGGCGGCACCCGCAGTACCTCGCCGGTGCCGTCGGGGTGCAGGAGCAGGGGTGGCGGATGGCCGGCGTTGGACAGGAGCAGCCGGTGCAGTACGGGGTCGTACAGGGCGTAGAGGCAGGTCGCCGTGTGTTCGCTGCCCAGCCGTTCGGCCTGTTCGTCGAGGTGGTGGAGAACCTCGTCCGGGGGCAGGTCGAGCCCGGCCAGGGTCTGTACGACGGTCCGCAGCTGGCCCATGATCGCGGCCGAGGTCATGGAATGGCCCATCACATCGCCGATCACCAGCGCGACGCGGTTGCCGGGCAGCGGGATCGCGTCGTACCAGTCGCCGCCGACCTGCGCGGTCCGTGAGGACGGCAGATAGCGGCTGGCCAGCCGGACGCCCGGCGGTTCGGGCAGCGACGGCGGGAGCATGGTGCGCTGCAGGGCGTCGGCGAGGGACGCCTCCCGCACGTACACCACCGCCTTGTCGATGCCGAGGGCGGTGTGGCCGGCGAGCTGGGAGGCCACGAGCAGGTCGTCGCCGGTGAACTCCGGCCGGCCGGGGGCGCGGGCCAGGACGACGCTGCCGAGGACCTGGCTGCGGCCGTGCAGCGGGGCGATGATCAGCCGCCGTCCGGGCGGGAGGGCCCGGGGGACGGCCGCCGTCCCGAGCAGCTCGGCCACGGCGGCGGCGAGGCCCGGGATGTTCCCGAACACCGGCCGTCCGTCCCGCAGCAGCGCGGTGAGCGGACCGGTGGCGGAGGGGCGTACGACCTCGGCCACCGTGGCCGACAGGGGTGGGGCGGACCGGCGTACCGGCGGGCGGTCCGTGCGGTGCAGGCGCAGGACGCCCGGATCGGCGGTGGGGGGTTCCTCGCCGGCCGGCAGCGGCGCGTACAGATGGACGAAGACCGCGTCGGCGAAGGCCGGGACGGCCGCCCGGCACAGTGCGGACAGCGTCTCGTCGAGGTCCATGCCCCCGGCGATCCGCCGGGTCGCCGTGTCGAGGTAGCGGAGCCGGTCGGTCTGCGGCTCGGGGGTGTCCGGGCGGGACCGTGCGCGCGCCGCGGCCCGGGCCCGGATCCGGGCGCCGGACGGCGGTGACGTGCCGTCACCGGCTCCGGGATGCTTCGTCACGGGTGTCCTTCCGGCTGGTGCGGGAGGTCGTCAGGTGTGCCGTCGGCAGCGCAGGAAGATCTGCACCTCCGGCTGGACGTCCGCGGTCGCCGGAGCGTAGGTGTACGAGGACTCCCCGACGATCTCGAGGCCCGCCCCCTCCACGACCTCGCGCAGCTCGTCCCTGAGGTAGCCGGAGACCCGGATGGTGCTGCCGATGAACGGGATCGAGAAGTCGTCCACGTCGGCCTCCACCATCGACAGCGCGAACAGTCCACCCGGGACGAGCAGCTCGTGGACGGTGCGCAGGGCGACGGGGATCTCGGCGCGGGGCAGCATGAGCAGGGAGAAGAAGGCCGCGACCGCGTCGAAGCGGCCGAGGTCGAGGGGGCCGCCGGGCCGCAGGTCCGCGATGTCCGCCCGGTGGAACTCCCCCGAGGGCACATGCCTGCGGGACAGCGCGACCATGCCCGCGGACAGGTCGATCCCGACGACCGCGCAGCCGCCGTCCGCCAGCCGGCGCGCGGTCGGCAGGCCGGTGCCGCATCCCAGGTCCAGGACCCGGGCGCCGGGCGGCAGCGAGGCGAGCAGCCACTCGGCGGACGCGACCTGCCCCTCCTTGTGCGGGAAGGCCTCGTCGTAGCGGTCGCCGATCGCGTCGAAGGCCTCGGCCTGGCCGGTGCGGTCGAGCCGCATGCTTCCGTGGCCGGGCTCGTCGGCAGGGCTGTTCATGCGGCCTCCTCTCACCGGGCGCCCACATGTCTCATATGTTCTATATGTTCTATGTTCATAGTTGTACCGCCTCGTGCGGCGGCCCGGCACCTCCGCCGAGGGGGCGGGTCCCCTCGGCGGAGGTGCCGCAGGCGTCCTCAGCCGCAGGACCCGGTGAACACGGTCACCTCGTCGCTGCTGCTGCTCGCCACCACGAGGTCCTGGGTGCCGTCGGTCGTCAGATCGGCGGCCGCCGCCTCGTAGGCCCCGTCGGCCGTCAGCTCGGTCAGTTCGGTGAGCTCGCCGCCCGAGGCGCCCCGGAAGACGGTGACGGAGCTCCCCTTGACCGAGGAGACGAGGACGTCCGTCACGTCGTCGCCGTCGATGTCGGCGGCGCCCACGGCGACCGGCAGCGCGGACGTCGTGTAGTCGACCGGGTCCGCGAAGGTGCCGTCCCCGTCGCCCGCGTAGATCTCCAGGGTGTTGGAGCCGTTGCTGATGGTGGCCAGGTCGGTCTCGCCGTCGCCGTCGAAGTCGCCCTGGGCGATCGAGTAGAGCCGGGCGACACTGGCGTACTCGGTGACGTCCCCGAAGGACCCGTCGCCGTTGCCGAGCGCCACGCTGACCCCGCCCGCGGTGGCCACGCTGGCGGTGGCGATGTCGAGCGCGCCGTCGCCGTCGAAGTCGGTGAGGACCAGCCCGTGCGGTCTGGTCACGGTGACGGCCTCCAGGTCGACCGTGAACGACCCGCTGCCGTCGCCGAACAGCAGGCTCACCCCGCCGCCGCTCTCCTCGGCCACCGCCAGATCCAGGTTGCCGTCGCCGTCGACGTCACCGGGCACGAGGGACCTGGCGCCCGCGCCGACGGTGTACTGGACGGAGCTGTCGAAGGCGCCGTCCCCGGTGCCGAGCAGGACGCTGACGGTGCCGCCGTCGAAGTCGGCGGTGGCGAGGTCCGGGGTGCCGTCGGCGTCGAAGTCGGCGATCACGGTCTGGTACGGCTTGTCGCCCACCGCGTACTCGGTGGCCGCGGCGAAGGTGCCGTCGCCGTTGCCCAGCAGCACGGACAGCGAGTCGCCGTCGTTGTTGGCCGCGACGACGTCGGCGTTCCCGTCGCCGTCGAGGTCGCCGGTCACCACGTGCCGGGGGTTGTCGCCGACCGTGGCGGCCGCCTTCGACTCGGTGAAGACGACGTCGGACGCGCACACGGTGGCCGTCGCCCCGGTCGTCGTGGTGGCCGTCCCGGTCGCCGAGGCCATGGCCGCGACGCTCGCGCCCAGGGCTAACGCGCCGGCGGTGCCGAGGGCCAGGATGCGACGGCTCCGGCGCTTCTTGTGGTTGCTCATGAGGAAAGGGGTGTCCTTCGCGTGGAGGAGGGAGAGGCCTTGGGAAACGGCCTTGTCATGGGCACGGGAACCTAGGGCGCGCGGCTGTGATTCACGTGTAACGGGACCGTGGTTTCGTATAGCGCCCCCGGCCAGGGGTTGCCGCGCAGGGGCCGGGAAGCGTTAGCTGGAGGTACAGCGGTACTACCGGAGCGCCAGGGCCACGACACGGACCGAGGGGCTCAGCCTCGTCAGGGGTTCGCCACACCCGGCGTTCCACGCGGAGGTGATCCAGGTGAAAGCCGTTGTCTACGAGAAGCCGTTCAGCGTCGCCGTGCGGGAGGTCGACGACCCTCGGATCCAGCACCCCAACGACGTGCTGGTAAGGGTCACGTCGACCGCGATCTGCGGTTCCGACCTGCACATGTACGAGGGCCGCACGGCGGCCGAGGCGGGCATCGTGTTCGGCCACGAGAACCTCGGCATCGTCGAGGAGACCGGCGCCGGCGTGGCCTCGCTCGCCAAGGGCGACCGGGTCGTCATGCCCTTCAACGTCGCCTGCGGATTCTGCAAGAACTGCCTGGCCGGGAAGACCGGCTTCTGTCTGACGGTCAATCCGGGCTTCGCGGGCGGGGCGTACGGCTATGTGGCCATGGGCCCCTACAAGGGCGGCCAGGCGGAGCTGCTGCGGGTGCCCTTCGCCGACTTCAACTGTCTGAAGCTGCCGCCGGGCAGCGACTTCGAGACCGACTTCGTGCTGCTCGCCGACATCTTCCCGACCGGCTACCACGGCTGCGAACTCGCCCAGGTGACCCCCGGTGAGAGCGTCGCCGTCTTCGGTGCCGGCCCGGTCGGCCTGATGGCCGCGTACTCCGCGATGGTGCGCGGAGCGTCCAAGGTGTTCTCGGTGGACCGCGTGCCCGAGCGGCTCGCCAAGGCCGAGGAGATCGGTGTCATACCGATCGACTTCACCCAGGGCGACCCGGCCGAGCAGATCAAGGAACAGACCGGCGGCGAGGGCACCGACAAGGGCGTCGACGCCGTGGGCTACCAGGCCCAGGCGCACGACGCGAGCCACGAGGAACCCGCCGTCGTCCTCAACACGCTCGTCGCGACGGTACGGCCGACGGGCATGCTGGGCGTCCCAGGCTTGTACGTCCCGTCCGACCCGGGCGGCCCCGACGACAACGCCAAGCACGGCCAGCTGCTGGTCTCCATCGGCAAGATGTTCGAGAAGGGCCAGCGGATGGGCACCGGGCAGTGCAACGTCAAGCAGTACAACCGCCAGCTGCGCGACCTGATCATCGCCGGGCGCGCCAAGCCCAGTTTCGTGGTCTCCCACGAGCTGCCCCTGGAGGAGGCGCCGCTCGCGTACGAGAAGTTCGACCAGCGGATCGAGGGGTACACGAAGGTCGTACTCCACCCCGGTCACGCCCTCGCGGCGTAAACCACCCACCCACGGGACCGTAGAAGTCCACCGGACCGCAGAAGGCCACGGGACCGATGAAGGCCACGGGACCCAGGAAGTCCAGCGTCGGTGTGCCCAGCATCGCCGAGTCCGCGCGCTACTCTCTGGCCGAGATGGGGCCGGGGCGCAGCGTGCGGACCCTGCGCGGCCTGAACCAGACCGACGGGTTCGACTGCCCGAGCTGCGCCTGGGGCGACCCCGACCCCGAGCGCCGCAAGACGGCGGAGCTGTGCGAGAACGGCGTGAAGGCCGTCGCCTGGGAGGCCACGCGCAAACGCGTCGGCGCGGCCTTCTTCGCCGAGCACTCCGTCGCCGACCTGCGCGAGCGCGACGGCCACTGGCTGGAGGCGCAGGGACGGCTGACCCGGCCGATGCGGCTCGCCCCCGGCGCGACCCACTACACGCCCGTCACCTGGGAGGAGGCGCTCACCCTCCTCGCCGACCGGCTGCGCGGCCTCGCCGCCCCCGACCGGGCCGTCTTCTACACCAGCGGCCGTACCAGCAACGAGGCCGCGTTCCTCTACCAGCTGCTGGCGCGCAGATTCGGCACGAACAACCTCCCGGACTGCTCCAACATGTGCCACGAGTCCAGCGGCGCGGCCCTGACCCAGACCCTCGGCCTCGGCAAGGGCCTGATCTCCTACGACGACATCACCGACCACGCCGACCTGATCGTCGTGGTCGGCCAGAACCCCGGCACCAGCCACCCCCGGATGCTCACCGCCCTCGAACGGGCCAAGCGGCGCGGCGCCCGGATCATCGCCGCCAACCCCCTCCCCGAGGCCGGTTTCGGCCGCTTCCACAACCCGCAGACCCCGCGCGGCCTCCTCGGCCCCGGCACCCGGCTCGCCGACCGCTGGCTCCCGGTGCGCGTGAACGGCGACCTGGCCCTGTTCGCGGGCCTGAACAAGGCGCTCACCGCACGCGAGGACGCCCGGCCCGGCTCCGCCCTCGACCACGACTTCATCGACCGGTACTGCGAGGGCTTCGAGGCGGCGGCCACGGCCTGGCGGGCCCTGGACTGGCGCCGGCTGGAGACCATGGCCGGTCTGTCCCGCCGTACGATCGAGGACTGCGCGGACGAGGTGCTCGCCGCGGACGGCGTCGTCGTCTGCTGGGCGATGGGCCTCACCCAGCACCGCAACGCGGTCGCCACCATCCGCGAGATCGTGAACTTCCTGCTGCTGCGCGGCAACGTCGGACGCCCCGGCGCCGGGCCCGCGCCGATCCGCGGGCACAGCAACGTCCAGGGCGACCGCACCATGGGCATCTGGGAGAAGATGCCGGACGCGTTCCTGGACCGGCTCCGGGACGAGTTCGGCTTCGAACCGCCCCGCGCCCCCGGCCTGGACACCGTCGACGCGATCCGGGCCATGCGCGACGGCGCGGTGGACGTCTTCATGGGCCTCGGCGGCAACTTCGCCGCCGCCACCCCCGACACGGAGGTCACCGAGGCAGCGCTGGCCCGCTGCGCCCTCACCGTGCACGTCGCGACCAAGCTGAACCGGTCCCACCTGTGCCACGGCACCGAGGCGCTGCTGCTGCCCTGCCTCGGCCGCACCGAACGCGACGTACAGGCATCCGGCGAGCAGTTCGTCACGGTCGAGGACACCATGGCCATGGTCCACGCCTCGCACGGCCGGCTCCCGCCCGGATCGCCGCAGCTGCGCAGCGAGGTCGCGATCATCGCCGACCTGGGGCGGGAGCTCTTCGGTGACGGCGGGGACGGCGGGGAGGCCCGCGGCAGTGGCGGCGGGGATGGCGGGGAGGCCGGCGGCAGTGGCGGCGGGGATGGCGGGGAGGCCGGCGGCAGTGGCGGCGGGGATGGCGGGGAGGCCGGCGGCAGTGGCGGCGGCGATGGCGGGGACGCCCGCGGCAGTGGCGGCGGGGATGGCGGGGAGGCCGGCGGCAGTGGCGGCGGCGATGGCGGGGACGCCCGCGGCGATGGCGGCGGCGGCAGCGGGGGCGGCAGGGACGGTGCGGGCGGCGGACTCGGCTGGCGGGCCATGCGCGACGACTACACCGTGATCCGCCGCCACATCGAGCACGTCGTCCCCGGCTTCCACGCTTTCGAGCAGCGGGTACGGCGGCCCGGCGGCTTCATGCTGCCCCGGGCGCCGCGCGACTCCCGCACCTTCCCCACCCCGACCGGGAAGGCCCGCTTCACCGTCAACCCGCCGACCGCCGCCGAAGTGCCGCCCGGGCACCTGCTGTTGACGACCGTGCGGTCGCACGACCAGTTCAACACCACCGTCTACGGCTTCGACGACCGCTATCGGGGCATCAAGGGCGGCCGGCGGGTCGTCTTCCTCAACGGCGACGACCTGCGCGACCTCGGTCTGCGCGACGGCGACCTGGTCGACCTGGTGAGTGTCAGCCCCGACGGCGAGCGCCGCGCCCGCGGCTTCCGCGCGGTCCGCTACCCGGCGCCACGGGGCTGCGCCGCCGCCTACTACCCGGAGACGAACGTGCTGGCCCCGCTGGACGCCACGGCCGAGACCAGCAACACACCCGCGACCAAGTCCATCCCGATCCGCGTCGAACCCTCCGGCGGCCGGGCCCGGCTCACTCCAGGCTCAACGTGACCGCCCCGCGGTAGGTCCCGCCCGGCTCCAGCGGCGTCGGCGTCCCGTTTACCGTCATCGTCACCGTGCCCCCGTCCGGGGCCGTCACCGAGGAGTCCGCGTCGAGGGTCAGGACACTGAGATACGACGTGCCGGTCACCGTCCAGACCGAGCCCCCGGTCAGGGTCACCAGGACGCCGTTGTTGACGACCGGCCGGACGGTGTTGGTGACATGGCCCAGCTCGGCGTACTCGGCGGACCCGATGGAGTCGACGGCGTGCCGGGAGACAGAGGCGGACAGGACGCCCTCGACGGTCGAGCCGTCGAAGGTCAGCGCCAGGTTCTGCCCGCTGCGGCGGGCGTTGAAGAAGTCGCCCCGCAGATCCATCGCGGCGAAGCCGGCCGTCGTGTCCGCGGAGTGCACCTGGGTGACGTCGAAGGAGTCGTCGCGCACCGGGTCGCCGGTCGGCTCGGTGTACACGCCGTTGATGGAGCCGGGGTTGTCGGTCTCCATCAGTTGCAGCAGCACACCGTTCCCGGTGCCGATGCTCGCGCCCTGGGAGCCGTCGACGGAGATCGTCGCGCGCACGGCCTTGACCAGGAACGTGGTGTCACGGGTGCTCAGCGCGGTAGCCCCGCTGATGTCCAGGGTCCCCGCCCCGTGCCAGAGCACACCGAAGCCCCGGGAGTCGATCCGGCTGCCGCGCACCGGCAGGGCGGCCAGCTCGGCGTCCGAAAGGCCCAGCGCCAGCTCGGAGTTGAGGGCCGCGACCGCCTCCGCCGTGCTGTCGCCATAGGTCACCGTCCCGTTGGAGGCGCCGATGATCGTGGCATAGGTGCCCGCGTCGATCTCGCAGCCCAGGAGACGTTCGTCGATGGCGCCGTCGGCGAAGGTGGCGTAACCCTCGTCGCCCAGGTTGGCGATCCGGCAGTTGACGGCGGTGGCCCGGGAGTTGGAGGTGGAGTCCGTGGAGAACGCGCCCCAGGTCTCGGACTCGACGGTCGAGGAGAGATAGGTGGCCGTGGTGTTCGTGCCGAGCAGGTTGACGGTGCGGACGTTGCCGGAGATGCCCAGCCGCCACGGCACGACCAGCATGTTCGCGCCGCCCGCCGGGACGTAGTCGGCGGGCAGGACCCCGTTGAGGCAGCGGATCAGGGAGTTCTTGACCAGCAGGGCGCAGCCGTCGGCCGCGACCACGCCGGTGCGCACCACCCCCACGTTCTCGACGGTCACCCCGTCCAGCACCAGGCGGCTGCCCCGGCCCGTCCCGACCACGGCCGCGCCGTCCCCGACGAAGTCGCAGCGGCCGTTGCCGGTGAAGGCGAACCGGGAGTCCGTCAGGGTGTACGCCCCGCCCTCGGCCGTGTAGACCCCGTCGAAGGCCTCCCCGGTCGAGACGATCCGCACGCCGCTCGCGGCGGAGTCCGTCACCTGCCCGCCGGTCACGGCCGACAGCGCCGACCGGGCCGTGACCACCCCGCTCGCCCCGACGTACAGGGCCTGCCGGAGCGAGAAGGTCACATTGGCGAAGGCCGCCGTGGTCCGCTCGGCCACGGTCAGCACGAGGTCGCCCTCGTACGTGCCCGGCGCGAGGGTGGTGCTCGTCGCGAGCGTCGGTGTGATCGCGGAGCCGGTCTCCACGCCGTCGACGGTCAGCGTCAGGCTGTACCCGTCCGGTACGGCCAGCGTCCCGCCCTCGGCGATCGTGAGCGCGCTCAGCCGGGTCGTCGTGTCCAGTACGTACGTCTCGCCCGCACCCACCGACAGGGTGCCGGCCCGGGTCGCGGCGTGGGCGGGCGCGGGCAGGGCGGGCAGGGCGAGCGCCGCCGCGCCGGCGGCGAGGAGAGCCCGGACGCGGGCCCTCATCGGCACACCGGACGTGTCGGTTCCTTCGACGTCGGTTCCTTGGATGGGCTTCATGGACCCTTCTCTAGTGTCGACACTAGAGAAGGGTCAAGAGGTCATGCCTTGATTCTCAGGCTCAGGTGTCGACACCGAAGGGGTGTCAGCCGTACGTCGCGGTGGGCGGTCAGCGGTCGGAGCCCGGCCGTCCCAGGGCCTCCAGTACGGCGGCCAGCTGCCCCAGCGGCTCCGGGCCGATCAGGCGCAGGACGACGGTGGCGGCGCCGGCCTTCGCGAGGTCGTCGATGTTCCCGGCGGCCTCGCGGGCGGTGCCGGAGACGGTGAAGACCTCCTCCTGCGGGCGGCCGAGCCAGGCGCCGTGGCCCTCGGTGTGCGGATGGAGGGCGCGGGACACCTCGTCGGGGTCGTCACCGACGCAGGCGAAGGAGAAGACGGTGAGCGTGTGTTCGGGGGTGGCGCCGCCGGCGACGGTCAGGGCGCGGACGCGCTCCAGGTCGCCCGGGCCGTGGCCCTCGGCGATCAGCGTGCCGTCCGCCACCCGCCCGGACAGCTCGAGCGAGCGGGGCCGTACGACCCCCGCGACGACGGGCGGCGCCTCGGCCGGCGGATGCACCAACGCGATGCCGTCCAGCCGTACTTCGCGCCCGTCCAACTCCACCTTCTCGCCGCGCAGCAGCGCCCGCACCGAGGTGATCGTCTCCTCCAGCAGCGCCAGTGGGGAGCGCGGCGCGACCCCGGCCTGCGCCATCCACTCCGGCACCCCGTGTCCGATCCCGGCCACCAGCCGGCCGGGGAACACCCGGGCCAGCGTGGCCAGTTCCATCGCCAGCAGGGCCGGGCTGCGCAGTGGGGCGGGGGCGATGCCGATCCCCACCCGGAGGCGTTGGGTCGCCCCCAGCGCGACGGCCGCCGCCGACACCCCGCCGTTCCAGCCGAGGTCCTCCACCACCCACAGGTCGTCCGCCCCGAGCGCCTCGGCCCGCCGCGCGAACGCGGGCAGTCCCTCCGGCGCCCAGTCGCGGTCGTACATCACACCGATCCGTACGTTCGTCATGCTCCGGAACCTCCGCGTGGGTTACTGGGGGATCGACGGAAAGGCGGCGACCGGCCCGCCGGTGTCAGGGACGGCGGGCCGGTCTGTCCGGGTCAGCCCTGGACGGGCCTGCCACGGCCCCAGGCCCAGGCGAGGCGGTCCGCGCCGGACTGGTTGGTGGTCTCCAGCCACGGACGGTTCACCGGGCCGACGAGCTTCTGCACGGAGTAGATGTCGTCGGTGCGCAGCCCCGGCCAGTACACCGAGCCCATCTTCAGCTCGCGGAAGGTGTCGGTGACTGCCTGGATGAAGTTGATGTAGTTGTTGTCCGGCGTCTTCACGTTGTAGTTCAGACCGTCGGTCATCGGCGCGCCGAACTCGTCCGCCACGGTCCGGTTCGCGCAGTCGCCGATGCGCACCTTCAGGTCGGCGACCCACTCGTCGTAGGTGGCGTACGACTTCCAGAAGCCGTAGTGGTGCAGGGAGAGGTAGGTGCCCTTCAGGCGCGGGTCGGCGCAGACCGTGGTGACGTGGTCGTTGTAGCCGGCGCCGCTGACGAAGACCCGGTTGCGGGGCACGGACTTGTACGTGTCGAGCCACTTCGCGGCGATGTCGGCCCACTCGGTGTCGGTGTAGCCGTGCGGCTCGTTCATCGGCTCGAAGTAGACGCGCTTGTCGTTCTTGTAGGTCTTGACGACGGTGTTCCACATCGGCCAGTAGGTGGCCTCGTCGTCGATGTAGCCGTCCTTGCGGGTGCCGGTGCCCTCCCAGTAGGACACGATGACCTTGAAGCCCTGGTCGGAGGCCGCGTCGATGACCCCGCGGTACGACTTCCAGTACGCCCCGTTGACCGTGTACGGGTTGATCGGCAGCCGGACCGTGTTGGCGCCGAGGTTGGCGCGGAAGGCGGCGATGATCCGGCTCGCCTTCGCGTACGTCTGCCGGTAGGTGTCCGAGGTCGACAGACCGGACAGCTGCAGGAGGTCGTCGGCGAAGTTGTCCCGCGGGTCGGCCCAGTTCACGCCCTTGAACTGGGTCGTGTCGGCGGCCGGCGCGGCCTTGGCCGGGGCGGCGGAGGCGGGGGCGGCGGCGAGGGTGCTGCCGGCGACCGCGGCCACGGCGACCGCGGCGAGGGCGGCCCGCAGCCGGGGCGAGTGGGGGGAGCGGGAGGAGCGAGAGAAGCTGGAGGCGGCGGTGACGGGGGTCCTGCGCATCGACTTGCCCTTTCCGAACGACGATGTTTACGCAAACATCGTCCTCCGTGAGTGGCTGATGTTTACGTAAACATGGCGGCGCCGGAAGCTTGGCACTGTGCCCGGTGATCGTCAAGGTTTCGCGCGCGTAACGTTTGCGGGCGATGTGTCGCGCGGGTTCGCTCAGGAGGTGGTTAGCGGGGTGAGGGTCAGCGGCGCGATCCGGCCCTCCAGCATGGCGCCGAGGCCCTGCGCGGCGCAGATGTCGGGCCGCTCCGCGATGTGCACCGGCATACCGGTGGCCTGCCGCAGCATGTGGTCGAAGCCCGGCAGCAGGGCGGAGCCGCCGACCATCATGATCCCCCGGTCGGCGAGGTCGGCGACCAGGTCCGGCGGGCACTCCCGCAGCACCCGGCCGATGCCGTCGAGCACGGCCGTCAGCGGGGTCTCGATGGCGTCCCGTACGGCGGCGGTGTCGACCAGGACGGAACGGGCCAGTCCCGTCGCCACGTCCCGCCCGTGGATCTCCGTGGAGGCCGGCCCGTGCGGGGTGAGACCGTTGCCGGACAGGGCCAGCTGCAAGGGCCGTACGGACTGGCTGGGCAGCATCAACTCATGCTCCAGGCGCAGGTGTTGCACGATCGCGTGGTCCACGGCCTCGCCGCCCACCGGGATCCGCTCGGCGGTCACGATCGAGCCGAGCGAGAGCACCGCGATCTGGGTGGCGGCGGCCCCGCACACCATGATCATCGTGGCTTCCGGCTGCTCGACCGGCAGCCCGCAGCCGACCGCGGCGGCGATCAGCGTCTCCACCAGCTCCACCCGGCGCGAGCCCAGACCGACCAGCGTCTCGATCGTGGCGCGGCGGGCCAGCGGGTCTGCGTCGTGCGGGGTGCAGGCGGCGGCCCGCAGGAACGGCTTGCGGCGCAGCTGCCGGCGGATCTTGTCGCCGAGCAGATGCCGCAGCATGCGCTGGGCCATCTCGATGTCGACGACCGTGCCGCCGGAGACCGGCCGCATCACCCGGATGTAGTCGGGGGTGCGGCCCGTCATCCGCTCGGCGAACTCGCCCACCGCGATCAGCGCGCCGGTGCGGGTGTTCACGGCGGCGACGGACGGCTGGTCCACGACCAGCCCGGCCCCCCGCACATACACCCGGGTCCGTGCCGCCCCGAGGTCGACGGCGAAGTGGCAGCGGCGCAACTGCTCCAGACTGGCGGTCATGGCAGGTCCTCCCGAGAGCGCAGACCATGGGGGCCGCCGGGCGGGCGGGCCTCGTGTGCGGGTGGGCCGCCGGACGGCCGGCCTCCCTCGTATCCTGCGCGGGACGCACGGGGGACGCCTCTTCAAGGGGGCCGGGCGGGGCGCGCCCGAATGGGGGGTTGTCCCGACGGAGCCGCCCCGCGGGCCGCCGAGCAGGGGCTCGGGGCGTCCAGGGGAACCCCGGACGCCCTCCTGCACACGGTTCGGTTGCTGTCGGGTGCCCGTCGTCAGCTGCTCCTGAGCGCCGGTTCGGGGGCGGGTTTCGCCGGCTCCCCGCCCGGGGTGTCGGGGCGGTGGAACAGGGCGCTCGGCCACCACATCCAGCGCCCCACATCCAAGGTCAGCGCGGTGACCAGGACCGAGCGGACGACCAGGGTGTCCAGCAGTACCCCGAACGCCACCGCGAACCCGAGCTCGGCCGCGAACACCAGCGGCAGCGAGGCCATCGCCGCGAAGGTGCCGGCCAGCACCACCCCCGCCGAGGTGATCACACCGCCGGTGGCCGAGAGGCCTGTCAGCGCCCCGCGCCGGGTGCCGTGCCGGAGGGCCTCCTCGCGTACCCGGGTGACGAGGAAGATGTTGTAGTCGATGCCCAGCGCGACCAGGAACACGAACGCCAGCAGCGGGAACGAGGCCTCCTCCCCGGCGAAGTGGAACACGTGCCGGAACACCAGCGCGCTCACCCCCATCGCCGCCCCGAACGACAGCACCACCGTCGCCATCAGCAGCAGCGGGGCGACGACCGCCCGCAGCAGCAGCGCGAGCACGAGGAACACCACGACCAGCACGATGGGGATGATCGCCGCCGAGTCGCGGTCGGCCGCCTCCCGGGTGTCGAGCAGCACCGCCGTGGTGCCGCCGACCTGCGCCCGCGCCCCCTCGACCCGGTGGACGGCGGCCCGGGCCCGCTCCACCGCGCGCATCGCGGCCGTACTGCTGGGATCGTCCCGCAGCTCCCCGAGCACCAGCGCCTCACCCCCCTTGACCACCGGCGCGGCGACGCGCGCGACCCCCGGGACACCGGACAGCGCGTCCCGTACCTCCCGTGCCGCGTCCGCCTTCGCCACCACGTAGACGGGGTCGCCCGACCCTGCCGGGAAGTGCCGGGCGCTGATCTCCTCGCCGACGACCGTCTGCGGGCGGCCGGTGAACTGGTCCTTCCCGGCCAGCCCGTCGGCCCGCAGCGCGAACATCCCGAGCGTCATGACACCGAGGACCAGCGCGGTACCGGCCCACACGAGCCGGGGCCGGCCGGCGACCGCGGCGCCCACCCGGGCCCAGAGGCCGTCGGTCGCCGCACCGGCGGGTGTCGCGTCGTACGACGGTGTCGTCGGCCAGAAGATCCAGCGGCCGCAGACCACCAGCAGGGCCGGCATCAGGGTGGTCATGGCGAGGAGACCGACGAGGACGCCGACGGCGCAGGCCGGGCCGAGCCCCTGCGTGGAGTTGAGGGTGGCCAGCATCAGCAGCGTCAGGCTGACCGCGACGGTCGCCGCGCTCGCGACGATCGCGGGGCCGGAGCGGCGCAGGGCCCGCGCCATCGCCTCGTGCCGGTCCTCGTGCCGCCGCAGCTCCTCCCGGTAGCGCGAGGTGAGCAGGAGGGCGTAGTCGGTGGCGGCGCCGAACACCAGCACGGTCAGGATGAAGCCGGTCTGCTTGTTGACGGTCAGTCCGGCGTTCCTCGCCAGGACGTAGATCACCGCCTCGGAGGTGACCAGCGCCGCGCCCGCGGTCAGCAGCGGCAGCAGGGGGAGGACCGGGCTGCGGTAGGTGAGCAGCAGGATCAGCACCACCACGGTCGCGGTGATCGCGGTCAGCCCGCCCCCGCCGCCGAAGGCCTTGATCGAGTCGGAGGCCTGACCGGCCGGCCCGGTGACATGGAACCCGAGCCCGCCCGCGTCCCTCTCGCCGACCTCGGTCAGCGCGTCGACGACCTTGCCGATCCCCTCCCAGCCCGTGCGGTCCTTGTGCACCTGGACCACGGTCTGGATCGCCTGCCCGTCCTCGGACGGCACGGGCCCCTGCGGCGCGCCCTCGACCCCCTCGACGCCCCGGAAGGCATCGGCGTCGGCGCGGGCCTTGGCCAGATCGGCGGCGGTGACGCCCCCGGACCGGTCGTAGACCACGATCGCGGGCACGGTGTCGGCGGGCTGGAACCGCGCCACCCGCTCGACGACCCGGGTCGACTCCGCGTCGCCGGGCAGCCAGGCCGAGTTGTCGTTCTGCTCGACGTCGCCGAGCCGGCCGGCCAGCATCAGGGCCGGGACCAGCAGGGCCGCCCAGAGGGCGAGGACGACCCACTTGCCGACCCGGCCGCTCGGCAGGGCCGACAGGGACGCCAGGGGCCCCGGCACGCGCGCCCTCACAGGGACCTCGCCGCGGTGTCGATGTGGGCGAGCTTGTCGGGGTTGGCGACGGCGTAGATCCCGCACACCCGGTCCCCGTCCGGGGTGAGGTCGAGGACGAGGACCGCGTACGGGGTGTCGCCGGCGAACAGCAGCGCCGACGGATCGCCGTTGACGCTGCGGTAGGCGATGCGCAGGCCCTGCCCGGAGCGGGGGGCGACCGAGGCCAGCAGCCGGGCCACCTTGTCCCGGCCCCGCAGCGGCCGGGGGCCTCCCGCGCCCTTGCCGCCGCCGTCGCCCCACAGCGTCACGTCCGGCGCCAGCAGCCGCAGCAGGGCGTCCAGGTCCCCGCCGAGCGCGGCGTCCAGGAACCGCTCGGTCACCTGCCGCCGGACCTGCGGATCGGGCGCGTAACGGGGGCGCCGGGCGTGGACGTGCTCGCGGGCGCGATGGGCGAGCTGACGGATCGCCGAGGGGCTGCGGCCGAGGATCTCCGCGATCTCGGTGTGCGGGTAGCCGAACACCTCGTGCAGCACGAACACGCCCCGCTCCAGCGGAGTGAGGGTCTCCAGGACCACCAGCAGCGCCATCGACACCGACTCGGCGCGCAGGGCCGCGTCCGCGGCGTCGGCGGCGTCGGCGGGGACCTGGGCGTCCGGGAGGGGCGCGACGAGCGGTTCGGGCAGCCAGGGCCCGACATAGGTCTCCCGGCGGCGGCTGACGGCGGCCCGGTGGGCGAGCGCCCCGTTCACCGCGATCCGCACCAGATAGGCGCGCGGATGACCGATCGCCGCCGCGCCCTCCGCCTCGTGCCGGGCCGCCCACGACAGCCAGGTCTCCTGCATCACGTCCTCGGTGTCGGAGACGCTGCCGAGCATGTTGTAGACGATGGAGAACAGCAGCTCCCGGTGGTCGGCGAACACCTGGGTCGCGGTGTGCGCCACCGGGTGCGGTGGGTGGGACATCGTGGGCCTCCCGTCACGGATGCTTTCGGCACTGAGAGGGCGCGGGCCGCCCGGAGTGTGACATCACCACCCCGACATGTGACCCACATCTCACCGAGGTGGGCGCTACAGCGACCGCGCCGCCTCCAGTACGGCGGTCAGCGAGGGCACCGTGACGGCGCAGCCCGCCGTGCGCAGCACCTGCTCGACCGTGGGATTGCGGGCGAGTCCGATGAACCGCAGACCCACCTGCTGGGCGGCGGTCAGCTCGGCGAGCGTGGAGCCGATCAGGACGCCGGTGCCGGCCGGGGCGCCCCGCGGGCCCAGGGCGCGCAGCAGACAGTCCGGGTGCGGCATGAGCCGGCCGAGGTCGTCGGCCCGGCCGTGCACGCCCGCGAGGAGCGGCAGCCGGTGCGCCTCCAGATGCCGCCCGACCGCCTGCTCGCAGACGTCCGTGGCGACCCCCACCCGGCGCCCGGCGGTATGCAGGGCGCGGACCAGGGCCAGGGAGTGATGGGTCGTCGGCGCGTCCGGTACGGCCGCCAGCTCCAGCCGGTCGAGGTGGTCCCGCAGCAGCGGGCCGACCCGGTCCTGCGCGAAGGCCCGCAGCACGTCCAGCGGATGCACGAACAGCTCCCGCGCCGCCCTCGCGTCCCCCGCCGACCGGCCCGCCAACGCCTCCTCGGGATCACGGTGCTCCGCCACCGTCCGCAGCAGCTCCAGGGCGGCCTCGCGGGCCCGGGCCGCCGTGAACAGCCGGACCAGCGGCCCGTCGAAGCCGAACAGCACGGTCTCGGCGTCCGTGAGCAGCTCGGACAGCGGCCGGGCGTCCGCGCCCGCGCGGGGGATCTCGGGCGGCGGGGCGTAGTCGGGCGCGAGGGCGGCCGTGCAGCTGACGTCCAGGCCCGGTACGGGCCACCGCCCGAGCTGGGAGTTGACGGCCCGTTGGGCGCCCGCGGGCCGCCGTACGGAGTGATGGCGGGTGATACGGGGCGCCGCCTCCCGGAAGTGGTCCAGCAGCCGCTCCGCCACCCCGGCGACCTCCGCCCGTACGAAGGCCACCGGATCGGCGACCCGCCAGGACAGCTCGACGGCGGCCGTGAAGTCGCCCTTGCCGGAGCTGGGCAGGGAGACCTGGTGGACGGCGTGCTGCGGGGTGAGGTCCACCTCGTAGTACGTCACCGGACGGGGCGGGCCGCCGCCGTACGGGTCGGCCGGGTTCAGCAGGGTGAGCGGTCCCTCGGGCCCGGTGTGCACGACGGCACTGCGGCCCGGCGCGGGAATCCCCAGCCGCCAGAGATCACCGGCGACCGCGGGCCCCTTCACCAACTCCCGCGGGCCGCCCCCCGGATGCCACCAGGCGCGCGGCACGCCCGAGTCCCCGTACCCCCCGTACTCGCCGTACTCCCCGTACAACGGATGGAACCGGTACGGCCCGGCGGCGGCGGAACTGGCGGTGAAGCTGCCGTAGAGGGCGGGGGAGACGACGATCAGCAACGGGGCGTCGCTCTCCGCGGGAGCCGAGGCGCCGAAGCACACGGAGAGCCGGGGCGGTGCGGTGAGCGTGGCCCAGTGCTCGGGCAGCCAGCGCAGGGCCGCGACGAGTACGGGCAGCAGATCGGTGTCGGGCCGGACCCGGACGGAGTAGCCGTCGGGGTGGACGTACACCCCGTACTGCTGCGGTGCGAGGGCGCCCCGGGACAGGACCTGGTGGACCGCGTACTCGAGGGTGATGCGGCTTTCGGGGTGGGCGGAGAGGTCGGTGTCGGTCTGGAAGCGGAGAGCGGGGGCCTCGGCCTCTCCCAGGGCGGTCCGCAGGGACTGGCGCAGATTGCGCAGACGGGTGCGGATCGCCTCGGCGGCAGGACCGGGAACGCCGTGCAGGGGGTCGCTGCGGAACAGGTCGAGCGCGCCCTGGATCAGCCGCCGGCCCAGCTCCGGGCTCAGGTCGCCGGCATGCTGGGCCAGGGCGCTCTCGCAGATCGTGGCGTCGACCTGGGCGCCGCCCGCGTGCAGCGCGTAACCGTCCGGGAGGGCCGCCAGGGTGCCGGGGCCGAGACTGTCGCGGACCTCCGAGGCGAGGGCGTCGACGCGGCGGTCCGCCTCCGGCCCGGTCGGCGGCCGTTCCCACAGACCCGCTGCCAGCTCCGCGTAGGTCATGCGCCGCCCGGCGTTCAGGAGCAGCATGCACAGCAGCGCCTGGGCCTCGGGCGAGGGAACCCTCAGCGGCCGCTCGCCGCGGGTGAGGCGCAGGGGGCCGAGCAGCTTGATGTGCAGCGCGTCGTACCCCCGCGCGGCCGAGAGCTCCGACGGCGCGGAGGCGGGCACGGCGCCCTGCGCGATCTCGTCCATCAGCGCCTGGTGGCGCGAGGGGGCCGGTACGGACGGGGCGAGGCGCCCCAGCAGGGCGGCGAACGCCGCCGAGTCCGAGGCCACGGTCCAGCCGCGGGACTCCAGCCCCAGGGCGAAGCGACTGAGCGTGACGGTGCCGTCCGGACGCAACAGCAGCCCCTCCGCGCCGTGTTGTCCGCGCACCAGCCCTCGCTCGTGCAGCGCGTCCAGCCCGGCCGTCCCGTCGCCCAGCAGCCGTGCGAACACCCCGAGGGACACACCGGGCCCGCTGCCCTCGATCACCTCCGTCAGCGTCACCCCGTCCACGAACTCCGCCACCAGGTACGGCGTTTCCCCTTCCACCCCGAAATCCAGCACCCGCACCACACGCGGATCCTCGATCCCGGACAGCGCCCGCGCCTCCCGCAGGAACCGCTCCTGCGGGGCCGGCTGCTCCGGGTACAGGTGGACGACGACCGGCAGGCCGGTGCGGACGTCCACCGCGCTCCACACCCGCCGCCCCGGCCCCCGCCGCTCCAGCAGCCGGTACCGCCCCCCGATCAGCTCCTCGGCGGACGCCCCGCCCAGCCGCCGTACGGTCTCCGGGCTCACCGTCGCGAAGGCCGGGCCGCCGGCGCTCTCCCCGCCGCCGGAGGCCTCCGCGCGGAATGCGCCAGGTGCCAGGCCCGCGCGTTCGTCGATCAGACCCCCGACGCGCTCCAGGAGTTCCCGGGTGCGGCCGCGGGTCGAGCGGGGCAGGGTGCGCAGCAGGAGGTCGCGCACGCCGGGGCGGAAGGCGTAGGAGCCGGGTGGGCCGGGCGTGGCGGTCAGCATGCCGCTGAGGATCACCTCGGCGAGGTGCTGCGGGCGCGGGTCGCGGTCCACGGCCCGCTGGACCAGGCGCATCACCGGGACCGAGGGGACGGCCAGGGCCAGATGCCCGGCCAGGCGGAAGGCCTCGGGGGACGCGGTGGCGCGGAAGCGCAGGACCAGGTCCTGGGCGGGGAGGTCCGTGGGGGAGGGGCTGGGGGCGGTGGGCGGTGGGGCGGCCGGCAGCCAGGCCACCGCTCCGGGGGTGCGGGCGCCGCCCGGGGACGCCACCAGCGCCGCCCAGTTGGCGAGCCATGGCGCGCCCGGCTCGAGGACGGGGAGGGGGAGGGCGGACGGGGGCGGCGGGGGTTCGGCCTCCGCGGCATAGGGGGTGAAGGCGAGGGCGGTGAGCGGGGCCGCCGCGGCCGGGGCGGACAGGACGCCGGGCTCCACCGGGAGGGCCGTCGTCGGCCACAGCTGTTCCGGGAGCGGCTGTACGACGGCCAGCGGCATCCGGGACGCCCAGTGCCGCAGGACGCGGTACCAGCGCTCGCCCGCCGGGCCGGCGCGCCACTGCGGGCCCATGCAGTCGCTGACCACCAGGGCGACCGTCCGGCCGTCCCCCGGGTCGGGCACGTGCCGGGCGCTTCCGTCGGGCGCCGCCGGGTGCAGGCCGACGGTGCGGAACACGCCCGACTGGGCCAGCACGGTGTGCAGTTCGCGGACCAAGGGGCGCCAGACGGGCATGGTCGGGCCCGTGTCGTGGACCAGGTTCAGGCGCAGCCAGCGGTCGCGGGCGGGGCGCAGCACGGGCAGCCAGACGTCCGGGTGCGCGCCGAGCCGTGCGATGCGGTCCGCCGTGGCCCGCTCGTCGAGGAGCCGGTCGCGGGCCGCCGGCACCGTGCGCTTCAGCGGTCGCAGGGCCCGCTGGAGGGCCAGGGGGCGGGGCAGCATCGGGGGTGCGGGGGCGAGGAGCGGGGTGGTGTCGGTGGTCGCCGCCCCGGTCGCGGGGGCGGGGGCAGCGGGGCGGGCCGGCGTGGGGAGGTGGAGGGGGACGCGGTCGTCGGTGGGGAGCGTGGGCGGTGGGGTTCGTGGGGCTGGTGGGGTTGGGGGTGCCACCGGGGCGGTCGCCTCCGTCGGCGACGCCTCCGCCCCTGTCCCCGCCCCGGCCTCCTCCGCTTCCCCCTCCGGCAAGGGCCCTCGCGCACCCTCCAACCGCCCCGCCAGCCACAGCGCTTCCGCCAGTTCGCGGGCCGTCGGCGGGGTGTCCGCGGCGGCGGTCAGCAGGGCCGCCAGGCGGGCCAGCGCGGGGCTGCCGCCGGCGGGGGCCGGGGCGTCAGAGGCCATCGTCGTCCGCCGTGGCGCCGAGGTACGGCATCAGCTGCTCCGCGAGCGCGTCGCGCGAGTCGGCGTCCAGGCCCGCGACCCCCGTGAGGTAGAGGGCGTTGAGCAGCTGGTCGGTGGCGAGTTCGCCGTCGGCGGCGCGGGTCAGGAACCGGTTGATGAGGTGTTCCGCCTCGCCGGGCGGGGTGTCGAGGTGGGCGCGGACGATCTCGGTGAGCTGCTCGCGGCCGGGGCGGCGCAGCTTCAGCCGGACACAGCGGCGCAGGAAGGCGGGCGGGAACTCGCGCTCGCCGTTGCTGGTGAGGACCACGAACGGGAACGCCCGGCAGCGGACCCGCCCCCGGGTGACGGTGACCGGCGCGTGCGTGCCGTCGGCGAGCACCTCGGCGGTGGCGTCCCCGACGGCGTGGCGGCCGGTCCGCATCAGCTCGGGGATCTCGTACTGGCCCTCCTCCAGCACGTTCAGCAGGTCGTTGGGCAGATCGAGGTCGCTCTTGTCGATCTCGTCGACCAGGAGGGCGCGGGGACGGGCGTACGGCAGCAGGGCGGTGCCGAGGGGGCCGAGCCGCAGATGGTCCTCGACGCCGCCGCCCGGCAGGGCCTCGGGGGCCCTGGACGCCGCCTGCCGTGCCGCGTACAGCCGGGACAGCGGGTCGTACTGGTAGAGCCCGTCGGCGAGGGTGGAGCGGCTGGTGATGTTCCAGCGCAGCACCGGACCGAGGCCCAGCTCGCGGGCGACCGCGTAGGCCAGGGAGGACTTGCCGGTGCCGGGCGGGCCGGTGACCAGCAGCGGGCGGCGCAGGACGAGGGCCGCGTTGACGAGCTGGACGCTCTCCGGGGTGGCGACGTACGTACGGGCGCGGTGGACGCGGTCGGGGGAGACGGCGGCCTCGTCGTCGCCGTCGTGCGGCGGCGGCAGCACGGGCTCGCCGTCGAACGCCCGCCAGGGCGGCGGCTCGGGCAGCCGGTCGATGCCGTCGTGCGGCTCGCTCGTGCCGGTGTAGACGGTCCAGTGGGGCATGGTTCTCCGAAACTCGGCGTGACTCGGCGTGACTCGACGGACGAACGCGGGGGCGGGAGTGGGGGCGAGGGCGGCTCAGGAGACGGGGGAGCGGGCGTGGGCGGGGGTGTCGCCGTGCGGGTCGGTGAAGACGCGCGGGTCGTCCCACAGCAGCTGGATGTCCCGGGCCCAGTGGCCCTCCTCCGCGTCGGCCTCCTCGCGCAACGCCAGGACCTCGCGCGGGAGTTCGGCGGGCGGCACGGCGGAGACACAGGCGTCCAGCTCGTCCAGGAAGGTCTTGCCCGCGCAGCCGTCGCCGCCCGCGCAGCCCCCGGCGCCGCCCGCGCAGCCGCCCCGCGACCAGACGACCACCGGGGCGGGCGCGGTGAGCGAGGTGTCGAAGTGGGGGCGGGTGGCGGAGGCGGCCGGGGCGGTGGCGAAACCGGCGAGGCACGCGTCGGGCTTGCGCAGCCTCAGCCGCAGCCGGGCGGGGTCCTCGGGGCTGCCGCACTCCACCCGGTGCACCCGCGCCCCCGGCAGGGTGTCCAGCCGCCGCCAGGCGCGGGTCAGCTGGTGCCGGGTGCCCGGCCGCAGCCGCGCCTGGTCGGTGACGACGAGCGGGTAGACGGACCCCAGCGGGGTCTCGTCGTCCGGGGCGCTCGCCCAGCGGTCCACCGGCAGGTCGATCCAGTCCCGGGGCAGCGCGAAGGCGATCAACTCGTCGCAGCCGGGCGTCAGATACCGGAACGCGGCGTCGATCCGCTCCTGCACATAGGCCCGCACCCGGGCCTGCGGCACGGTCTCGGAGGCGACCGGATGCCTGCGGCCCCCGCTGTACGCGGACACCTCCACCCGCACATGCCCGTCCCCGGCGCCGCTGTGCCGCAGATCGACGAGGATCGGCGACCAGGCGGGCGCGGCGGCCGGCGCGGCGGGGGCCCGGAACAGCGCCTCCACCTGGGCGCTGAAGCGGGCGACGGTACCGGCCGCGTCGGCGCCGTCGATCTCGCACAGAACGAACAGGGCCGCCGACCACAGCGAGTCGAAGCCCTCCTCGGGCGCGTCCGGGTCCAGCGGCCCCCGGGCGGCCTCGTAGAGCCGTACGAGCCGTACGGGATCGCAGTCGAGGTGCGCGCGCACGGCCCGCTCGACGAGTCCGCGCAGCCGGGCCCGGTCGGCCGCCCCGTGGTCGGAGGTGGGCACCAGGCCCTCCAGGTCGGGCCAGTAGCGGGCCATGACCTCGGTGGGCATCATCCGCCCGTTGCGCACATCCTGCGCGCCCGCCGCCGCGGTGACCATGCCGACGACCTCGCCGGTGTCCGCGAGGGCGACGGCGGCGCCGCTGAACCCGGGCGCGAGCGGCTGCCCGCCGGGCTGCCAGGCCTCCAGCTGGATCCATTCACGGTTGAGCAACTGGGCGGCGGTGACCCGGTATTCGGCGAGCGTGCCCTCGTCGAAGCCGACCGGGAAGCCGTACACGACGAGTTTGCGGGGCCGGTCGGCACGCTCGCCGTGCGCCGCGTCGACCGGGGCGAGCGCGGCCGGCGCGATCGGCACCTCGTACGCCAGTTCCAGTACGGCGAGATCGCCGAGGTCGGTCGGGCCGCCGCCCCAGCCGCCGTCGGCGATCACCCGCGCCGGTACGGCCGGGAAACCCGGCCGCTCGGTGAAGGTGACGGTCAGTCCGTCCGCCGCGCCGCCCCGACCCACCACATGGGCGCAGGTCAGCACCTTGCGCGGGGTGATCAGGAAGCCCGCCCCGGCGACCTGGCCGGCGGTCTCGATCCGGGCGTGCCACTCGGCGCTGTTCATGAGGCGGCGGCGGGCTCCGGCCCCCCGGCCGACGGGGGCCGTCGCGCGTCGTCCGGCGACGGGGACCAGGTCAGTTTCACCACGAGGTGCCCCTCCGCCGTGCCCTTGGCGATGATCGCGCCGGTCTCCGCCGAGAGCTTCACCCCGAACTCGATCTCCACCCCGTCCGGCCGTAACGTGCCGTCCCGGAACACCCGCAGCGCGGACTCCGCCGCCGCGCGCACCCCTTCCAGGGCGCCCTCGAACGTACGGGCTGCCTGGACCGTGCCGTCGCCGCGCGCCACCAGCCGTGACCCGGGCCGCCGGTCGGCGGCCTCCTCCACGGAGACCACGGCCCCGTCGTCGGTCCTGAACTCCACCATTCCTTCCACAGCGCCCCCGTAGCCCCTTCTCTCGTCCCGCGTCTCTCGCTCTTCCGGCTTCCGCAGGCCTCTGCGGCTCTGCGCATCCCCATTGTTACGGACGGTGCTCGGGATTGTCCTGTTCCTTCACCGGCCGGACCACCCCCAGTTCCACCAAGTCCTGGGGCCGGATGCGCAGTTGGTCGGCCGTCGCCGCCACCTCCCCGGGCGGACGCTTGAGGATCGCGGCGGCCATCTCCGGCGCGATGACGGAGAAGTAGCCGTCCGGCGCGGCCCAGGTGCGGCCGGGCGCGGCCAGCGCGAGCGCCCCGCCGGAGCCGCCCTCGCCGATCACCAGGGTGGTGACCGGCGTCCGCACGGTGGCGAGGACCCCGAACAGCTCGGCGATCGCCGCGCCCGCGCCCTGCCGTTCCGCCTCGGCGTCGTTGGCCGCGCCCGGCGTGTCCACCAGGGTGAGCACGGGGATGCCGAGCCGGTCCGCGAGCCGGATCAGCCGGGTCGCCGTACGGTATCCGGCGGGCCGGGTGGCGGCCCCGGTCTGCGCGGCGTACGCGACCGTACGGCCGTCGTGCTCGCCGAAGCCGCAGAGCATCCCGTCGGGGTCGGTGCCCCCGCAGCGGTCGCCGGAGACCGCGACGCGGTGCGTGAAGTAGGCGTCCAGGTACCGTGCGGCGCGCGGCCGGCGGGGCGAGCGGGCGCGGCGCACGGCGTCCCAGCCCGAGGCCGGCAGGTCCCGCGCGCCGAGCGGCTCCGGCACCAGGGCCGGCTCGCCGGACGCCCCGGTCAGCAGCCGCAGCCACCGCCCGAGCGTCTCCCGCAGCTCCGCGGCCGGTACGACGGCGTCCGCCGCCCCCGCCGCGACCTGCGCCTCGGCCGTGTACGCGGCCGGATCGGCGTCCGCCGGCCGCACCCGTGACCCGGCGAAGCCGACCTGGGCGCCGGGCAGCGCGAGCACGACGTCGGCGCCCGCGCCGAGCGTGGCCCAGCCGCCGCCGGTCGTGGGGTCCCGCAGCACCGCGATCTGGGCCAGACCGGCCTGTCGGGTCAGCGCCGACTGCCGCGCCACACGCTGGAGTTGGGTGAGGGCGAGCATGCCCTCCTGCATTCGGCTGCCGCCGGTGGCGACCAACGGCACGACGGGCAGCCGGTGTTCCCGGGCATGGGTGTACGCCGCCTCCAGCCGGTCGCCGGTGCGCCGGCCCAGCGAGCCGCCCAGGAAGCCGAACTCGAAGGCGATCAGCACCACTGGGGTGCCCCCGACCCGCGCGGTGCCGCAGACGACGGACTCGGTCTCGCCGGTGCGTGCGGCGGCGCGGGCGCGCGAGAGGTCGTAGCCGGGCCAGGCCAGCGGCCCGTCGCTGCCGAAGTCCCGCTCGGGGTAGGGGAGTTCGGTGAAGGTGAGGGAGTCGGCGACGAGGGCGACGACCTTGCGGGCACTCGCACGTTCCGTCATGCCGGCAGCGCCCGTTTCATGATCTTCCCCATGTCGTTGCGGGGCAGCGCGTCGAGGTACCGCACCTCGCGGGGCCGCTTGTGCGGGGCGAGCCGCCGGGCCACATGGTCGGCCAACTCCGCGTCCCCCGGCGGCGACTGGGGATCGACCGGGACGATCCAGGCGACGATCCGCTCCCCGAGGTCCGCGTCCGGCGCCCCCGTGACGGCCGCCTCGCGCACCCCCGGATGCTCCAGCAGCGCGTTCTCGATCTCCCCGGCCCCGATCTTGTACCCGCCGCTCTTGATGAGATCGGTGGCCTTGCGCCCCACGATCCGTACGTACCCGTCCGGATCGAGCACGGCCACGTCACCCGTGCGGAACCAGCCGTCGGCGGTGAACGCGGCGGCGGTCGCGTCGGGCCGGTTGAGGTACTCCGTGAACAGGTTCGGACCGCGCACCTGGATCTCGCCGACGGTCTCCCCGTCGTACGCCGCGACGGCCGCCCCGCCCTCGTCGACGAGCCGCAGCTCCACCCCCGGCAGCGGCACCCCGACGGTCCCCGCCCGGGCCTCCCCGTCGGCCCGCACCGCCGTGTTCATCAGGGTCTCCGTCATGCCGTACCGCTCGATCACCCGCCGACCGGTCGCCGCCGCGATCCGCTCGTGGTCGTGCACCGGCAGCGCGGCCGAGCCCGACACCAGCAGCCGCGCCCCCGACAGCGCCTTGACCAGCTCGGGGTCCGCCGGGAGCGCCTCGGCGATCCGGTGGTACATCGTCGGCACCCCGAACAGCATGGTCGCGCCGCCGTTCAGCTCCCGGGCCACGCCCTCCGGGGTGAACCGCCCCAGATGCCGTACGGACCCGCCCCGCCGCAGCGGCCCGAGCACGCCCAGCACCAGCCCGTGCACATGGAACAGGGGCAGCCCGTGCACCAGCACGTCCTCCCCGGTCCACCGCCAGGCGTCGGCGAGGGCGTCCAGGGTGGCGGCGACGGCCCGCCGGGGGATGACCGCGCCCTTCGGGGGGCCGGTGGTGCCGGAGGTGTAGACGACGAGGGCCGGGTCCTCGTCGCCCACGGCCTCCCCGGCGGGCATCGGCCCGACGGCGGACACCTCGATGTCCACCCGCTCCAACCCGGCCAGTGCGGCGGGCAGTTCGTCCCCGGGGGCCGCGAGGACCAGCCCCGGCGCGCTGTCGCCGAGGATGTGCCCCAGCTCCTTGTCCCCCGACTTCGGATTGAGCGGCACGGCGGCGGCCCCGGCGAGCAGCGCCCCCACCACCGCCACGGCGGTCTCCAGGGCCGGAGTGGCCCACACGGCCACCCTCCCCACCCCGCGCACCCGCTCCCCGACGGCCCCGGCCGCCGCCGCGAGCTCCGCATACGTCAGGCTCCGCTCACCGAACCGCAGCGCGACGCGCTCGGAGGGATCACCCGTGAGGGCGGGAAAGAGAGAGGACACGCGGACGCTCCTTGGACTGGGGGCTGTGCCGGACCGGGGCTGCCGGACTGGTGGCGCCGCTGGACCGGTGGGCCGCTGGACTGGTGACCCTGTGCCCCCGATCCTGCCCCGGCTCAGGCCGTCGGCACCATGTCGGCCAACACACTGCTCACGTCGTCCGGGCCCCGGCTGGACCGCGGCATCCCGAGCCGCCGCGGCCAGGCCACCAGCCGGGCCTGTTCGAGCCGGCCGGCCGCCTGGTAGCGGTACCCGGTGGGCCGGGTCGACCCGTGCGGGCCGCAGCAGCTCCAGCCCGTCGTAGAGCCGCAGCGCCCCGGGCGACAGCCGGCACGCTTTCGCCGAGGCGCGGTTGTTAGCCTTCCGGGGACTGATCATCGGACATGCGCACGAAGAGGGAGTCCCGCTGTGCCCCGTATCGCTCTCGTCACCTGCCGGCCCGGAGCCGAGGTCTCCGTCGACCAGGATCTGCCGGGGCTGGTGGCGGCGCTGCAGGAGGCCGGGGCGGACGCGCGGGCCGTCGTCTGGGACGATCCGGACGTGGACTGGGCGGCCCACGACCTCGCCGTCATCCGCTCCACCTGGGACTACAGCTGGCGCGCGGCCGAGTTCCTGGCCTGGGCCGAGAAGACCGCCGCGGTCACCCGGCTGGCCAACCCGGCCGAGGTGATCCGCTGGAACAGCGACAAGCGCTACCTCGGCACGCTCGCGGCCGCCGGAGTCGCGACCGTCCCGACCCGCTACCTCGCGCCGGGCGACCCGGTCGGCCTCCCCGACGACCACGAGTACGTCGTGAAGCCGACCTCCGCCGGGGGCGCCCGGTTCGCCGCCCGCTACACCCCCGACGAGCACGACACCGCCGTACGGCACCTCGCGCGCCTGCACGCCGAGGGCCTCACCGCGATGGTGCAGCCCTATGTGCGCACCATCGACGTGGCTGGTGAGCGGGCCCTGCAGTTCTTCGGCGGCCGTCTGCTGCACGCCAGCCGCAAGGGCGCCGTCCTCGCGCCCGGCACGCCGTACGACGAGCGCAAGGTGGCTCACCCGGGCCTGGAACCGTGGCAGCCGACGGACGCCGAGCTGGCCGTGGCGGAACAGGCCCTGGCGGCCGTACCGGAGGCCCCCGAACTGCTCTACGCGCGCGTGGACCTCGTGACCGGCGACGACGGCCGCCCCCAGGTCATGGAACTGGAGCTGGTCGAACCGAACCTGTTCCTGTCCCTGCACACCGGTTCGGTGGCGGCGGTCGTCGCGGGGATCCTCGCGACGACCCGCCGCGGCGGGTCCCAGGACACGGCCTAGGTTCGTGTCCGCAAAGTCCCGTCGTCCGCCCGAAGGGCGGGCCGCGCGGCGTCGTGGGGGCCCCTCCCGCGCGAGCGAAGCCGAGCGCGGGGGAGCGTGCTCTCGGCGTGCCGGGCGGAGACCCTCGTACTGGATGTACTTGGGGCTTCGCCCGGCGCGGCGGGTGGGGGTGCCCCCTCTGGGGGAGCGTGCCAGGCGTCGTGGGGCTGGGGGTACCCCCTCTGGGGGAGGGACTTTGCGGACACGGCCTAGTACTCCGGGTACGGCTCGGGCGGCAGCCCGCGGCCGTCGTGGATCGTCGTCCGCTGGAGCAGCCCCCAGGTGAACTCGGCGATCACCTCCCTGGGCACGCCCAGCCGGTCCGGCGCGGTGAACGCCAGCCCCCAGCGGCTGGGGGCGGTCCCCTCCAGCGGCCGGGCCGGGGCGAAGGCGCGGGCGACCTCGTCGACCGTGCAGGACCAAGGGGCCAGGTCGTCCAGGGTGCGCGGCGCGGGGCCCGGCCGCTGCGGGCCGCGGACCAGCCAGTCGTTCCAGACGGAGTTGTTCGGCGCGAGCAGCACCTCGAAGCGCAGATCGGGCCAGAGCGGGATCGGCCACTGCCAGGACTCGCAGTCGAGGTCACCGACGCGGCGGGCGGTCCTCGACTCGGGTTCACCGAGGACCGAGCGGTAACGGGAGAGGGCGCCCCGTGCGTGCGGGGAGTGGACCATGGCCTGCCAGCGTTTGTTGGCCTCCCTCATCTGCGCCAGGGACACCCCCAGGCCATGGCGGGCGTCGTCCACCAGATCCGGGTTGTGGTCGGCCATGCGGCGCAGCAGCACGAGTTGGAAGTCGGCGACACTGAAGGTGCCGGCGAGACGTTTCGGGGTCGGCATGCCCCCATCCTGGCGCACCGAGGCGTTTCAGGACCATTGCCCAGCGCAGCGCCATATGACAGCCTGTGTTCGCCATGCCGATCGCCTGTTGAAATTTCGAACGCAGGCCAGGGACGAAACAGGGAGGGGGCCGGTCGTGGGACGCCTCGTACCAGCCGTGACCCGAGCTCTCGACATTCTCGAGCTCTTCCTCGACGGGGACGGGACGCTCTCCGCCCCCGACATCGTGCGCAAACTCCAGCTCCCGCGCACCACGGTGCACGAACTGGTGACCACGCTCGCCGCGCGCTCCTACATCGTCCCCATGCCCGGACAGCCCGGACGGTACCGCCTGGGCGTCCGCCCGTACCAGCTCGGCAGCCGGTACGCCGAGCAGCTCGACGTCGCCGCCGAGGGTCAGCAGGTCGCCCGCAGTGTCGCCGAGACGTGTGACGAGACCGTCCACGTGGCGATCCTCGAAGGGACGGACGTCATCTACATCGCCAAGGTCGACTCCACGCACGCGGTGCGCATGGTCTCGGCCGCCGGCCGCCGGCTGCCCGCCCACTGCACCTCCGTCGGCAAGATGCTGCTGGCCTCCCTCCCCGAGGCCGAGCTCTCCGCCCGGGTCCCCGACGACGCCCACCTCGTGCGGATGACCCCGAACAGCATCACCGAGCCCGCCGCCCTGCGCACCGCGCTCGCGGAGATCCGGGACCGGGGCGTCGCGGTGGAGAGCCGCGAGTCGAACCCCGACGTCAGCTGTGTGGCCGCCCCCGTCCGCGACCGCACCGGCCGGGTCGTGGCGGCCCTGTCGATCTCCGTCCCCATGATCCGCTGGAGCGACGAGCGCCGCATCGAGCTGGAGCAGCTCGCCGCGAAGGGCGCCGCCGAACTCTCCGAACTCCTCGGCTACCGGAGCGTGGCATGAGCACCTCGTACGACGTCGCTGTACGGGCCGAGGCCACCCTCGGCGAGGGCCCCACCTGGGACCCGGCCACCGGCCGACTGCTCTGGCTCGACATCCTCGGCTCCCGGCTGCACACCTACGACCCCTCGACCGGTAGCCGCACGGTCCGGGTCACCGACCAGCACGTGGGCGCGGCCAAGCCCCGCGAGGGCGGCGGCCTGGTCCTCAACCTCCGGGACGGCGTGGCCCTGCTGGACGAGGACGGCGCGTTCCGCTGGCTGCACCACGAGCCGGTGCCCGGCCGCCGCGCCAACGACGCCGCCGTCGCCCCCGACGGCTCCCTGTGGGCCGGCACCATGCGCTACGACGAGGCCCCCGGCGGCGGCACCCTGTCCCGCTTCACCGGCGACGGCACCGCCGAGGTCTTCCTCGACGACGTGGCGGTGAGCAACGGCACGGGCTGGAGCCCGGACCACTCGCTGATGTACTACATCGACTCCCCGACCCGCCGGGTCGACGTCTTCTCCTTCGCCGACGGCCGGATCTCCGAGCGCCGCCCGTTCGCCGAGATCGAGGAGGGCGCCGGCTTCCCCGACGGGCTGACCGTGGACGCGGACGGCTGCGTCTGGGTCGCGCTCTGGGACGGCGGAGCGGTCCGCCGCTACACCCCCACGGGTGAACTCGACCGCGTCATCACCCTCCCCACCCCCCGGGTGACGGCCTGCGCCTTCGGGGGCGCCGACCTCACCGACCTCTACATCACGACGGCCCGAGTGGGCCTCGACGCCCCCCACCCGGTGGCGGGCTCGCTGCTGGTGATACCGGGGGTGGGGAAGGGGCTGGCCCAGCCCGCCTTCAAGGGCTGAGTCGGTTGTAGGCGGTGGTGCGGGAGCGGGTGCGGTAGCGGCTGCGGGTGCGGGTGCGTGGGGGCTGATCGCGCAGTTCCCCGCGCCCCTGGGGCGTGCGGCTGCCGTGCCGGGAAACCCGGCCGGCACCGGCGGACCCGCGGCTACTCCAGTCCCGCCCGCTTGCGTTCGTCCGCTGTCAACGGCGGTCCGCTCAAGGCCGGCTTGAGCGGACCCCTCGCGGCGGCCAGCAGCACGGACGGCGTCAGCAGCACCGCGGCCCCCCGCTCCAGCGACGTCACGTCCGTCACCCGCCGGGCGATCCGTCCGTTCCCGGTCGCCGTCAGCATCAGCCGCCCCACGTACGCCGACAGCACCCGGTCCCGTGCCGTCGGACCGCCCTCCGTCGCCCCCGGATAGAACACGTCCTGCCCGATCGCGAGATCCCAGGCCGCCCCGGCCGGCCGGGCCACCGCCCGCTGGACCCGCCGCGCCAGCCCGGCCGCCCCCCATCCGTACCGCCGCACGACGTCCCGCAGCAGCGCCGCACTCTGCGCGGCGACGGCGAGACCGTGCCCGTAGAGCGGGTTGAACGCGGCGAGCGCGTCCCCGAGCACCGCGAAGTTCTCCGGCCAGCGGGGCATCCGCTCGTAGAAATGCCGCCGGTTGAGCGTGGCCCGCGTGTACGACACGTCCGTGAGCGGCTCGGCCCGCTCCAGCAGCTCCCCGATGATCGGATGCCGCAGCTCCTCCCGGGCGAACCGGACGAAGTCCCCGGCGTCGGCGGACGGTTCACCGCCGCGCGTACCGTTGAGGGTGACGATCCAGCGCCCGTCCTCGATGGGCAGCAGAAAGCCGGCCCGCCCCGGACGCGCGTCCCGCGGATCCGGCTGCACGTTCACGATCGGGTAGCCGGACCGTGCCTGCTCGGGAGCGAGGTAGAGCCGGCTCGCGTACGCCAGCCCCGCGTCGACCTCGCGCCGCTCCACCTCGGGCAGCCCCAGCTCCGTCAGCCACCGCGACGCCCGCGAGCCGCGCCCGGTCGCGTCCACGACGAGCCCGGCCCGCACCACCCGTACGCCGTCCCCGTCCCGTACGCCGTCCCCGTCCCGTTCCCGGCTGCGGACCCGCACCCCGGTGACCGCCCCCGTCGTGCCCTCCAGGCCCAGCACCTCGGTGCCGTCGAGCAGCTCCACCCGCTCGTCCGCGAGGACCTGCGCCCGGACCGTCGCGTCCAGCAGGTCCCGCCCGGCGAGGATCACATGGTGCGACTCGGGCCAGCGCCGGAACCAGCCGCGCGCCCCCATGACGACCATGTCCGTGGTGACCGGATGCCGGCGCGCCCCGGCCGCCCGCAGCGCCTCCGTGGCGCCCGGCAGCAGCTCCGTGAGCGCCCGCACCCCGCCCGACCACAGCATGTGGGCGTGGCGCGCCTGGGGCAGCCCCCTGCGGGGCTCGGGGCCGTCGGGCAGGACGTCCCGCTCGATGACGACGACCCGCTCGGCGAGCGGGGCCAGGGCGGCCGCCGCGAGCATGCCGGCATGGGATCCCCCCAGGACTACGGCGGTTCTGGCGGGGGTGGGATCTTCAGTCATGCGGGGACATGCTCTCTGCCGGGGCGGACCGCGAGCTCACGGACCGCGTCGATGTCATCGGGATACCGGAGAACCTCGGACACGGCCTGGATCTCCCGCAACAGATAAGTCGTATCCGCCCCGGCCCCGCTCCCGGGGGAGCCGGACATCGCGGACGGGCCGGCGGAACCGGACTCCCCGAGCGCCGCGGGCGCCGAGGCCTCGACACGCGTCGACCCGGCACCCATGCCCTGGGATCCCGCACCCTGGATCGCACCTGGGGCCTGCGCACCCTGGGTCTGCGCACCCTGGGTCTGCGCACCCTGGGCCTGCGCACCCTGGGTCTGCGCACCCTGGGTCTCCGCCTCCGCCTCCGCCTCCGCCTCCGCGCCCCGCGGCTCCACCCCCGTGCTCCCGGGCAGCGTCTCCTCCAGGCGTGGGCCCGCGCCGCGGGCTGCCGCGATGGCGGCGCCGGCGCCGGCGCCCAGGGCGGGGTTTCCGATCGGTGGGGCGGTGTCCCCGGAGCGGGCGGGACGGTCCGCCCCGTCGGCCGGTCCGGTGTCGGCCGGCCCCTCCGGTGACGACTCCCCTCGGCGGCTCGCCGCCACCGCCTCCTGGATCGTCACCGCCGCCGCCAGCGCCTGGGCGCGACCGCGGTCGTGGCCGAGGGCGACCGCGGCGTCGTAGGAGCGCCTGCGCAGGTCGTCGTCGAGGTGGCGGGAGAGCTGGAGGACGGCGTCGCGGATGAAGGTCTCGCGGCGGATCAGCCGGAGTTCGGGGGTGGCCCGCAGCGCGAGGGGCTCGCGGGTGCCGACGACGGGGCGCATCAGCCGGGCGAGCGGCCGGAGGCCGCGGTGCAGCCGGCGGACCCGCCAGCGCTCCTGGAGGTACTGGCCGGCGTGCGGCACGATGAAGCCGATCGCGACCAGGGTGGCCGCGAGACAGGCGGCCGACGGCGCGATGTTGGTGTTCAGCCAGTCCAGGTCGTGCCCGGTCCAGCGGGCCACGACGGCGGTCAGCTTGGCCGCGCTGAACAGCAGGTTCGTCACATACCCGGCCCCCAGGAAGCGCAGCCCCCAGCGCAGCCAGGCGTCGAGGCCCTCGGTGCGGCTCCAGTTCCAGATCAGCCCGGCGGTGACCGAGCAGGCCACCGTGTGCGCGAGCAGATAGAGCAGGATCTCCTCGCGCATGAAGGGCGTGGTGGCGTAGTACGTGTCCAGGTCCCGGATCCGCTCCACGGGCACGTCGGCCAGCGTGAACAGCACCCACAGCGCGACCACGACCCCCGCGTACACGGACACCACCCAGCGGGTGGCCCGCCGGGTCTGGGCCGAACGCTCGGTGAGGTTGTTGCGCCAGGCGATGACCAGCAGCAGCCAGGACGCGGAGAGCGCGGTGAGCAGGGAGTACACCCAGGGCGCCGCGATGTTGGGGACGCCGGTGACCCGGTTGGTCCAGGCGATCGTCCGCGGGGCGGCGAACACGAACACCGCGCAGGCGAACAGCAGCAGTCCGCCGACCGCCCGCAGCAGCGGGTCCCGCCACAGCTTGAGGATGCTGGGCAGCTTGATCGCCAGGGCGGCGCCCAGCACCACGGTGGGCAGCCAGAAGGAGATGTACAGACCGTGGATCACCGGGCCGCGCCCCCGCGTCCGCGATAGCCCAGCGACCGCTGGACCGGCGAGGCCTCCCCGCCGGAGCCACCGAAGCCACCGGAGCCACCGGCCCCGCCCCCGCTACCGTCCCCGCTCACGCCCTCGGCGAGATGGCGCCGGAAGCGGGCCGCGAGCCGGTGCCCGAAGTCGTCCGCCTCGGCCTCGTCGGTCTCCCGGGACCCGTTGCGGGCGGCGACCGTCAGCGCCATGGACTCCCAGTCGCGCCGTCCGGCGAGGACCCCCGCCGCGTCCCGGCCGACACCGTGGTGGTGGTGCCGGTGCCCGGCGTGCAGATGCCACAGCTCATGGCCGAGGATGACCAGTTGCTGCACGGCCTCGGCCCGCTCCTCCACGATGACCAGGTCGAAGTCGCGGAACTCCACCCACAGCCCGGTCACGCCGATCTCGTCGGGGAACCGTTCGAACCGCAGCTCCACGGGGCGTCCGCCGCGCCGTGCGGCCATCGCCTCGCACAGCGCCCGGGACACCTCCCGCACCCCGGCCGGCCGCCGGGGCCCGGCCCGCAGCGCGGCGGAGAGCTCGCCGGTCAGTTCGCGCATGGCCGGCCCGGTCCTCGGGCGCCGCAGCGCGGAGGCGATCCGGGCCGCCGTCCCGCGCGCGCCCGCGATGTCCATCAGGTCCCGCCCCCTTCTCGCCGCCGTACGGCAGCCCGCCCGGCGCCCTCCGGTCGCGGCTTCGAGCCTACGCGGCTGGTTGTGTCCGCGTCACGAAAAGATTCGACGGGGGTGGGGGGAGAGGCGCGGCTGCGATAGAAAGCGCTATCAGACTTCGTGTCGAAACCATTGACGCGCAAGCGCATCGATTTTACGGTCGCGTTCGAAGTTACGGGCAAGATCCGAAATGTCGAACGACAGGGGCAAGGTATGGCACAACCTCGCCTGAATCGCAGGCAACTCCTCACTGCCGCGGGCGGCGCCGTGGTCGCGGGCAGTCTCGGCTTCGCCGCCCTCGGCACCGGGGCCGACGCGCTCGCGGCGGGCAGCCGCACCCGCGTCCGCTACTGGAATCTCTTCCAGGGCGGCGACGGCGCCAACCAGGTCGCGATGGTGGACGCCTTCCGCAAGGAGCACCCGGACATCGCGGTCAAGGACGCCACCCTGACCTGGGGCGGACCGTACTACACCAAGCTCGCCATGGCCGCGGCCGGCAACCGCGCCCCCGAACTCGCCGTCATGCACCAGGGCCGCATCCCCGGCTTCGCCCCGGGCCGTCTCCTGGACCCGTGGGACGTCGACCTCCTCGCCCGGTACGGCGTCCGGGAGGCCGACTTCAACCCGGTCCTGTGGCAGCGCGGCATCGTGGACGGCAAGCTGTACGCCCTCCCCCTGGACATCCACGTCCAGCTGAGCTTCTACCGCAAGGACGTCTGCGAGAAGGCGGGCCTCCTCGACGCCGACGGCCGGCTGCCCACCGTCACCTCGCAGGACGACTGGTTCGCCGTGCTCAAGGCGGCGAAGGCGCAGCTGAAGGACGGACAGCAGACCCTCGGCCTGCACGCCAACGACCAGAACTTCTGCTGGTGGTTCTTCGTCGCCTTCCACCAGCAGCTCGGCGGCACCTACTTCAGCGACGACCACACGGACGTCACCTTCGACACCGGCAAGGCCACGGAGGTCCTGGAGTTCTTCCGCAAGCACGTCACCGACGGCCATGTCACGGTCGGCGAGGCCGACGCCGAGGCCTTCCTCGCCGGTTCCCCCTTCACCTGGGAGGGCAACTGGTCGGTGCCGTACTTCAACTCCCAGAAGATCGAGTACGGCGCCCAGCCGCTGCCCCCCGTCTTCGGCACCCCGGCCACCCACGCCGAGTCGCACTCCTTCATCCTGCCCCACCAGGCCCACCGCGGCGGCGCCGCGAACGAGGACGCCTACGCGCTCGCCGCCTACATGGTCACCCACGCCACCACCTGGGCCAACGGCGGCCATGTCCCGGCGTACCTGCCCACCTTCGAGGACCCGGCGTATCTGAAGCTGGCCCCCCAGAACGAGTACTCGCGCCCCGCGATGGACCATCCCGCCACCGAGCCCCACATCTGGTTCGCGGGCTCCACCGGCATCCTCGCCCAGCGCATGGGCCCGATCGTCGCCTCCTCCAACCTCGGCTCGGCGAAGCCGGAGGCCGCGGCCCGCCGGATGAAGGCCGCCCTCGAACAACTCCTGGCGGCGAAGAACCCGATGGACGGCCGCACGGCCGCCCAGGAGCTGAAGGGAGCGGGCGCATGAGCACCGACACCCGGCGCCAGGAGGGCGCCCGAATCTGGAGCGCCCTCACCCGCCGCCCGAAGAGGACCGGCGTCCGGCACCGGGAGGCATTCGGCGTCCGCCGCCCGGAGAGGACGGGCGTCCGGCACCGGGAGGCGTCCGGCGTCCGCCGCCCGGAGAGGACGGGCGTCCGGCACCGGGAGGCGTCCGGCGTCCGCCGCCCGGAGAGGACCGGCGTCCGGCACCGGGAGGCGTCCG
>NZ_JBEXXE010000041.1:69104-69232 GCF_040630255.1 Streptomyces sp. NPDC005820
GCGTCCGGCGTCCGCCGCCCGGAGAGGACCGGCGTCCGGCACCGGGAGGCGTCCGGCGTCCGCCGCCCGGAGAGGACCGGCGTCCGGCACCGGGAGGCGTCCGGCGTCCGCCGCCCGGAGAGGACCGG